>JAKIZO010000004.1 GCA_022707965.1 Bacteroidota bacterium
TCTAATTTCAAATCTTCTAACTGTTCTTCAGGTTCCTCTTCTTCTTCTTCAATTGCAATTTTTTCTTGAGTTAATAACTTCGGATTAGGCAATCCTAATGCAATTCGTAACCTATCTTTCACAAATTTCGACTGAATTAACACAAACATCAACATAATTGTAATTAATATGGCTGCAATTAAAGCTATTAGTTTGATAATTTCTTTATCTTTGTACCATACAACCGGCTGTTGTTCTTCGATTTCTTGTTCGAGCAACGATGTATCAAAAGGAACATTTAAGACTGAAATCTGGTCATTTCTACTTGGGTCGTAACCAACTGCGTTTTTAATTGCAAGCGTTAATTGGTCTATTTCTTCCTGTTTTCTTGGAGTATATTCTATCTTTTTTACTCCATTATCATCTACAATTTTCGTTAAACCATTAATTATTGCTGAAACTGTTAGCCTTTTAATATTTCCTGTGCTTTCAACAATATGAGATACTGTTTTGGATATTTCATAATTTTGAATAACATTAGAAGCATTCTTTGCTTGGCTTACCGTTGGATAACTCAGTGAATCAGTGCTTTCTGATACTTCCTGAATGTTTTGTTCGCTACGAATTACCTGACGTTCAGGGTCGAAGTCTGTAATTGTTTTTTCAACTTGTGTGAAATCAATCTCAGCATTCACTCTAACTTTCGAGTTTTCCGCTCCAAGCACTCCATCAAGAAGCGATTGCACTTTTTCTGCGTAGTGCTGTTCAACCTGACGCTGTATATCGTGCTGTGTTTGAGTAAGCCCTGTAACAGTGGAATTGTCCAATGGTGGTTCAGACAAAATTTTGCCTCTACCATCTACTACTGTTACTTTATCAATTGTAAGTCCCTCGACGCTACTTGCAACAAGATTTTGTATACCTTCAATGCTTATTTTGCTCAAACTTCTACCGCTTTTCAAGTGAATAATTACTGATGCACTTGGTGGTTTCTCATCTTTTTTGAATAAAGTCTTTTCGGGAATTACCAAATGCACACGAACTTTTTTTATTTCGTCCATTGTTCCAATTGTTCGAGCAAGTTCGCCTTCCAATGCTCTGCGATAATTTAATTTTTGCACAAATTCGCTCATCCCAAGGTTGGTTTTGTCGAAAAGTTCATAACCAACTATGCTTTCAGATGGAAGTCCTTCTCCTGCTAACTGTATTCGAGTATCATATAGTTGAGTCTTCTCAACCAATATCGTATTTCCATTGTCTCCAAGTTGATACTTCACTCCTTTGGCTTTAAGGCTTTCTACAATTTTGGCAGCATCGGATGGTTCTAAATTGCTATATAGCACTCCCATTTCAACGGGTTTGCTACTGGACAATATTAGAACAGCACCTAATATCAATCCTGCAATTACACCACCAATTATCAATTTTTGAACTAATGATAATCGTTTATAAAATGTTTTTACTTGCTCTGTGAATGTATTTTCAGCCATAATTTACCTTGTTTGTATTTGTTCACGAAATCATTTTTGGCTAATATTCTCCTCCATTTTATACCTGCATTCTTAATACTTCTCGGTATAAATCAAGTCCTTTGTTTCTCAATTCCATTAGTAATTGAAATGATGTTCGTGCTTTTTGAGCGGTTATCATCACATCGTGAATATCCACAGGTTCTCCTTTTATCAACTTTTCTGTCTGCTCTGCTGAACTAATTTGCATCTTATTTACATCATCAATCAATTGCTTGACAGTATCAGCAAAAGTTACATCTTTGGGAGTGGTCGCACTTTCCCCAAATTTCTGCTGAACTAATGGAAGATACCTTCTCGATGGGTCTGTTTCATTGATAATCATTGTGAACTCCTTTCAAATTGTTTCCTAAAAATCATCTTATTTATATCAATAACTATTCCAAATGATGTTTCCTTGTAAATGTGGCTAATTTTGTTCAATTCTCATTTGATTAGAATTAAATTAGTCCTATTTTTAATATTACTGTTTTTTTGTTAAATTTATTGTATTAAATGTCGAGAATATCGTTATGGTATATTTCAATAAGATAATACTGTTTTCTTTATTAGGAATTTGTGTTGTATTTATAAATACTAATAGTTTATCTGCAAATTTTGTAGAAAACAACGGTCAATTTCCTGAAAATGTTCGTTTTCTCTTTCAAGCGAAGGATGCAAACGTTTGGATTAACGATAGTGAAATATTATTCGATTACTTCAACGAGAATAAATTTAGTCGCTCTACCTTGAAGCTAAGTTTTTCCAAAGCCAATAATTTCAATGTAAAGCCCGCTTCTCAGAACAATCGTATATTCAATCGTTTCACTAATTCTAAACATTTTTCATCAAAAGTTTACGATACTTTAATTGTTCGTAATCTCTATAATAATATCGATTTATTTCTTTACTCAAAAAATGGGTATTTTGCTTATGATTTTCTTTTGTACCCAGGTGCTAATCCCAACGAGATAAAAATCATCGTTGATGGTGCCGATTCTGTCCTAACTGATAATCAGCAAATCTCTTTTATTTCATCTAATCTTGTGCAGCATCATTCTAACTTAAATGTATATTCAGAAGAAAGCAGAATACACATTCCGTCTTCATTCACCTTCGATGGAGCAATTTCATTTTCACTGAATAATTACGACAGTTCTCAAACAATTAGAATAGACCCCGTTGTCTATTCTACTTATTTTGGGGGAAGCTCATTCGATTATTTGCGAGGTATTGTAAAGGATTCGTCCGGTAATATCATTATTGTCGGACGAACCCGTTCGGCTGACTATCCAACAAAAATTGGAAGCTACGACACTACTTTTTCCGACCTATTTGCTGATTTTTATGATGCGGTGGTTACAAAATTTACACCTGACGGGAAAAATATTCTGTTCTCGACGTTTTTAGGTGGTATGGGAAACGACCAAGCCGAAGCTGTTGCAGTTGATAAGTTCGGAAATATTTATATTACTGGCTATACTTTATCTTTGCGTTCATTCCCATTTACTTCCAACGCACTTGACACTTTCGATATAGGTGGTATTGACGGTTTCCTCTCTGTATTAAATCCTCAGGGCGATTCGCTACTTTATTCAACTCTTTTCGGTGGAACAAGCGATGATTTCCCTCAATCCATTGCAATAGACAATAATCGTAATGTTTATATCGCCGGTTACACTAAATCAAGAAATTTCCGTATAACTACTGGTGCTTTCGATACTACATTCAACAGCAATGGTACTGATATTTTCAACGACGCTTTCTCAATGAAGTTTTCCAGCAATTTCAATTTACTTTATTCTACTTATATCGGTGGTTCGGGTGATGATTTCGGTCAATCTATTGCTGTTGATGCCTCAGGTAATGCAGTTATTGCTGGAATAACTCGAAGTTCGGATTTCCCAACATCTTCGTTCGGTTTTCAGAAGATTATTGCTGATTCTGTCCCTTCGTCAAGTACGGGAGATGGCTTCATTTTTAAACTTAATTCAAGCTGTTCAGATAAATTCTTTGGAACATATTTTGGCGGTTCTGGACGTGATGCAATCTATTCTGTTGCACTCGATGAAAACGCAAATATTTATTTTGCAGGTTATACCGAATCGGAAAATTTACCTGTTTCTACAAATGCTTTCCAGAATACATACAACAATATCAATTCAGGCTTTATCGCTGGTGATGCTTTCATTGGGAAGCTCAAATTCAGTGGCGATTCACTCCATTTTAGTACATATTTTGGTGGTTCCGGAAGCGAACGCATTGCAGCAATTGCTATTGATAATTATGGTTTCCCGGTAGTAGCAGGATTTACAACTTCACGAGATTTGCCAACTACACCAATGGCTTTTCAAAAAAATTACTCAGATAGCACAGATGCCTTTGTTGCACGCCTAACACCAAATTTAAATGGTTGCCCATACATTAGCTACCTTGGAGGAAAACGCAACGATATTGCTAATTCTGTCCTTCCATCTGATAGTGCATATATATGGATTGCAGGATTTACTAATTCTAACGATTTCCCCGTTTCGGATGATGCGTTATTCAATTCTGCATTTGATAATTTGAGTGATATGTTTTTAACAAAACTATTTGCTAACTATATAGGGCTCGACTTCGAAAAAAGTTTGGGTTCGAGAATTATTAATGTTTGCTCGGACGATAGCGTTTTTGTTGGCGCAAAAGCCACTGGTGGAATTGGCGAAATTTCTTATCTCTGGCTGCCCGTTGATGGAGTTGCGGACCCCGATTCTTGCTATACCTTTATAAAACCAGTTGATTCATCTACATACTACCTTATGGCAAAAGATGAAATGGGAAATTTTGCGGTAGATTCTCTGCATATTATTCTGCATTCTAAACCGAGTTTGTCTCTTGCGGGGTCATTTGTAGTTCTTTCCAATTCGACGGAAGAATACATTCTTACATCCGATTATCAAGGTTTCGCCGATTGGTATGTATCAAATGGAAAAATTTTAGAGAAAACCAATGCAAAATTGAAAGTTAAATGGGCTGATACAACTGCGATTGGTTCAGTAAAAGTTGTTTTCACTTCAATATTTGGATGTGTTGATTCCCTCTTTGTATCCGTAAGAATTGGGAATATACCTAAACCCCGAATTAAACCTATCGGTAAATTCCCCCCTTGCTTCGGCGATACACTATTATTAGATGCCGGGGCAGGATATGCCGCTTATCTCTGGTCTACGGGCGATACAACCCGAACAATTGCAGTCACTCAAAATGGAAAATATGCAGTAAAAGTTGTTGATTCGCTTGGTTTTATTGCCGTATCTGATACAATGAATGTTTATTTTATGACCTACCCTAAACCTATCATCAATGGATTAAGCATTGTAAAACCCGGAATGTCTTACGAATATATCGTTGAAGGTTCGCCCGGAAGCACATTCAATTGGATAATTCAGGGTGGTACAATTCTTTCGGGTCAGGGTAACGACACAATTACAGTGCGATGGAATAATACGCCAAATAGCTCACTTCTTGTGGAAGAAACTACTCGCGAAGGATGTGTGGTTTTATCTGATTTGTTCGATATAGATATTAGCGGCATATTCAAGCCAAAAATTAGGGTGCTTGGTTCGACAACAATTTGCGATGGCGATTCTGTTCTTCTTGATGCGGGCTATGGATTTTCCTACTACTTGTGGAACAATGGTAGCAATAAACGTTTTATTTTTGTTTCTACAGCTGATACTTTCTTCTGCTACGTTCGCGATAGTTATGGTTTTGAGGGATATACCGATACTGTTAGAACAACTGTTATTGAAAGACCGCCCAAGCCCGAAGTTAGTGTTTTTGGTAATCGATTTACCTGTTTAATTGATTCTTTGCCAATTCAATGGTATTTTAATGACCAGGTTATTCCAAACGCAAATGGAACTTTGTATATTGCTGATATTCCAGGTCTCTATAAAGTCTGTGTCCGTGGATATAATGGTTGCACAAATTGCTCAGATGTAATTTCTTATCTTGTTACAGTAGAAGAACCTAACTTTAATGTTTTGTTATACCCAAATCCCTGTGATAATGTATTATATATAGATTTAGGCATTAATTCTCCAATACACTCAAAAATAAGTATTTATAATCTAATCCTTGAAAATATTTTTGTTCAGGAATTTGTTAATAATTCAATATTGCAAATAGATGTTTCCTATTTTCCCGCAGGTGTCTATTTGCTTGTTGTCGAAAATAATTTCGATGTCAAACGATTGCTGTTTCTGAAAAAATAATTGAAACTTTTGTTTCAGATATACGTATTAAGACAAAACATCGAAAATGGAATATGAATTTATTAAGCAATATTAGCAAGCCGATTTATCTAACGTTAGTTGCAATTTTAATATTTTTGCGTGTTTCAGTTGATACGATTTTTTACTTTTTTTTGCCACAAGATAGTTTCATTTTCTCTTACTGGACTTTTTTTTCCTCTATTCTTATTTTATCTGCTTTCATCTATTACTTTTTTTCTGAACAATTTCAAAAAACAAACATTGACCTTCCTAATGAAAAGTTTGTATTTGATTTCACTCGTATTTTTTATTTGCAGTTGTTCGTATATTTATTGATTATTTTTCTACCGAATAATGACAAAATTTATAGCTTCGAACTGCCATATTTCAATTTTCTAATCTCAGATATTTCAACTATTTTCTTTGCTCTGGCGACAATTTATTTAGCCTGGTTTATGTTTATTTGGCTTACTCGAAAAAAGCACAAAAGAACAAATTTGTATCTGAAGATAATAGCAGTTTTGCTTACTATTATATTGGTCGGAGAGCTAGCAAACTATGGATTTTTTAAATCAATTTATTTAAGTGAAATCATTTCTCTATTTCTATTAGCTATTTATATCTTTTCTCTCTTGGTAACAAAAAAGAACAATTGGATTGCACAACTCGAACGCAAACCGAAAATACGACTTTTATGGATTTCGCTTGCAAATATTGTTCTTTCTTTACTTTTAGCAGTATCAGTAATTGATAGCGAAGGTTTTTTATCAAGAAATACGATTAATTTCCTCTCTGGTGCTAATAATTTTTTCGGTGCTGTTGTTTTAGCTCTGAATGCTTTTTCTTTGAGAATATTCCTTGCTGTGATTTTCTCGCTACCAACAGCAACTATTGTCGAGCGAAAAACATCAGAGATTTTCTCGCTTACTTATCTTAACAAATTTATTGCAGAAACAACGACTAAAAATTCTGATGAAATTCTTCAAATGGTTACTCAGCTTGCTCTGAACGCTTCTGGTAGTGCTGCTGTTTGGCTCGAAGTTTATAACAATGGGACTATTGATGTCGGTGCAACAGCTCAAATTTCCCCCGAGCTAATCAAAGATTTTCATTCCGATAAGCGAATTGGGAACATTTTTACAACTATTGATAAACCTGTATTAGTTGAATCTGTTCCCGAAAATGAAGAAATAAAATCTATAATAAATTACTTCCGTTTTGCCAATACTTTGATTGCTATTCCACTGTACCAGGGTGCTAAACGCTTTGGTACTATTGTTGCAATTGATACAGAAGAATTTGGATTTGAACCCGAAGATGTTGCAGTTCTATCTGCTTTTGCCGATAATGTCAATTTAGCTCTCGAAAATCATCGTCTATTGCAAGAATCCATCCAAAAAGAACGCTACCGTAGCGAAATGCTTATCGCAAAACGAATTCAGAAAGAATTGCTTCCGCAAAATCTTCCTGAATTCTCAAAATTTCAGCTTGCGGCTTATTCGTCTCCTGCCGAGGAAGTCGGTGGCGACTATTATGATGTTGCACGCTTTGCAGATGGCACTCCTTGCGTTCTTGTTGGCGATGTCTCTGGAAAAGGTATGAGTGCTGCTTTTTATATGGCTCAACTCAAAGGTGCTGTTCATTCTGTTGCTCCTCAGGTGCAATCACCCAAAGAGCTTTTGATTAAACTCAATAGTATTCTCTTTGGATTGATGGACAAGCAAAGCTATATCACCCTAAATTGCCTCAAACTCGACGAAATTAATAATTCTGTTTCTTTTGCTCGGGCGGGTCATCCTCCACTTTTCTGGAAACATTCATCCAATGTCGATACAATTAAACCACAGGGATTAGGCATTGCTCTGGTTGGAAATGAATTATTCGCTAACTATATCGAGGAAGTAAATGTTCAACTGACCGATTGTGATATCTTGTTGTTAATTACTGATGGTGTAAACGAAATTCGTAATTCATCAGGTGAAGAATTCGATTTTCAGCGAATATCTGATTTCCTTGCTTCTCATAATTCTTCGGCTCAAAAATTGCTAAATCAATTTTTGCAAAATATCAATGACTTCAAAGGTGATGCACCTCAAATTGATGATTTAACTATTTTCGTTGTCTCATTTAGTAGTAATAAAAATAAGAGGTCAATAAATGAATAACAGCAATTTCAAAATTGAAAAAAAGAAAATTGATGATTTAGCTGTTCTATCAATTTCAGGTTATTTAGATGCTCATACCTCTCCTTTACTCGAACAGGAGTTAGAAAAATCTGTAAAAGATGGATGTTACAAAATAATAGTTAATTTTTCTGATTTGGATTATATTTCAAGTGCAGGTCTCGGGGTATTTATGGCGTTCATCGAGGACGTTCGCCAAAATGGTGGCGATATTAAACTAACAAATATGAAAGAAAAAGTTTTCGCAGTTTTTGATTTGCTCGGTTTTCCATTGCTTTTCGATATTCTTAACGAAGAAGACGAGGCTATTACTAAATTTCAAGGAAACTAAATGCTTCTGAGCGTTGAAAATAATAATTCCATCTGTATTAATGCTGATAGTTCCGAACTCGAACGAATTCGCAAATTTGTGCTGAATTTTGCAGAAAAATTTGGTTTCGACGATATTACATCTAACAAAATTGCTTTAGCCGTTGATGAAGTATGCACAAATCTTATCAAACATTCTTATAAATACGATAGTTCTCGTGAAATTTGCTTGCAAATTTCAACCGATGATAATCAATTCTCCATTCTCATTCTTGATGATGGTGCTTCGTTCAACCCAAGTTCTGATATTTCGTTAGATATGAGAGATTATCTTGCTAATTTCCGTCGTGGTGGTTTGGGACTGCATATTATCAATCTTGTTATGGATAAAATTCAATATATTCCGCGTTCCGAAGATTTTCCGAAAAACAAATTAATTCTAACAAAATATTTAAAATAAATTTCTTTTTCAAAGTTTCCTTTTTGCTTTCACAAAAAACAAATATTTTTGTATTTCGTTAATTGTTTATTTTCTTAACAATTTAAGGATTTTTAATGACTTCGAAAGAAATACGCAAATCATTTTTAGATTTTTTTGCTTCCAAAGCACATAAAATTGTTCCAAGTGCCCCTGTAATTCCTTATGGCGACCCGACCTTGCTTTTTACTAATGCAGGAATGAACCAGTTTAAAGACGTTTTTCTTGGGCAAGGCAGTCGCGATTATGCTCGTGCTGCTGACACACAAAAATGTATTCGTGTCAGTGGGAAGCACAACGACCTTGAAGAAGTTGGAGTAGATACCTATCACCATACTTTTTTCGAAATGCTTGGTAATTGGAGCTTTGGCGACTACTACAAAGAAGAAGCTATTGAATGGGCTTGGGAATTGCTCGTTAAAATCTGGGGACTTCCGCCCGACAGACTTCACGCCACTGTATTCCGTACTGACGACGAAGCTTATGAAATATGGAAAAAATATCTGCCAACAGAACGCATACATCGTTTCGATGAAAAAGACAATTTCTGGGAAATGGGGGAGACCGGTCCCTGCGGTCCTTGTAGCGAAATTCATTTCGACCGCACCCCCGACAAAAACGGTGCTAAGCTTGTCAATGCAGGTTCGCCAGATGTTATTGAAATTTGGAACTTAGTATTTATTCAATATAACCGTCTAATCGATGGTACTTTGCAGCCACTCTCAAAAAAACACGTTGATACAGGTATGGGGTTTGAACGTATTTGTGCCGTTCTTCAAGGTAAAAATTCAAATTATGATACAGATGTCTTTACTCCAATAATCTCAAAATTAGAAGAACTATCGAACAAAAAGTATTCAACAGATTTATCTCACAAAGATGGGATTGCGATGCGTGTCATCGCAGACCATTTGCGGGCTTTGTCCTTTGCTATAGCTGATGGTGCATTCCCAGGTAACGAAGGGCGTGGATACGTTTTACGTCGATTGCTGCGTCGTGCTGCCCGTTTTGCACGCGAACTTGGATTTAAAGAACCTGTTATTTATAAGCTTCTGCCAACTTTAATTGATATTATGGGTGATGTTTTCCCCGAACTTATTACTCACAAAAATACAATCGAAAGAGTTCTTCGAGCTGAGGAAGAAAGTTTTCTCCAAACACTTGAACGTGGTCTTGAAAAGTTCGAGGAAATCAAAAACGAACTTATTAAAACAAATTCTAAAGTTATTCCCGGCGAACAAGCTTTTCTCCTTTATGATACTTATGGTTTCCCGCTCGATTTGACTGAATTGCTTGCTCGTGAAAATTCACTTTCTGTCGATACCAACGATTTTAATCAAAAGATGGCAGAACAGCGTGAACGTAGCCGTGCTTCCCGCAAAGTCCATAATTACGAAAATGAACTTCCATCATTGGTTTTTCAAACTACTTTTGTTGGTTATTCCCATTTTGAAGTGCAATCCAAAGTCCTATATGCTAAAGATAATTATTTAGTTTTGGAGCAGACACCTTTCTATGCTGAAAGTGGTGGGCAGGTTTCCGATATTGGCGAAATTGTCCTTGCAGGAGAAATTTATCAAGTTCTTGATGTTAAAAAATCAAATAGTGCAATTATACATATAACCGATAGGGAAGTTGAACCGCTTGTAGGTGAAATTGCTCTTGCACGTGTTTCTCGAACACGTCGTTTGAAAACTATGCGAAATCATTCTGCTACTCATCTTATGCACGAAGCTTTGCGTAAGGTGCTTGGCGAACACGTTCAGCAAGCAGGTTCCCTTGTTTCGCCCGATTATTTGCGTTTCGACTTCAATCACTTCGAAAAAGTAACCGACGAACAAATTAAACAAATTGAGGAAATTGTAAATAGTAAAATTTATGAGCAAATTCCCGTAGAAGAACATATTCTTTCACTTGATGAAGCTAAGAACAACCCTAATATTAAGATGTTTTTCGGTGATAAATATGGCGATACTGTTCGATTGATTGTTATGGACAATAAGTTTTCGCTTGAACTTTGTGGCGGTACTCACGTTCGTAATACTGCTGAAATCGGCATTTTCAAAATAATATCCGAGAGTTCAATCGCGTCTGGTGTTCGCCGAATTGAAGCAATAACAGGAGATGCAGTTTATCGCTATATTTGTCAGCTCCATAATACTATTGCTTCGAAAGATGATGAAATCGCTCGTCTTAAAGAAAGTAATTTACATCTCGAAAAGCAAATCAGTCAATTAAAACTGCAAAATTTGTATTCATCTATTCCCGAATTGATTACAAACGCTATCAAAATTGGCGATATTTCTGTATTAATTCATCAAAGTGAGTTGAATAATATCGATGAGCTTCGGCTTTTTGCTGAAAAGATAAGAGACACATTCGGCAAAAACGGAATTTCTCTAATTATCTCCGAACAACAAGATAAAATAACTCTTGTTTGCTCTGTAACAGATGACTTAAAAGGTAAAATGCCCGCAGGCAAACTTGTTGGAGATGCCGCGCGGATACTTGGCGGGGGCGGTGGTGGCAAACCTCATCTTGCAACTGCTGGTGGCAAAGATATTTCAAAGCTCCCCGAGCTCGTTAATGGTGGATTTATTGAAATTGTAAATAAGTATTTATAGCAATCAAGAGCTTTATTAAAAATCATTATTTTAGAACTAATACAGTTTTAATCCATATACCTGCCTAATAATCACTTGCGACATATCCTTCGGAAGGTTTCAAACCTTCCGAAGGTTTATATTAATAATAATGATTACTTTCTTGCGTTTTTTGTGTATAAATCTCTGATTTATTAAACAAAAAGACTGTCCTTTTGAGACAGCCTTTCTTAAAGAAGCAATTTATTGTAAAATCAAAATTTACAAATTAATAGCGGTGGTTTCCATTGAATCTTCTTTCCATTGGACGAGCATCTTCGCGTCTTTCTTTTGCTTCATTAACTTTAATTGTTCTGCCACCGAATTCGATTCCGTTCAAAGCTTCGATAGCTGCATTGCCATCTGCTTCATCCATTTCAACAAAACCGAACCCTTTGGGTCTGCCTGTTACACGGTCGCGAATCAATTTTACATTATGGACATCGCCATACTGGGAAAACAAGGTTGAAAGTTCCTCTTCTGTGGTTTGAAACTTGAGGTTTCCAACATAAATCGTAATCATAAAAAAACTCCAAAAAACAAAAAAATTAGTTAAAACTTAGTTCTGAGAAAACTCAACAAGATGATTAAATATTTCGATTTAACTCTTGATTGGATTTCTATCAAAACCTAATAACAAATATATGCTTATTATTTTACATAAACAAACAAAATTATTAAATAATCTGTCCATCTTTCATTTTGAGAACTACATCAGAAATAGAAGCAATGTCAGAACTATGTGTTGCAATAATAAAAGTAGTAGAAAACTCAGTTTGTATTTGCTTTACCAAATTAACGAAAGCCATAGCATTTTTAGCATCTAAATTTCCCGTAGGTTCATCTGCAAGCACAATTTCTGGCTTATTTATCAATGCACGTGCAATTGCAACTCGCTGCTGTTCCCCGCCACTTAGTTCCATAGGTTTGTTGTTGATTTTATCAGCAACGCCTGTCAGATCGAGCAATCTCATTGCTTCTTTTTTTGCTTCGTTTGGTTTGCTCCCTGAAATAAGTTTTGGGAGCATAACATTTTCAAGTGCAGTAAATTCAGGTAGCAAATAATGAAACTGGAATACAAATCCAATTTTTCTATTTCGAAAAATATCTAACTCATTACGTGTAAATTGAGACAATTTTCGTGGTATATTATCAATGTTGTATATTATTTCACCGCTATCTGGTTCGTCAAGAGTGCCAATTATATGTAGTAAAGTGCTTTTCCCAACACCTGATGGTCCCACCAAAGCAATAATTTTTGAACGTTCAATTGATGTGGAAACACCTTTCAGAACAACATTCTTCTCTTTTTTGTTATTTGAGTAACTTTTTGTAATGTTGTTTATTTCAATTATCACACTCATTACATTTTTCGCAATTGTGCATTGAATTTGCTCTCTACTGCTTTAATAATTTGGTTTATTGTGCTATCTACTTCTTCATCAGTTAACGTTCGTTCCGATGATGAAAAAATAAGGCTAAATGCAAGGCTTTTCTTACCTTCCGGAATATTTTTACCTGCATAAACATCGAAAATTAAAACGTTCGATAGTAATTTCCCACCATTTGAGCGAATTTCATCTAATAAACTTTTAGCCTCAGTGCTTTCATCAACAATGAATGCCAAATCTCTATCAACAGTTGGAAATGGACTTACGGGTTCATACTTGTTCTCAACTGTTTTGTAATGAGTAATCTGCGAAAAATCAATTTCTGCAAGCAACACATCTTCTTCAATATCATAATTTTTGAGTATACCTCTATTCACATATCCACAATAACCAATTGTATAATTATCCAATTCGATTTTAAGAGAATTAGGTGAATATATGCCATCACTATCTATTTTGGAGAAACTGATAGGCAGGCGAAGAAAATCAGCAAAATCTTCAACAAATCCTTTTAAATCATAGAAATCAAATGGACGCTCTTTCTCGCTCCATTGTTTTGGGAATGTTTTCCCGATAAGGCTAATGGCAAGAATTTCTCTTTCTTCGTATCCTGGCAGAAGTGCCTTGTTATCATCAGTATGCTTGAAAATTTTCCCAATTTCAAAAATTTTCAGATTAGTATTTCCGTACCTGATATTCAAATTAATTGTTTTCAAAATTGATGGCACAATTGATGGTCTCATAATCGATAATTCCTCGCCAAGTGGATTTGCTATTTTGACGGGATTCGAAGTGAATATCTCAGCTGAACGTGTGTCTACCATATTCTGTGTAAGTATCTCAGTAAATCCATTCGAAACAATAAAATGGCGGATTTTGTTTTTTAGAGGTGAGATTTGCAAATTATCATCGACAATACTTTCGCTAAAAGTTATAGAAGAAACATAATTCGGTTCGATATTATCATAATTATAGAAGCGAGCAACCTCTTCAATTAAATCAATTTCTTCAAAAATATCATTTCTTCGGTGCGGAATTCTGTATTTTACATATTCACTCGTTTGTTCTATTTTTTCAAAACCAAGATTTTCAAATACTTGAAGCATAAAATCATTCGAAATATCACAACCAATTATCTTTCGAGCACGTTCAAAACGCAAAGCAATTTCCTTCAATTTTACAGGTTCAGGATAAACGTCTATTTCCGAACCTACAATTTCACCGCCACAAAGTTCGGCTATTAGCACGGCAGCTCTATTTAATGCTGGAATGACGTTCTCAATATCAACTCCACGTTCAAATCTATATGATGAATCACTGGATAATCCTAATTTCTTTGATGTTTTGCGAATAAGTGAGGGATTAAAATATGCAGATTCTAATAAAATATCAGTTGTGTCATCTGTGATTTCTGAATTTTCTCCACCCATTACACCACCTAAAGCAATCGGTTTTTTCTCATCAGCAATCACTATCATATAATCATCAAGAATGCGGGTTTTGCCATCAAGAGTAACAAACGCTTCCTCTTTCTTTGCTTTTCGGACTATGATTTTATTCCCTTCGATTTTGTTATAATCAAAAGCGTGAAGTGGCTGCCCCATTTCATACAGGACGTAGTTTGTAACGTCAACTGCTGCATTAATCGGACGTATTCCAAGCTTAGTTAGAGCATTTCGCAACCAATTCGGTGATGGTTGGATTTTAACATTTTTAATTATGCGAGCAGAATATCTTGGGCAAATACTTGCGTCTTCGATAGTAATACTTGCGTAATTTTCCGAATTTTCATTATTTGAAATAACTTTAATTTCTGGATAACGAAACTTTTTGTTCAATTTAGCAGCAATTTCTCTTGCAATTCCAAGATGACTTAGGCAATCTGCTTTATTTGGTGTAATCCCAATTTCCAATACAACATCGTCCAATCCATAATACTTTGCGAATTCCATTCCGACTGGTGCATCTTCGGGAAGCACCCAAATACCTGAGCTTTCTTCCCCTAAATCTAACTCAACCTGACTGCATATCATTCCAAACGAAACTACATCACGAATTTTCCTTTTTTCGAGTTTGAAACCACCATTTGGGACAACTGCTCCAATGGTTCCGAACACTACTTTCTGACCTTTTCTCACATTTGGTGCCCCGCACACAACTTGAACAGTATCACCGCCAAAATTTACCTGACAAACTGATAATTTATCAGCATTAGGATGCTTTTCGCATTCAGTTACTTCCGCAACGTAAAATCCCGTATATTTTTTATTGTAATCAACGATACTTTCAACTTCCAAACCTAACATTGTCAAGGTATTATCAAGTTCTTCAATTGACATTTCAAAATCAACGAATTCACGAATTTTCTTTAATGATACTAACATACAGATTAATATAATGAATAATTAGACTTACTATTTAAACTTTGCAATATAATATATTGGCAAGAGAAATAAAAATATTAGTTGTAATATCGAGCTTTAAGAACGCTCCAAGAGGGGTAAATAGCGTCGCTTGAAGCTTGAAAGTCCGTCCAGCGAACTATTTTATAAGTTCCATCAGTAGATTGTGAGATGGTCAGCAGAATTTTGCCGTTATACTTTTCTAAATTCAGAGTTTGAACAACGGGCAAATTGATTTCATAATTAGCAGTAAAAATAATTGAATCGGGTGAAGTATATTGATATTGTGCCTTTTCAAAATATAGAGAAATAGTGTTATCTGTACTAACAGATGTAATTATTGACTTAAAACTTCTTTGTTCATCAGCAAAAGACCAATATTGAAAGATTGATTGATATGTTGCAAAAGCATCCTGTGCTGGAATAAAGTTGAATTTACCTTCGCCCACAAAGCAATCAGAATAATTTTGCAAACGCTTGTATTTAAAAGAATTTACAAAGTTTTGCACTAATAATTCGGGACTTGTTGCCGGCAGAAAAACCACAGGGCTTTGGTCGGGCTCTTCGGGGGTACGTGTTTCGAAAATGCCACAAGAATATAGAAAGCAAAGTAATATAAGAATATAGCGTTTCAAAGTGCAATTCGCCCTTCTAATGCACGCGAAAGTGTCGCCTCGTCGGTCCATTCGAGCGAAGAACCAACAGGCAATCCGCTTGCAATTCGTGTAACTCTAATGTTCAATGGTTTTATCAGCTTTGCAATGTATTGCGATGTAACTTCGCCCTCCACTGATGGACTTAATGCAAGAATTACTTCTTCCGCCGAAGGAACTCTTTCAATGAGCTCCTTGATTTTTAAATCTGAGGCATTCACTCCACCAATTGGATTAATTAGCCCGTGCAGAACGTGATATACACCTCTGAATTCGTTAGTTTTCTCAATAGCAAACACATCTTTTGGTTCTTCTACAACGCAAATTATCTTGGAGTTTCTTGCATTTGATGCACAAATTGGACAAATATCGTCGTCAGAATAATTATAGCAAGATTTACATAATTTTACATTGCTTTTCAAATTGCTCAATGCAACAATAAACTCTTCAATATAATCAGGATTTTGTCGTAAAAGAAAATACACCAGCCTTTGTGCGGATTTCCTGCCAATCGAAGGAAGTTTAGCAAATGTGGCTATGGCTTTTTCTATTGTCTGTGAGGTCGAAATCATAAGCCTAAATTAAATCCCGGGATATTTGGAAGCATACCAGTGGCTTTGTTCATTTCTGCCGCTGCTAATTCTGCGGCTTTCTCGCTTGCAATATTGATTGCTGCAACAATTAAATCTTCCAATATTTCGACTTCGTCAGGATTTACTAATTCTTTCGCTATTTTAACAGAAATAACTTTGTTTGCACCATTCATCGTTACGCTTACCATTCCACCGCCACTTTCGCCTGTAACAGTTTTATTGGCAAGCTCATTTTTGATTTTTTGAATTTCTTCCTGTATTTTTTGTGCTTGTCCAAGCAACGATTGCAAGTCAAATTTCATTTTTTCACCCAGTTATTTTTTCAAATATAACATTTTTTAGTTTAATACGTATTAAATAATGATTTATTAACGTCTTTATTTCACAACATTATTCAAGAGGTAAAAATGAGCATATTCAAAAGAATCGCTGACATCTTCAAGGCAAACGTTAATGATGTTCTCGACAAAGCCGAAGACCCCGAAAAGATGCTCAAGCAAATGGTTATCGAAATGGAGCAATCAGTCAATAAAGCTACCCTGGCTGTTGCTCAGGCTATTGCTAACGAAAAAAGCTTAGAGCGAAAATTGGAAAAAGCCCGCAAAGACAAAGAAGAATGGGAACACAAAGCTATGGTTGCTTTGCAAAACAATAGGGAAGACCTCGCTAAAGCCGCCTTAGAGAAAAAAGCAATTGCTGAACGTAACATCAATGATTTAGTCCCTGTTTTAGAACAAGCCCGCCAAACTTCGAACAAGCTTCGTCAGCAACTTGACCAATTAAAATCCAAGCTTGACGAAGCTCGCACTCGTCAAAGCACACTCATTGCTCGCTCGCAAGCAGCTAAAGCTCAAAAGCAAATTGCCCAGTCTTTCAGTGGCGTCGGAACTGATGCATTCAGCAAGTTTGATAAATTCGAAGGTAAAATTGAAAAACTTGAAGCCGAAGCTTCCGCTTTCGAACAACTTGCAGGCGAAAATACCTCTTTAGATGAAGAATTCAAAAAACTCACTTCATCTAAAAGTGTAGAAGATGAATTGCTGGCTTTGAAAGCTAAAATGGGTATGCTGCCACCAAACCAAGAAAATCAATAAAAAGGTGGAATATGGAAATATTAATTAATAAGGAGAAAAATGATATGATAGAAACTCCCGTGGAACTTATCAAATCCACAGTTGAAAAAGTTGAAAACTATTTAAAAGATATTTTCCCCGATTATATTTCATTCGGAGATGGCTCTTTTACCGTGAATTATGGCTCATCGCAGATTATGGTTATTGTTAGACCATTTACCGAAAATGAAACTTGCGTCGAAATAGTCTCCAATGTCGTTACAGGAGCCAATATCACTCCTGAATTAATGAAGTTTTTGCTTAATAAAAATGCTGAAATTCATTTTGGTGCTTTTGGGCTGTTGTTCGATAATACTATTACTTTCCAGCATTCTATTGCAGGAACGAATATGGATAAAAATGAGTTTGAGACATCACTGAAAGCTGTTGCTCTTATCTCTGATTATTATGATGACGAGATTGTTTCTATTGCTGGCGGTAAACGTGGAATAGATTTGCTCGGTGAAGAAATTGAATAAACTTTTTTGTTTTTTAGTAAGTAGATATAATAAAAAATGGGGCTCTTGAATTAGAAAGCCCCATTTTCATAAAAAGTGTATTTGAGAATTGATTAAATATCTAAATTTTTAACGTATTGAGCGTTTCTTTCAATAAATTCTCTTCGGGGTTCTACTTTATCGCCCATAAGTGTTTGGAAAATAAGAGCTGCTTTTTCTGCATCTTCAATATTTACTCGCAATAAAGTTCTTTTCTCAGGGTTCATAGTTGTTTCCCACAACTGCTCAGGGTTCATTTCACCAAGCCCTTTAAAACGTGAGACAACAATTCCACCTTTTAATTTTACCTCTTCATTCCCTTCGTTTGTTTCTTCTTGTTCTTCGCTGGTTTGAATTTTTGAGTTCGGACTATCCTTCATCAATCTTTGGATAATACTATCTCTTTCTTCTTCATTATTAGCATAGTATTCAAGTTTTCCTTTCTTTATTTTATAAAGAGGTGGCTGCGCAATATAAAGCATTCCTTTGTTTATCAAATCTCGCATATATGTGAAAAAGAACGTGAGCAAAAGAGTTCTAATGTGTGAACCATCTACGTCGGCATCAGCCATTAGAATAATTTTCCCATATCGAGCTTTTGTTACATCGAAATCTTTTTCTTTGCCATTACCATTGCCATTTGAACTACCGTTTTCTTCACTGTTAGGTTTGTGGGAAAAGCCAGCTCCAATTGCGGCTATAATTGTTTTTATCTCGTCATTTTCTAATATTTTATGGGGAGTTGCTTTGATAACATTGAGGATTTTACCTTTCAATGGAAGAATTGCCTGGAAACGTCTGTCTCTACCTTGTTTTGCAGAACCACCCGCAGAATCGCCCTCTACAATAAACAATTCAGTATCTTCGGGCGAATTTAGCGAACAATCAGCAAGTTTTCCTGGAAGAGTTGAATTTTCGAGCGAATTTTTTCTGCGTACAAGTTCGCGTGATTTTCGTGCTGCTATGCGTGCCTCAGCAGCCGAATTTGCTTTCTCGATTATTTTTTTTGCTTCGGAAGGATGAGAATCTAAATATTCTCCTAATTTTTCATTGACAATTGATCTCACGATACCTTCTACTTCTGCGTTCCCTAATTTTGTTTTGGTTTGCCCTTCGAACATTGGGTTCGATACTTTTACAGATACAATAGCAGTCAAACCTTCCCGAAAATCTTCACCAGTAAGCTCAAATTTGTTCTGTTTGTTGTTTTTTGCATACTCATTAAGTGTTCGGGTAAGTGCAGAACGAAAACCGCTAACGTGTGTTCCACCTTCTATCGTATGAATATTGTTTACGTAACTCAATAGAGTTTCGCTATATGAGGCGTTATATTGGAAACAAATTTCTACTTCGACATTTGGATTGTCGTTTTTTCCATAAATGTATACTTGCTTTATTATTGGTGTGTTTGTGCTATCAATATAACTAACAAAATCTTTCAAACCGCCTTTGTATTGATATTCTTCTCTAATATCTTCTCTTTCGTCAACTATTATGATTTTGACTTCGGGATTAAGAAATGCAAGTTCACGAAGTCTATCAGCTACGCGCTCAAATTTAAATGTAACGGTTTGAAAAATAGATGGGTCCGGATAAAATTTTATCGTTGTGCCTGTTGAATTAGTCTCACCAATAATTTCGATATTTGTAGCAGGAATCCCTTTTTCATAAATTTGTTGAAAAATCTTACCTTCTCTTTTAACTGTTGCAATCAATTTTGTTGATAAAGCATTGACACAAGATACACCAACACCGTGCAAGCCACCAGATACTTTATACGTATTATTATCGAACTTCCCGCCTGCATGCAAAGTGCACATTACAAGTTCTAATGTGGAAATGTTTTTTTCAGGGTGAATTCCAGTAGGAATACCTCTCCCATCGTCTTCTACTGAACAAGCACCATCTGAATGAAGAGTAACAATGATATTCTTACAAAAACCAGCCAGTGCTTCGTCTATAGAATTGTCGACAACTTCATTAATGAGATGGTGCAAGCCTCTTTCGCTAATATCACCTATATACATTGCAGGACGTTGCCGAACAGCTTCTAAGCCTTCTAATACTCTAATGCTTTCTTCAGTATATTGAGCGTTTGAATTCTTGTTTTCTAATTCGGTTTCTTGGAAATTGTTCATATTTCCTCTAATTCACAATAATTTATTTACAAAAATACGAAAAATCAGCGAATTTTAATAGATTTAATAATGTTTTTTCCGCAAAAAGAATTGAGCTTATCTATCAGAAGTTGTTTTCTAATGAGCATTTCCGTCCGCCAAGTGGACGAATCAGCTTTCAAATGAAGGACGCCATCTTTAAGCTTCTGTGGTTCAATATGTTCAGCGAAGTTTTCCCCAACGATTTCTATCCATTCTTCCTTAATTTTAGCAAACGCAATACCTTCGCCCCAATCTTTTAGTTCAATTAATTGATTTATAATTTCCTTTAATGAATGGATATTATCAGAACTCATTATTCGTCAACGCTTTCGAAAAGATTAATTATTTCGTCAGGTGTTTTGCTATTCAGTATCTTTTCTCTGAATTCATCGTTATTGAGAAATCTCGAAATTTTGCTAAGTAATCTTAAATGCATACCAATGTTGTTTTCTTTTCCTAAAAGTAAAAAGCAAATATTGACGGGTTCGCCATCGAGAGAATGAAAATCAACAGGGGTTTTCAGAGTTGCCATTGCAGCGACTGGTCCATCGATATATTCAGTTTTGGCGTGTGGCAGGCAAATGTTTTTGCCAATTCCCGTCGACATTATTTTTTCACGTTCCATTATGCTTTTCAGAACAGCAGCTCTATTTGTAATTTTTCCTGAATTCATTGCTAAATCAGTGATTTTTTCGAGCAAGTCTTGCTTGTCTTTTGCATCAAGACCCACTTGAATACAACCCTTCGACAGCACTTCATTGATTTTCATTTCACACCTCAATAGTGAGTTTTCGAATATACAAAAATCTGAATTTAATTTTGATTATCAAAAAAAATGTTACTATGTTTGTTAAATTTTTTCAACATTTAATCCGTATAATGAATACATTTGGTCGCATATTCAAAGTATCAATTTATGGTGAAAGTCACGGTTCTTTTGTTGGAATTGCAATCGATGGAGTGCCTGCCGGTTTACACCTTACGCAAGATGACTTCATTTATGAGCTAAATCGAAGAAAAAGTGCCTCGTTTGCTACAACTCCAAGAACAGAAGACGATTTACCAATTATTACATCAGGTGTTTTCAACGATAAAACTACTGGAACACCTTTAAATATTATTTTTGAAAATAATAATGTAGATTCAACAAATTATTCAGTCGAACAACAAAATAAACCAAGACCAGGACATATTGATTTCGTCTCTTTGCATAAATACTTTGGATTTGCTGATTACCGAGGAAGCGGTCATTTCTCGGGTCGGCTCACCGTTGCCCTTGTTGCTGCTGGTGTAGTAGCGAGGAAGGTGTTCCCTTGCAATGTTAAAACATCAATAATTGAGATTGGTGGTCAGAAAGAATATCAGCATCTGTTAAATAAAGTAGTTGAAGAAGGGGATTCATTGGGAGGGGTTCTTGAAACAATTGTCTCTTGTGTTCCTGTTGGATTAGGCGAACCTTTTTTTGATAGTGTCGAGTCATTGATAAGCCATATTATATTTTCTATTCCCGGAGCGAAAGCAATTGAGTTCGGTTTAGGATTTAATTCAGCAAGAATGTTGGGTTCTGAATATGCTGATTCAATAATTAATTCTGATGGAACTACTAAAACGAATAACTGTGGAGGAATAATTGGCGGTATTACAAATGGCAACAGTATTGTGTTTCGCACTGCATTTCATCCACCTGTTAGCATTAGGAAAAAATTGCAAACTTATAATTTTGAAAATAACGCGATAGATGAAATACAAACTGCGGGACGCCACGATAGTTGCTATGTGCTTCGTGTTCCGCCAATTATTGATGCTTGTGTTTCTATTGTTCTGACTGATTTGTATTTAATTAGACAAACTCAAATTTTGCAGAAATAATTTTTTTATATTATCTTACAAATATGAAGCTAATTAGGTATATATTTATTCTGCTAACAATTCTTTTTTATCAAAAATCCTACTCTCAATTATTTAATTGGGAAAAACCTGAAAATATCTCTACAATTAATACAAGTAAAGATGAATTTGCACCTTTTTACGATAAACGTTCCTCTACCTTGTTCTATAATTCAACTATATGCGGAGTTTCACAACTTTATTGGGTGCAAACAAACGATAGCTTTGCTTTTGGGAAACCTCTTCTACACAAAAGCAAACTCAACAATCCAAAAGAAAATCGTTCTTACTTCTTTTTTGGTGATGATGGAACTATTTATTTGTCGAAATTTCGCCAAACTTCAAAATTTCCCATACTGAACCTTGCTATTTCTGAAATATATCGCAACAACTACTCAGAACCAACTTTGATCGAACAACTAAAATGCGATTGCTTTGTCTCTCATCCTACTTTATCGAGAGATGGACGTACACTTATTTTTTCGTCTAATCGTAACAACAAAGCAAATTTAGACCTCTTTATTTCATATAAAAACAACGATGGATTATGGAGCGAACCAATAGAACTATCAGAAATTAACTCTGACGGTAATGAAATCACTCCTTTTTTGTATAACGATAGTCTTCTGTTTTTTGCCTCAGATGGATTATATGGCATTGGTGGTTATGATATTTATTATAGCGAATTTTATAATGGCACCTGGCAAAAGCCCGTTCCTCTGAATGAAATAAACACCGAATATGATGAAAGTGATTTCATTTTGCTTGAAAATGGGTTTGCTATTTTTGCATCAAATAGACCTTTTGGCTTCGGAGGCTTAGATTTATATTTGCTAAGACCCCGAATTAATAGCAATATTGATAATAAAAATCCTGCATTGCTTGTTAAATATAGTCCGCTGGAAATAAAAACTAAAAGAATTGTATCTTATATTACCCTTGATTTATCTTTACCTCTGGCTTTTTCCGATGAATACTTTAAATACGATGATAATATTAACTGTGTTGATAATGAAATTGAGTTTGATTTTTCAAAATATTCACCCATTAATTGTTTATTTCAAATTGCTCTTCTTTATTCAAAGTATCGAAATGATGTTCTAAATATTTATACTTCAAAATCTATTTCCTATGAACATTTTCAAAAAACACTATATGATTTATGCAACAAAATTGGATATAATGAAAATAATATTCGAATTATTCAAGATAATAATATTTGTGACGGTTGTTTCAAAATAGACATAAAAGAGAAAATTACTTTACGAAATACCACGATTGAGACTGATTTTTCAAAATTGTATTTAGAATTTGAAACAGAGAATATATCATTATACAGTGAACTATTAGTTAAGAGCAATAACTTGCAAAAAAGTGTAAAAAGAATTAAAATTAATTCGTTCAATTTTTCTTCTGAAATAGATTTAAAAGAACTTTTATCGGCTTGCAAATACGACGAAACACTTGATTTCAGTTTTTACAACATTATCAATAATGATACTGTTTTCCTATCCAATTTAAGTGTCCCTATTTTGTCAAGTATAACAAAAACTCCAATTATGAAAAGAAAAAATGATAAAATATATTTCTATTATTTATTGAAAGTATCTCAAAATTATGATGAGTTTCTAAATTCTAATCATAATGAGATAAATATGATTAAACAGAATTATCAGATAGCAAGCTCAATTGATATATTTTTTGATAATTTCCTTTTTGAGAAGCTTAAAAAAATAATAAATGATAATAAATTGTTTCCAGACAAGGCAAATTTTATTCAAACTGATAAAAATAGGGACGAATTACTATTTGAATTCCCACAACATTTTTGGATTAGAGTTGCAGTAAACAATTGATAAATTTTTAAGGAGTTTTTATGAATTGGTATGTTGTAATAATTTTGTTGTATTTAGTTGCTTTAACAATTTATAACTTTTCACAATCTAAAAAAGTTAAAAGCAAAGATGATATGATGGTTGCCGGGCGCAGCTTGGGTGTAACAAAGATGGTTTTCACACTGGTGTGCACCTGGATTGGTTCGGGCACCTTCATTGCAGGAGCAGAATTTGCATATCGTGCGGGTTGGAGTTCGCTTTGGATGCCAGCTGGTGCTTGGGCTGGTATTGCAATAATTTATTTTTTAGCTGCAAAGATAAGAACTTTCGGGCAATACACAATTGGTGATATTTTAGAAGAGAGATATGGCAAGTTTGCCCGCCTTTTTGGTGCAATTGCCTTGATTATTGCTTTTACAACAATTGTTTCTTATCAGTTCCGTGCGGGTGGTTATATTCTAAACGTTATTACTGATAGTGCAGTATCAGTAGAAGCAGGACAAGCGATTGCAGCAGGCTTTGTAATATTATTTACTGCATTAGGTGGTATGATTGCAGTTGCACATACCGACTTACCAAATGGAATAATAATAGTCTTAGCTTGTATTGTTAGCGTCCCATTCGTTGTTGCTGCATCTGGTGGGTTGTCTGCCCCGGCGGAAGTATTACCTCACTCACATTTTGAAGTATTTTCATCTGAATTTGGTCGCTTCCCGGCTTTAAAAGGTTTTTCATACTTTTTGGCAACGATGTTTTTGCTTCTTGGTGTTCAAAGTATGTATCAGAAATTTTACAGTGCAAAAACTCCTGCTGATGCAAAAAAAGCAGTATCATTATGGATTGTTGGGACAATAGTTGTCGAAACAGTTGTAGTTGTAATTGCCATTTATGCTTCATCATATTTTTGGGGGAAAGGTGATTTCGACCCCGCTTCGATTGTTCTTCAAGCAGCAAAATTCTTAACACCGGCTCCGGTTGGTTTGTTGTTGCTTGCCGCAGCAGTAGTAGTTGTTATTTCAACGGGAATGAATTATTTATTAAGCCCATCAACTAACATCATTCGCGACATATATCAAAGATTTATCAATCCCAATGCTGAGGATAAAAAAATCGTTGCTTTACAAAAGATTTTCATTGTTGTTTTGGGATTTATAGCATTTTTAATGATTTTTATACCGACATATTTTAAAATGAATTTATCTGTTCTAAAATATGCATATTTTGCTTATACAGTGTATGGTGTTGCAATCACACCTTCACTAATCGCTGCTCTAAGCTGGAAACGTGCAACAAAAGCTGGTGGGGTTGCAAGTATCATTTCTGGAACTCTTTCAGTGATTATTCTTGATATTATTATTCCTGCTATACTGCCATCAGTTATGTATGATGGCGATCCCTGGGGCATTCCAAGTATCTATCCATCAATAATTATTTCTGTAGGTACCCTATTTATTGTAAGCTTATTAACTCCAAAGCCATCACCAGAACAGCTTGTAAAGCTTTTCCCTGAAAAATAAATCTTTCTTCATAAAATTTAAAACTCTATATTTCGAAAGCACTTAAATATAACCTTCGGAAGGGATGAAGCCTTCCGAAGGTTTTTCTTAATTTATCGCAAGGTAGTTGAAAAAAGTGAAGAATAATCTTAATGAAGATTTATTAAAATACTAAAAGAATACTTTAATAAATTTTATTGAATTCTATTAACTTACGCTCCTTTTTGCATAAACAAGCATATATTAAATTACCTTTAAATTTCCAGAATGCTACTTTTCAGCAAATTCACTTGCACCGTGACATTTTTTATATTTTTTGCCGCTACCGCACGGGCAGGGGTCGTTTCTACCTACTTTCACCTGTGTATTTCTAATTGTTTTTGTTGTAGATGCTTCCGGTGCTTGTTGTGCTTGTGGAGCACCCATAATAAATGAAGGAACAGTTGACGAATGCTCATATTGCATATTTCTCTGTGAATATGTAGTATTTCTAAATGTTGGAGCGGCTTTGCGTCTATCTTCCTCGCCTGAACGAACAATTTGAGGAAAGTATCTGAATGCAAATTGAATAAATGATTTATTGATATCCTTTACTAATTCCAGAAACATATCGTGTGCTTCGTGCTTATATTCAAGCAATGGGTCTTTCTGACCATAAGAACGCAAATGAATACCTTCTTTCAAATCATCCATACTTCTCAAATGGTCTCGCCATTTTTCGTCAATTGTTTGCAATATAGCAACTTGTTCTAATCGTGCCATAAATTCACTGCCAAGCATTTCTTCCTTTTTGCTATAAAATTCCTGAGCAATAGATTTTGCACGTCGAACAAACTCATCAAGTTTCATTTTTTCAAATTCTTCTTCGCTCATCGGAATATCGCAAAGAAGAGTTGTGCGCAAAGAATTACGCAGTCCTTTTACATCTTTATTCGGATGATGAGTTTCATACAAATCGATAAGGTAGTCTTCAACATACTCGAATATTTCGCCTTTTAGTCTATCACCTCTGAGTGCAGCACGTCTCCTTGAATAAATTACCTCTCTTTGATGATTCATTACATCGTCATATTCAATTAAACGTTTTCTAATGGCAAAATTGTTCTCTTCAACCTTTTTCTGAGCATTTTCCACTGCCTTGGTAATCATTGGGTGCTGAATTGGCTCGCCTTCGGGTATTTTAATTTTCGACATCACGCTTGCAATTCTATCGCTCTGGAATAATCTCATCAAATTATCTTCGAGAGAAATAAAGAATTGCGAGCTTCCGGGATCACCCTGACGTCCTGCACGTCCTCGAAGCTGCCTGTCGATACGTCGAGCATCGTGTCGCTCCGAACCGATAATTGCTAAACCGCCATTTTTCTTTACATCGTGGTCAAGCTTAATATCGGTTCCGCGTCCTGCCATATTCGTTGCAATTGTAACTGCACCTTTTCTCCCTGCTAAAGCCACGATTTCAGCTTCTCGCGCGTGGTGTTTTGCATTCAACACATTATGTTTAATTCCTTGCCGGGTAAACATTTTGGAAAGAATTTCTGATACTTCAACCGAAGTTGTCCCAACAAGAACAGCGCGACCTTCTTGAAGAATTTTCTTTGTTTCTTCTAATATTGCATTATATTTTTCGCGTTTTGTTCTATATACTAAATCATCGTGGTCAATTCTGATTACTGGCTTATTTGTTGGAATAACAACAACTTCGAGATTATATATTTTTTCAAATTCAGCGGCTTCGGTTTCAGCTGTTCCAGTCATTCCCGCTAATTTTTTATAAAGACGGAAATAGTTTTGTAGTGTGATTGTTGCAAGAGTTTGAGTGTCCCTTTCAACTTTTACTCTTTCCTTTGCTTCAATTGCTTGATGAAGCCCATCTGAATAACGGCGTCCTTCTAAAATTCTACCGGTAAACTCATCTACAATCAACACCTTGCCGTCCTGAACTACATACTCAACGTCTTTTTCATATAGAGAGTAAGCTCTGAGCAGTTGAGAAATTGTGTGAATTCTATCGCTTCTTTCAGCAAAAAGATAGTATGTTTGGTCAATTTTTTGTTGCTTTTCTTCTGGCGACAACGTATCATCTCCTTCAATTGCACTCAGTTCCGCTGCAATATCGGGGATTACAAACATATCAGGATCTTCTTGACTCTGGCATAGAAGCTGACGCCCTTTTTCAGTAATATCGATTTGGTGATTTTTTTCATCAATAGTGTAGTAAAGTTCTTCGTCAATCTCAGGCATTCGAGCACCTTTATCACGAAGGAAGAAGAGCTCAGTTTCCTGACGTAATTTTAAATTTTCTGCATCTTGCATCAATTTTAATAATTTCTTATGCTTCGGTAGCCCTCTGTGTGCTCGGAATAACAATACACCTGCGGCATCTCTATCTTCTTTTTTGCCTGTTGCGAGCAGTCGTTCTGCTTCTGCAACAATCTCGTTTACTAATTTATTCTGCGCTTCGACAAGTCGCTTCACTCTTGGGTTCATTTCCTCGAATTTTTGGTCAGCAGATGGAACTGGTCCGGAAATAATCAGTGGTGTTCTCGCTTCGTCTATCAATACAGAATCGACCTCGTCCACAATTGCATACCAATGTGGTCTCTGAACAATGTGTTCGGGATCGACCACCATATTATCGCGCAAATAATCGAACCCAAACTCATTATTAGTGCCATAAGTAATATCACAATTGTAAATTCGTTTTCTTTCGGAAGGCTCCATATTTGATTGAATTGCATCTACTGTAAGTCCCAAAAATTCATAAACAGGTCTCATCCATTCGCAATCGCGTTTGGCGAGATAATCATTTACTGTAACAAGATGAGCCCCTTTCCCCGCAAGTGCATTAAGATAAAGTGGCATAATAGCAACAAGAGTTTTCCCCTCGCCCGTTGCCATTTCAGCGATTTTGCCCTGATGCAATACAATCCCACCGATTAACTGAACATCATAAGGCACCATATCCCAGATATAGTGCTGCCCAGCATAGGTATATGCGTATCTTTGGTCAGCAAGTCGTTTGCAAGCTTGTTTAACTACTGCATAAGCTTGCGGAAGTAATTCATCTAATTTTTCTTCGATTCTTTCAAAAATTTCTCTATCAAGCTTTTTTATCCTGTCATTAATTTCAATTACGTCATCGGCAGTTAATTCGGCAGATTTCAACTGATTTTCGAGTTCGTGCTTTTGATTTTCTAAATCAGATATTGCAGAATTAATAATTTCTTTAAATTCAAGTGTTTTTGCTTTAATTTGTTCGTCAGTTAAACTATGAAATTCTTCATAATACCGATTGATTTCTTTGACAATTGGCATTATTTCTTTAATGTCTTTGTCGCTTTTGCTTCCAAATATTTTTTTTAATTTGCCAAGCATTTTCTTTAATTCCAATAATAAACAACTTATTTAAAACGAATGATAGCACATTATCATTTATTTATAGAAACAAAATTAACAGTTTTTTATTAAATACTACTATAAAGTTTGTAAAAAAAACATAAAAGTATTATTTTACTAAAACTTTCGGCATAATTATTGATTATGTTGATAATTAATAAGTATTTGAGGTTGAAATGAACAATGCTTTAAATAGGCTACAATTTGAAAATGATTTACCTTATGGTTTTTCAAATAAAAAAGCAACTGGCGTAATGCCAAATCCATTGCCCGAAAGAGTGTTTTTGAATTTGGGTTGTGGTAAAGATATTAGAGATGGTTTCATAAATATAGATTTGTTCAGCGACGACCCACGTGTTGTCTACGGAGATGTCCGCAAACTTGACTTACCGGATAATTCAGCCGATTTAATATTAGCAAGTGATATTTTAGAACATTTTTCGCACAGAGAAACTCAAAGCATTCTCAATGAATGGGCAAGGGTTCTGAAGCCGGGCGGCGAGCTGATTATTCGTTGTCCTTCTTTAAGGTTGCAAGTAAATGCTTATGTCAATGGTATTTGGAATGCTGATGTTGCTTCCTATATGATTTTCGGCGGACAAACTAATCCGGGTGATTATCATTGCGTTGCTTTCGACGAACAATCGATAAAAGATAAGTTACATAAAGCTGGATTAATTGTTACGGAATTTTACGAAGAAGACACACCACAGGACAGAGGATTTATTAATTTAAATATGACTGTTCGTGCAATTAAGAAGAAAATCGACCAGGAATTGTTTGAAAGTACACCACTTCCAGAAGTAATTGCTCAGGAGGAACAGCAAGGAAGCACCCAAAACGAAGATTTCTTTGATATTGATGATTTATTGAGTTTATCTGATGATTTAACTACGTCTGAAAATGATACCCAAAATGAAATAATTGCTAATGAAAAGGAAATTGAAACGAATAAACCACAATTAAACATTGTTTGGGAAGGTTCACAATTTGTATATCATTCTCTTGCTTTAATTAATCGTGAGCATTGCTTGAATATCATTGAAACCGAAGCTGCAAATCTTACCATTGTTCCTTATGAACCTGATGCTTTTTCGCCTGACTTATTCCCAAAATATAAAAAGTTGAAAGAAAACGACATTCGATACAAACAAGATGTTCCTGATGATGTTGCTCGGCTACCATACGTCTGGATTCGTCATCAATGGCCACCCAAAGCAGAACCACCCAAAGGTGCAAAATGGATTATAATGCAACCCTGGGAATATATCAATTCAGGTATTGATTTTGATAAAGTCCAGGTTATTCCTAATGGTATCGACCCCGTTTTATTCAAACCTTTTGGAGAAAAATATCCACTTAATACCAACAAACGATTGAAATTTCTTTATCTTGGTGGCACAATTTATCGAAAAGGCTTTGATATTTTGTTATCTGCATATATGCAGACCTTCACTGCTAATGATGATGTGTGTTTGGTAGTGAAAGATATGGGAGGCGATAGTTTCTATCGTGGTCAAACTGCAAAAGATATGATATTGAGAGCGAAACAAAATCCAAATGCACCGGAAATCATCTACATTGATGATTCAATGAGTGAGGAAGAAATTGCATCTCTCTACCGTGCTTGTGATGTATTTGTTAGTCCTTATCGGGGTGAAGGATTTTCCTTGCCAACTCTTGAAGCTATGGCGTGTGGTTTGCCCGTAGTAGTTACCCGTGGAGGTGCAACCGATGACTTTACAGATGAAAAATGCGCCTGGTATTTACCTGCTGAAAAAATTAATATTGGTAAAACACTTGATGGTAAACTATTTACAAATGAAGCATATTTACTCGAACCCGACCGCGACTATCTTGCTGCAACTCTTAAATATATTTTTGCTAATCCAACAGAAGTATATTCTGCGGGATTGATTGCTTCTTCGAAAGCAAGAAAATTCTGGACCTGGCGGAATTCCACCATTAAACTTCTTTCCAGAATTGATTACTTGCAGGGAACTAATTTAGCGCAAATTGCAGAGAAAAAATTGCCAGTTTTTGCCGATGACTACATCATTCTTGGTTTTGCTGAGAATGAATTTATTTCGGGTAATTACGAGAATGCTATTGGGCTTTTCTCTTCATTAATTGAAGAAACTCCTCTGCTTGATGATTTTAGCAAAACTCATATTCTTAATCGTATGGCACAATACCATTTGTTAAATGGAAATTTCGATGAATCTGAGAGAATAATAAATACCATCAAACAATACTATCGTCCAAATTTAGATACAGACTATCTATTTGCTAAAATATTAAAAGCAAAAAATAGAAATGACGAAGCATTTGAACTGCTGACACAAATTTTTGATAGGTGGACTGAAGAAAAATTTAACTGCACGCTTGGAGAAAAACTTGATGACATTTTAACTTTTTGCGGGGAAATCTCACTTGAAGAAGACGATTTAGAAGGTGCGCATCAATATTTCTCAGCGGCATTGAAATTAAATCCAGAAAATGCTCGTGCCTGCCTTGGCGCTGGTAAGTGCTTCGAAAGAATTGGTCACTACGAATCCGCAAAAACTATGTTCGAATGGGCAAAAAAACTCGATAAAAGCTACAAAGATTAAAATATGGAACGTCGTCAGTTCGTTAAATCAATTAGTACTTTTGGAGTATTTGCGTTAGTTCAGAACGATTATAATACTGCTCTACAAAGACTTTCAGACTCACCTTTGATAAAGCCAAAGTGTCTTAAACCTGGTGACAAAGTGGCTGTTGTTGCACCCGCTACGAATGTTTCCGACCCTGATGATATTCGTAAAGCAAAAGAAATATGCAATCATTATAAATTGCAAGCAGTTTTTAGTAATTCGCTATTCGATGGCTCGGGATATAGAACAAAAGCAAGAAAAGAAAGAGCTAACGAACTTAATAGTTTTTTTGAAGATAAAAGTATTAATGGTATTCTTTGTATTCGTGGTGGATATGGTTCTCCTGAAATATTAGATTTACTTGATTACGAACTCATAAGAAACAACCCAAAAGTATTTGCAGGTTATAGCGATATTACTGCTATTCACCTTGCAATTCAAAAATTTTCACGTTTAGTTACTTTTCATTCACCTGTTTTGCTTTCTTCTTTTAGTGATTTTACAGCATCTTCCTTCGAAAAATCGATATTTAATAATTCAACAATAGGAGTTTTACAAAATCCTGCTCAAAAAATTGGTATCCGCCAGCAATTTCCTGTTAGAACGATTAAAAGCGGTATAGCGAAAGGAAAATTAACAGGTGGGAATTTATCAATCATTTCTTCTTTGATGGGCACTCCATTTGAAATAGATACAAAAGACAAGATTTTATTTCTGGAAGATGTTGCAGAAGAACCGTTCAGAATTGATAGAATGCTAAATCAATTGCGACTTGCTGGAAAATTTAACCAAGTAAAAGGCATAGTTTTTGGCTTTTGCAGTGACTGCACAATGAAGAGTTCTCCACCTACCTGGGATTTACAACTTGGAGATGTGCTGGACAAATATTTTTCATCTATTTCTATTCCTTCCTTTTATGGATTAATGTTTGGGCATACAAACGAACAACTTACGCTTCCATATTCAATCGAAGCAATCCTTGATGCTGACGCAGGAACATTATTAATTAGTGAATCAGCAACAATTTAGCCCTGTAAACCTAACAATTTGTTCATCAAAAATTAACATTCAACAACTATTTTTGAAAATTGTTAAGCTTTATTGACGTGATTTATGAAAATTAAAATGTCTCTTTTTGGCAAGATGATTCTTCTTAGTGGGTTCATTGAAGTAATAATGTTGATTATCGTTATTTTCTCGATGTATGCTCTTTATCTAAATGAACGCAATTATAGGTATTTACTTCTTGAATCGCTAATTATTGAATCCAGCAACAAAAGGCTTGAACTTTTGGTAAGACGTGACACAAATTTCAAATCGTTATTCTTGCATAACAAAACTGTAGTTTTAGATAACTTAAATAAATATTATGAAGTTTCGAAAAAAATACCTGCAAATGAACATAAAATTACATTGGATAGTTTAAAAAATCTATACAGTATGTATTTCAAAAAATATACTGTTTTGCTTGAAGAATTTGGTTTAGATAAAAATACGGGAGTAGAAGGAGAATTCCGAAGCAAAATTCATCAAATCGAAAGCTTTTTGAAATCTATTAACAATTATTACTTGCTTGCTCTTACACTGGAAGCTCGCCGAAGAGAAAAAGATTATATTATGAGAAAACGCGATGAATATGTTACAAAAGTGCATTCAACTGTTGATAAAATAAAGAACGACCTAAAATATCTAAACCTTTCTGATAGTGATAAAGTAAAAATGAAAACTTTAATTGACAATTATTTAATCGCTTTTAATGATTTTGTAAGAATTTCGAAAGAAATTAAAAATTATGAAAGCAAAATGAATGAAATTGAATATCAAATGAAAAAAATAATTAACGTTCAAGTTGAGAAATCAAAAGAGGAAGCCGAAAGTTATCATTCATTTATTGTCCCATTTTTCATTATTTCAATATTATTCAGCTTGGTGATGTCAATACTTATTTCAAGAAGTATTACAAATCCAATTGTCAGACTAAAACACGCAACTATTAAGCTTGCAAGCGGTGATTATCGCATCAAAGTGAAAGTTGAATCGGAAGATGAGATTGGGGACCTTGCCAATTTCTTCAACAAAATGGTGGATAATATTTCCAGTGCTAATGAAACAATTATTGAGCAGCAAAAAATTCTTCATCAGCAAAATTTAGAACTCAAAGAGAGCAATATTACAAAAGACAAATTCTTTTCTATAATTGCGCACGATTTAAAAAATCCCGTTAGTGCATTTATGGGAGTGTCGACTTTCCTTTCCCAAACATTTCACGAACTATCAAAAGAAGAACTGAAAGAATTTTTAGATGATGTCAATAATTCCGCCAAGCAATTATACGAGCTACTTGAAAATTTGCTTATGTGGTCACGCTGCGAGCGTGGACTTATTCAATACCAGCCAGCAGTTTATGAACTACGGCAATTTATCATCAGCAATATTAATTTGATTAAAATAAATGCTGATAATAAAAACATCTCGATTAATTACGACTTGGATGAAGACTATAAAGTCTTCGCTGATGCTAATATGTTGAATACTATCATAAGAAACCTGTGTACTAACGCAATTAAATTTACTTATGAAGGTGGCTCTATTAATATTGTTTGTCGAAAAGAAGATGATAATTTCTGCCGAATTAGCGTATCCGACAATGGTGTAGGAATTCCCAAAGAAAATCTTGATAAATTATTTAGTTTACAAAGCAGCATCTCTACAACAGGAACAAAACAAGAGAGCGGAACAGGTTTGGGGTTGATTTTGTGTCGTGAGTTCGTCGAGAGACATAATGGGAGGATATGGGTCGAAAGCACTGTAAATATTGGCACTACTTTTCATTTTACCATTCCACTGCACATAGAAAATTTTACATCAGGAGAACAAAATGGTTGAAAATCAAATACTTGCCTCAATTAATTTCGACGACTTTAAAGATTTTATTTTTAATTACTCCACCGATATTTTTTGGATATTGGACGAGAATTTCCAAACAACATTTATTAGTAACTCGATTGAAAATTTTACTGGTTACTCTGTTGGTGAATACCTAAATCTCTCATTAGAACAAAAATTTTCAGAAAATTCTGTCAATAAGTTGCTTGAACTTTTTAAAAGTTTCAAATATGTAGATGATTTTAAGGATATTATTTTAGAATATAAAACAAAGAATGGATTTACCAAGCACGCCAGTGTAAGCGGTATTGTTGTAAAGGATGATTACGGGCAGGTAAAAAGTGTTTACGGCATCAGTGTCGATTTAGAAGAAAAAATCCTCCTTGAAAAAAACTTAATCTTTGAAAAGCAGAAAAACGAAGAAGCTCAAAAATTCAAATCTATTATCTTGGATTTAATTGGGCACGAATTTCGCACTCCATTGATTGGAATATTAGGTTTTATCAAAATCTTAATAAACAACACTAAAAATGAAGACGAAAAAGAAATTTTAAATTACATATATCAGTCATCTCAAAGATTGAACTCTTCCCTGAATTCGGTTATCACTCTTGCTGCAATTGAAAGCGGGCAAATGGAAATTAACTTCAAAAGTATTGATTTAATGGAATTGATTTACAATATTTATAACTCTTTTGAACCAATTGTTAAAGAGAAAAATATAACCTTCGATATTAATCTTAAAAACTATTCATCTAAAATAATATTCGATGAAAATTGCTTGTATCTTATTTTATCGAACTTAATCGATAACGCGATAAAATTTACTGATAAGGGTAGAATTTTCCTCGATTGTGGAATAATCAAAAAAGAGGATGGCAAACAAATGCTTATTATTACTATTCAAGATACAGGCATTGGAATGGATTCAAGCAAATTCGATATCATTTTTGAACCATTCAGGCAAATTAGCGAAGGTCATAAACGAATTTATGAGGGTTTGGGACTGGGGCTCACTGTAACAAGAAAGCTGGTTGAAAAATTCAATGGTTCAATTCAAGTAGAAAGCAAAATAAACGAAGGTTCTATCTTTACGGTGTTGCTACCGTTGCCATAATTCATTTCATAAAAATACCAACTTTTATTAATTTACCTTATATTTTTTCAACAAAATGGAGAAAGTATGAGGTATATTATTTTTTGCATCATCACACTAATTTTAGGTGTTAATATGTTGTCAGCTCAATCATTACCTTCACGAGAAGAAATCCCTGATAAATACAAATGGGATTTAACTCATATCTACAAAACTGATGCAGATTGGGAAAGTGATTTTCAGGCTTTGTCGAAAGATATTTCAATTATTTCAAAGCACAAAGGAAAAGTTACGAAGTCTGCAAAAAACTTATTGGACGCTTTTAATGATTATTATTCGTTAGAGAAACGACTGATGAAACTATATTTTTATAGTTCGATGGCAAGAGACCTTGATATTACAAACGGCAAATATCAAACAATGTTTCAAAAAACACAGGAATTGTATAGCAATTTTGCTGCTGCTTCTTCATTCCTAATGCCCGAAGTTATGGAAGCTAACGAAGAAACTATCAGACAATATATTAAACAAGAAAAAGGTTTGCAAACTTATTCCCAAACCCTCGATAATATGCTTAGAATGAAAAAGCATACATTATCCGCAAAAGAAGAAGAGCTTTTGGCAAAACTTTCTCCAATAATGAGTATTCCAAACGAAACTTATGGAATTTTGAACGATGCCGAATTGCCTTTTCCTTCTGTAAAAGATTCAAAAGGTAACGATATTCAAATCTCGCACGGAAGATTCCGCTCTGCTTTGTATTCCAACGACAGAGACTATCGCAAACGCATTTACAAAGCATATTATGAGCCATATCGTCAATTGATTGGTACTTTTGCTTCATTATACAATGGTCGTCTGAAAACAAGAAAAATTAATGCTGAAATTAGAAACTTTTCTTCACCGCTTGAAGCAGCTTTATTCGATGATAACGTTCCTGTTGCTGTCTATGAAAATCTAATCAAAGCTACACACGATAATATTAAGCTCTTGCACCGTTGGGGTGAAATAAAGAAAAAAGTTATGAAAATTGACGAACTTCATCCTTACGATACTTATGCTTCGTTATTTCCATCGCTCACAAAAGAATACACTTTTGATGAAGCAAAAGAAATTATCCTGAAAGCTCTCGCTCCATTAGGCGAAGAGTATCAGAAAGTTCTAAAAATGAGCTTCGATAACCGCTGGATTGATGTTTATGAAACAAAAGGTAAGCGCAGCGGAGCATATTCAAATGGTTGTGGTTGCGGTGTCCACCCTTACATTTTACTTAACTGGAATAATACATTAGATGATGTATTTACATTAGCCCACGAATTGGGACACAATATGCATTCGTATTTTACAGAGCTCAAACAACCATATCATTACGCAAATTACTCGATTTTTGTTGCTGAAGTTGCTTCGACTACAAATGAAGCACTTCTTCTTGATTATCTTTTAGAAAATGCTAAAACGAAAGAAGAGAAAGCTGCTCTTATTGAAAAATTCTTGCTTAATATTCAACAAACATTTTTTAGACAAACTCAATTTGCAGAATTCGAGAAAATTACTCACGAAAGAGCTCTCAAAGGCGAGATAATGACTGCCGATGATTTATCCAAACTATTCGGTGATTTATATCAGCAATACTGGGGACCCTCGATGGTAACCGACGAAGAAGAATACATTTCTTGGGCAAGAATACACCATCTTACCAAATATAATTTCTATGTATTCCAGTATGCCACTGGATTTGCAGCAGCACAGGCTTTTGCTGAAAATATTAAAAAGCAAGGGAAACCTGCTATTGATAAATATCTCGAATTTCTATCCTCGGGTAGCTCTTTGTATGGAATTGACGTTTTGAAACGTGCAGGTGTCGATATGACAACCCCAGAACCTGTAAACAAAACATTGGAGAAAATGAAGAAATATCTTGATGAGCTCGAAACACTTCTTAATAGTTAAAATAAATATTCCTGATTTTCAAGACAGGTTGTTCAGCAGCCTGTCTTTTTTTATTAATAGATACAAATATTTATATCTCATATATGAATAAAAATTCAAAATGTTTTGATAAATTGCAAAAGATATTGAGTATAATTCGAGAAAACAAATGAGAGTATTGGTTACGGGTGCTACTGGATTTATTGGAAGTCACGTTGCAGACAAGCTTCTTCAAAAAGGTTACCGAGTTCGATGTATAGCACGTAAATCAAGCAACTTACGTTGGTTGGAAGGCAAAGACTTTGAAATTGTTGAAGCAAGCTTAGATAATCAAGATAGTTTAGTAAAGGCTGTCGATGGCGTTGATTATATTTATCACGTGGCAGGGCTTACTTTTGCCCGTAATTATGAAGAATTCTTGCGTGGCAATCGAGATGCAACTGCAAATTTGCTCAAAGTAACAGAACAATATGCACCTAACATAAAAAGATTTCTCTTTGTTAGTAGTCAAACTGTTACCGGACCAGCGAAATCATTGAATGAACCTGTTGATGAAACCACCCCTTGCCACCCAATTACTTCCTATGGCAAAAGTAAGAAAGCAGCAGAAGACGTTGTTCTATCTTATACGGGTAAAATACCATTTACTATTGTTCGTGCCCCCGCTGTTTATGGACCACGGGACACAGCAATTTACGACGTATTTCGCACTGTCAAAATGGGGCTTGGTGCAATGGTCGGTTTTCGCGACAAATACATTAGCTTAATTCATTCCGAGGACCTATCGCGTGGAATTATCGAAGCAGCAGAAAGCGAAAATACATTAAACGAAATATATTTTGTTTCGAGCGAGGAATTTTACACCTGGAAGCAACTGATAAATCTAATTGCTGAAAAGATGAGCAAAAAGTTTGTTTTAAAATTAAGACTTCCACATTGGGTGGTTCTTACTGTTGCCGGTATCTCAGAGTTTTTGGGCAAATTCTCAGAAAAACCACCTGTTTTTAACTACGAAAAGGGGATTGATTTTATCCAAGATTACTGGATTTGCTCGACTGCAAAAGCAAAACGTGATTTTGGCTATAAGCAACTTATGTCAATTGAAGATGGAATGCAAAATACAATAGATTGGTATAAACAAAACAAATGGTTATGAGGAATATTTACAAAATAATTATTATTTCTTTTTGCATCATAATTCTTGCTTTTTCATTTATTAGTTTTTTAGTTAATCTTAAAAACATCTCTATTAATCAAAAACTTCAATATACCAAAACTATTCATTTAATGGATACAGTAAAAATCTTTACCAATAATTATGGCATTCCATACATAAAAGCTCATAGCGACAACGATTTGTTTTTTGCAGTTGGTTATTTTCACGCAAAAGAGCGACTATGGCAAATGGATTTAGCACGTCGCGCTGGGAAAGGCAAGTTATCCGAAATTTTTGGCGAAAAGACGCTAAAATATGATTTATTTCTTCGTTCCCTCAACTTAGAGAATACTGTTAGAGAAACAAAAGATGTTTTAAGCAAAAAATCACTTCAAATACTATCCTCTTTCTCTAATGGAATAAATTTCTATATTCAAGAAAATAAAAACAGACTTAGCTTTGAGTTTGGTCTTCTTTCGTATGAACCAGAAGAATGGACTGTGGATGATTGCATAATCATTAGCAAGATGATGGCATTTGAATTAAGTCTTGGTTTTTATTACGACATTGCTTTCGGCGAAATGGCAAATTCATTCGGTTACGAAAAAGCAAAACGGCTTATTCCTTCCTATCCTTCCAATAGTCCTTTTGTGCTTGATGAAACAGTGAAAACACGCAACTATTCTATTCCAGAAAATTCAATTGACACATTACATAATGACAGCACAATAGTTTCTCATTCTTTCAATAATAAGTTTAATGTTTTTAGTTACAAGGATTTAAAATCGATATTTCAAATCATCTATGAAACAAGAGATTTCCTTGGAATGAATGGTATGTCCGTTGGAAGTAATTCCTGGTCAAGAAATAAAAGTTTTAATCATAACTCACCCGCTATTTTAGCAAATGACCCACATCTTCCAATAGGCTTGCCCGCAAGATGGTTGCCAATGCACATTCAATCTGACAATCTGAATGTTTCCGGCTTTTCAATACCAGGAATTCCTCTGGTGATAATAGGACGAAACGATAATGTTGCTTGGGGAATTACTAACGTAATGCTTGACGATGTCGATTTTTTTGTTGAAAAAATAGATGATTCCGGGAAATATTATTATTCAAATGATACTTTAAAGAAAGAAATCGCTTATGTTTTAGACACAATTTATATTCGAGGGAAAGAAGAATATGTTTACTACCAAAAATACACAGAAAGAGGACAAATTATTTCGGATTCGCATATCTTTTACCAAGAAAATAATACAAAAAATAAATATTTAGATAAATTTTCTCTAACTTTTCGCTGGATTGGTAACGTTGCAAACGATGATTTTATTAATATGTACAATATCAATAAAGCAAAAAATTGGGATGAATTCACCGAAGCCTTGAATTTATGGAGTGCACCAGCTCTAAATTTTACTTATGCAGACAAGCAAGGTAATATTGGAATTGCGCCAAGCGGATTTATACCAATACGTGACGTAAATTGCAACCCCAATTTCCCAAACAATGCTTTTGAAAGTAAAACGGGTTGGTTGGGTATTGCAAAAGGTGGAGTATTTGGCAAGCTTTACAACCCGCAAAAAAGATTTGTTGCATCAGCCAACAATAAAACCGCTGACGGAATTCCATATCATATTACTTCATTCTGGGAACCACCTTCACGAATTGAGAGAATTGAAGAATTATTGCTGATTAGCGATGAATATACTGTAAGAGATGCCCAATATATGCAAATCGATTATTATTCGATGTATGCAAAACAAATGTTTATGTATATTGTTCCTGTACTTGAAAGATATAATAATTTGCTCGATTCCAATGAAAAACGAATCTACAATGATTTCAAAAAATGGGATTTTGTTTTAAATACAGAAAGCTACGAGGCAACAATTTTTAATCTATTCATTGAGCGTTATCTTTATAATACTTTTTTTGATGACCTTGGTGAGGGATACTTTAAAAAATATCTTTTGTTAAGTGGAATTCCACTCAGAAAACTAATAGAAATATCAACGGACAATTATAACGCTTTTTTCGATGATGTAAGAACTTCAAATGTTGAAAGGCGTGATTACCAAATTGTGAAAAGTTTCAAAGAAGCAATAAAAAAAGCCAAGGAAACATTCAAAAGCGACAATTATAAACACTGGAAATGGGGAAAACTACATACTATAAATCTCAAACACAAACTTTCAGAAGTTGATTTTGTGGGTTCAGTTGTTACTGTCGGACCGTTTCCAATTGGTGGAAATAGCACAACAATAAATAATACAGAATATAAGATATACAGTGATTTTGAAACAGTAATTGCTCCATCTGTGCGTTTTATTGCAGATTTGGGTGATGATGTTGTCCATTTTTCGCTACCAGGTGGAGTAAGTGGCGACCCACTTAGCCCAAATTATTCCAATTTAGTCCAAATCTGGTTAAATGGTGGATATATTAAATATCATTTCAATAATTATTACTTGAATGATTTAAATCTGTCAGTTGTAATTGAACCAATATTATCTGAAAATTGAATAAAATAAAAAAATATTATTTTCGATTTGTTATTTTTGTATTCATTAGAAATTTCATTATTTCATTTTATAAATGTGAGGTATAAGAATGTCGAAAGAAAAAAAATCAAAAACCAAAACTCCAAAATATGTTTATTATTTTGGTGGTGGCAAAGCCGAAGGCGATGCAAATATGAAAGAACTTCTTGGTGGTAAAGGTGCAAATCTTGCTGAAATGGTGAATATGGGTTTGCCTGTTCCACCTGGATTTACAATCACAACAGAAGTTTGTACTTATTACTACCAGAATAACAAAACTTATCCTAAAGAACTATACAAGCAAGTAGAAGAAGCAATTGAAAAATTAGAGAAAGAAATGGGTGCAAAATTTGCAGACCCGAAAAATCCATTGTTAGTTTCCGTTCGTTCGGGTGCTCGTGCTTCTATGCCCGGAATGATGGATACAATCCTCAATTTAGGTCTAAATGATGTTACTGTGCAAGGTTTAATAGAACGTTCAGGCAATCCTCGTTTTGCTTATGATTCATACCGCCGTTTTGTTGCAATGTACGGCGATGTCGTTCTTGAAATGAAACCAGAAAGCAAAGATGAAGAAGATCCATTCGAAGTAATTCTGGAAAGAAAAAAACACGCTCGTGGTGTCAAACTTGATGTCGAACTTACAGCGGAAGATTTGAAAGAATTAGTATACGAATTTAAACAAGCGATTAAGGAACGCACTGGCAAAGACTTCCCCGAAGACCCGAAAGAGCAGCTCTGGGGTGCAATCGGTGCAGTATTCAATTCCTGGATGAATCCAAGAGCAATAGTTTATCGCAAACTCAATAATATTCCCGAATCCTGGGGAACTGCTGTAAATGTCCAGGCAATGGTCTTTGGAAATATGGGCGAAGATTCGGGAACAGGCGTTGCATTTACTCGTGATGCTGCTACTGGTGAAAATTACTTCTACGGTGAATTTTTAATGAACGCTCAGGGTGAAGATGTCGTTGCAGGTATTCGTACACCACACAAAATTGAACTTTTAAAAGAAATTGACCCCGCTTCATATAATCAACTTGAAAAAATTCGCAAAATTTTAGAAAAGCACTACCGCGATATGCTCGATATAGAGTTCACAATTCAAAATAAAAAGCTCTATATGTTGCAATGTCGCGTTGGAAAACGCACAGCTATGGCTGCTATGAAAATCGCTGTTGATATGGTGAATGAAAAACTCATCAAGCCAAAAGAAGCATTAATGAGAATAGAGCCCGATCAGCTTAACCAATTGCTTAGACCTGTATTTGATCTTAACGAAAAGAAAAAAGCACTCCAAGAAAATCGCTTGTTAGCAAAAGGTCTTAATGCCGGACCTGGTGCTGCGACAGGTAAAATTGTATTTAATGCAGAAGATGCTGTTGCAGAAGCTAAGAAAGGCGAAAAAGTAATTTTAGTCCGTATTGAAACTTCGCCCGAAGATATTGCTGGAATGAATGCCGCAGAAGGTATTCTCACTGCTCGCGGTGGTATGACTTCCCACGCTGCACTTGTTGCAAGACAAATGGGCAAAGTGTGTGTTGCTGGCTGTGGAAGTTTAATAATAGATTATAAAGCACGTACATTGAAAGTAGAAGGTTCCGACGTTGTTCTCAAAGAAGGTGACTGGATCTCAATCGACGGTTCAACTGGTGAAGTAATTGCTGGTAAAGTCGAAACTAAACCAAGTGAAGTAATCGAAGTATTATTGCAAAAGACTTTGAAGCCCGAAGATGCACCAACCTACAAAATTTACGAGCAAATTATGAACTGGGCTGATGAATACCGCCGTTTGAATGTTCGCACAAACGCAGACCAACCTGACCAGGCTGCTAATGCAGTTGCTTTTGGTGCAGAAGGTATTGGTTTGTGCCGTACCGAACATATGTTCTTCGGTGAAGGTAAAATTGGTCCAATGAGAGAAATGATTTTAGCTGATAATGTAGAAGACCGTAGAAAAGCTTTGGCGAAATTGCTTCCATTCCAGAGAGCAGATTTTGAAGGAATATTTGAAGCAATGGACGGTCGTCCTGTTACTATTCGTACAATTGACCCACCACTGCACGAATTCTTGCCACACGACGAAGCCGGGCAGAAACAAGTTGCCAAAGAAATGGGAATTGATTACAAGAAAGTAAAAGAAAGAGTTGAAGCACTCCACGAGTTCAATCCAATGCTTGGTTTCCGTGGCTGCCGCCTTGGTCTTATCTATCCTGAAATCACTGAAATGCAAGCACGCGCTATTTTTGAAGCAACTGTTAATGTAATGAAACGCGGTAAGAAAGTTCTTCCAGAAGTGATGATACCACTCGTTGGAAATGTTAAGGAATTGAAACACCAGGAAGAAATCGTTCGCAGCGTTGCTAATAAAGTTATGGAGGAAACAGGCGTTAAGTTCGAATATTTAGTTGGAACAATGATTGAAGTGCCAAGAGGTGCTATTACTGCAAAACAAATTGCCGAAGTTGCTGAATTCTTCTCATTTGGAACAAACGACTTAACACAAACTACACTTGGTTTGAGCCGTGATGATTCGGGCAGATTTTTACCTGAATATGTAAATCGTGAAATTTATGCAGTTGATCCATTCGTTTCAATCGACCGTGAAGGTGTTGGCTTCTTGATGAAACACGCAGTTTCAGAAGGTCGCTTAACTCGACCAAATATTAAACTTGGTATTTGTGGCGAACACGGTGGTGATCCTGCATCTGTAGAATTCTGTCACGAAATTGGGTTAAATTATGTTTCTTGTTCACCGTTCAGAGTGCCTATCGCTCGTTTAGCAGCTGCTCGTGCTGCAATTCGTGAAGAATTAGCTAAAAAAGCTGAGAAAAAAGCAAAAAAGGAAGAAAAGAAATCTGATAAAAAGAAAGATAAAAAAGTAAAGAAGTAATAATTTGCGATATTATTTTGAATGAAAAATAAGGCGGGTTTTCCAACTCGCCTTTAATTTTTTATTCAAATTCAATTTATATATGAATTGTGAATTGAAATACTATAAATCCTTTTCTTCCTCTTTTCTATTCAAATTTTTTTGTTATTTTTGAAAATTGTTTCAGTGTAATTTTTTTTTGATATGGCATTTTTTATAAAAAAGATAGCATTTCCAGATAAGAATCTTATTGAAACTCATTGGAATGACGGCTTTAGGTCAGTTATTAAACTCGAAGTCTTACGCAATAATTGTCCTTGTGCAGATTGTCAGGAGAATAAGGGCAAAAGTCAAAGTGGATTTATTAATTTGAATACTTTCAAACCAGGGAAATTCAATATTAAGAAAATAAATGTCGTTGGCAATTATGCCATTAATCCTATTTGGGAAGATGGACACGACACAGGAATTTATCCATTCGATTTCTTACGTAATTTATTTGAAAATTATAAACTTAATGATGAAGAAATTGATAAAATAATAAAAATTAATAATCAAACGCATAATAATTAAAGGAGTGTTATGAGAACCGTAAAAGTCCCCAAAGGTACAGAGTTAACTTGTAAGAACTGGCAAATTGAAGCCGCATATAGAATGATACATCATAATTTAGACCCGGAAAATGCTGAAAAACCATCTGAACTGATTGTTTACGGTGGCTACGGCAAAGCTGCTCGCAATTGGGAATGCTTCGATGCAATAGTTGATTGTCTGAAAAACTTAAATGAAGATGAAACTTTGCTTGTTCAATCAGGAAAACCCGTCGGTATAGCTAAAACTTACACATCTGCTCCAAAAGTAATTATAGCAAATTCTAATCTTGTCCCCAAATGGGCTAATTGGGACGAATTTCGCAAGCTTGACGAGCTTGGTTTGATAATGTACGGACAAATGACTGCTGGAAGCTGGATATACATTGGCACCCAGGGTATTTTGCAAGGCACTTACGAAACATTTGCAGAATGTGCCCGTCAACATTTTGGTGGTGATTTAGCCGGTCGTTTCTTGCTTACCGGTGGTATGGGAGGTATGGGTGGAGCTCAACCTCTTGCCGCTACTTTTGCGGGTGCAGTTTCGATAACAGTTGAAATTGATGAAGCTCGCATAGATAAAAGAATTCACGATGGTTATTGCGACATAAAGGTAGACAATCTGGATAAAGCACTTGAACTTGTTGAACAATATAAAAAAGAAAAAAAAGCTATTTCAATTGGATTAATTGGCAATACTGCTGAAATTCTTCCCGAAATATTACGTCGTGGAATTATTCCTGATGTTGTAACTGACCAGACAGCAGCTCACGACCCGCTCAACGGTTACTACCCTGCGGGATATTCCAAACAAGAAGCTGATGAATTAAGAAAATCAAATCCACAAAAGTATTTGGAAGAAGCATATAAATCAATTGCAATTCACGTTCAAACAATGCTTGAATTCCAAAAACGCGGTTCTATTGTTTTTGATTATGGTAATAATATCCGTGGTATTGCAAAAGAATATGGCAATATTCAAAATGCTTTTGATTTCCCAGGGTTTGTTCCTGCATATATTCGCCCGCTCTTCTGTGATGGCAAAGGTCCTTTCCGCTGGGTTGCTCTATCTGGTGATCCAAATGATATAAAGAAAACTGATGACGCAATAATGGATTTGTTCCCTAACGACACAGCTTTGCACAGATGGATTAAGAATGCTCAACAACGCGTTCGCTATCAGGCTTTGCCCGCAAGAATATGCTGGCTTGGCTATGGTGACAGAATGAAAGCAGGACTTCTCTTCAACGAACTCGTAAAAAATGGTGATGTAAGCGCACCAATAGTAATTGGTCGCGACCATTTAGATTGTGGCTCTGTTGCTTCACCTTATCGCGAAACAGAAAGTATGAAAGATGGCTCAGATGCTATTGCTGATTGGGTTTATCTCAACTTTGCTTTAAATGCTATTGGTGGTGCTTCTTGGGTTTCCTTCCATCACGGTGGGGGTGTTGGTATGGGACTTTCACTTCACGCTGGAATGGTTGTGGTTGCTGATGGCACCGAAGAAGCAGAAGGAAGATTATCCCGCGTGCTCACTTACGACCCGTTGATGGGAATTCTACGCCATTCTGATGCTGGTTACGATCGCGCTATTGAAAATGCTAAAAAACATAATATTGTAATTCCAATGTTAAAATGATATTAAAGTTTGTTCAAAAATTTACGATAAAAAAATGTAACTTATTTTTTTTATATTAGTATATTGAATTAAAAGGAGGTGCAATTCTAAATAATTATATTCTTTCATTATTGTAACTTTCAAGGTAATAGTTGTGGGAAGAAAAAAGAAAATAGATACGTTGAAAATAACAGCGAATGGAAGCCATTCTGAGGAAGTAAAAAATGGTAATGAAGTTGCAAATACAAGTTCTAATTTAACAGAACAAATCGAACAACTTTTTAAAACTGATAGAAAAAAGTTTTTAGGCTTCATTCGCCAAAGAGTTCGTAGCCAGGAAGAAGCGGAAGATATTTTGCAGGACGTTTTTACTAACGTTCTTGCAGCTTCAGCCAACGTCCAGAAGCCAATTGAAAATATTGCTTCGTGGGTGTTTACTGCTGTTCGTAACCGAATTATTGATTCATACAGAAAAAAAAGAGCCGAAACCTTTACTGATATGCAGACTCAGGGTCAAGCCGACGAAGGTGTTGATTCATTCGAAAACTTCTTAGGTGATTTATCTACAAGCCCGGAAAGCGATTTGATTAGAAAAACAATTTGGGAAGCAGTTCTTGAAGGTTTGAACGAACTTCCCGACGAACAAAAAGATGTTTTCGTGAAAAATGAGTTCGAAGGTATTTCTTTCAGAGAAATGTCCGAAGAAACAGGAGTAAATATTAATACTTTGCTCGCACGTAAAAGGTATGCTGTTTTGCATTTAAGAAAAAAACTAAGGGATTTGTATAAATCTGTGAACAATTCATAAGTAAATCAATAATGTTCTATAATTTTTCCCCAATATTGAAGTTGTCGATATTGGGGATATTATTTTTTGTTGATAAGTATTTATCGAGAAGTTCTGGATGTAAAATTATATAATTAATTGTTAAATAATGAGATTATATCAAATTACAGTGTTATTGTTGATACATTTACGGATAAATTGGTAACGATAAAAAAAATACCAATTCATTTTATTGTCATTTATTTTTCATTTTTATTTAAATATTTATCATCTAAATTTCACATAAAGTTCATAAACACAATAAATGCTTATAAATTATTGATTTAGGTGTGTCTAAATTCATTTTTTCTTTGTTTAATTCTCTGATATCTTTTTATTTTGTATTAATTATAAGGTTACTTAATATAAATTTATTAAGGTAGTATATGGCAAATGTTCTTAAGAATTACGAAAATCTAAAGAAAGCTCTCGAATTTGCTTCAACCGACGCTGATAACACTGGAAAAATCATTATTCAGGTCGGCTCAGCAACTTGCGAAAAGGCAGCTGGCTCTGATGCAATTCGGGACGAATTTATCAAGCTCATTAAAGCTTCCGGTCGAGATGATATTGTTGTCAAGCAGACTGGTTGTACTGGTCGATGTTCGCAAGAACCAATCGTTGGTGTGTTTATTCCAAAACAGTTCCCTGTTAAGTATTCACAGGTGAAAGTGGAAGAAGTATTAGAAATCTTCCAAACTCACGTCCTCGGTCAGCAACCTGTTGCTAAATTTATGCTCGACAAGACGACAGACACTCTTTACAAACACATCGTAACTATATGTTCCTCAAGTCGATGCAATACTGACGATAAGTCCTGGGTTGATATTTTCAACAGACTGATCAAAGAAAAAAATCTTCCACCGACAGAAGTGAAAGTGCTTCAAGGTGGCTGTATCGGCTTGTGTACGGAAGAACCAAGCGAAATTAATCACGGCGTTATGATGGTTTTTCCTGAGAACGTTATTTACAAATTTCATAACGAAGAAGAATTATCAAAAATCATTGATATTCACATAGTCGAAAAAGGGCGTGCTCGTGAATATATGGTTCATACAGACAATTTGACAGAAGTTTATTTCAAATTTTATGGTGATGTCTCTTTCTTCAATAAGCAAACAAGAATAACTTTAAGAAATTGCGGAATTATCGATCCCGAAAGCTTAACTGACTATATTCACGCACAAGGTTTTGAAGCACTTGCAAGAGTTCTCTACAAAGGTGACCCTGAATTTGTTATAAATGAGATTATCAAGTCAGGGTTAAGAGGTCGTGGTGGTGGAGGTTTCCCAACTGGTATCAAATGGCGTAACACACGCACAATGAATCCCGACCCGATTAAATACGTAGTTTGCAACGCCGACGAAGGTGACCCAGGTGCATTTATGGATAGAAGTGCACTCGAAGGCGACCCGTTCTCTATTATTGAAGGTATGATTATTGGCGCTTATGCTATTGGTGCCTCAAAAGGTTATGTTTATATTCGTGCTGAATATCCTCTTGCTATTCAACGTATCGAAAATGCTATCTGGAAATGCCACAAAATGAATTTGCTTGGCAAAAATATTCTTGGTTCTGGATTTGATTTTGATATTGAGATTAGATTGGGTGCGGGTGCGTTCGTCTGTGGAGAAGAAACTGCTCTATTGCAATCAATCGAAGGAAAGCGTGGGCAACCTGTAATTAGACCGCCTTACCCATCAGTTAAAGGATTATGGGGACATCCCACTTGCATAAATAATGTTGAAACCTGGGCTAACGTTCCTGCTATAATGCTATATGGTGCTGATTGGTTCTCTCGCATTGGAACAGAAGGAAGCAAAGGAACAAAAGTGTTTGCTCTTGCTGGCAAAGTTAAAAATACTGGGCTTATCGAAGTTCCTATGGGAACCACACTTCGTGAAATCATTTTCGATATAGGTGGCGGTATTCCCAATGGTCGTCAGTTGAAAGCTGTGCAAACAGGTGGTCCATCTGGCGGCTGTATCCCAATGAGTAGAATTGACACTCCTGTTGATTACGAAACTCTTAAAAGTATCGGCTCAATGATGGGCTCCGGTGGTATGATTGTTCTTGATGATGCAGATTGTATTGTTTCTACCGCAAAATTCTTCCTTGAATTTATAAAAGATGAATCCTGTGGTAAATGTTTGCCTTGCCGTGAGGGTACTTTCAGAATGCTCGAAATTTTGGAAAAAATAACTTCCGGACACGGTGAAATGGAAGATTTGGATAAATTGGAGAGACTTGGACGAGCAATTCAGAAATCTTCTCTCTGTGGGTTAGGTATGTCTGCTCCAAATCCAGTTTTGTCTGCATTAGAATATTTTAGAGAAGAATTCGAAATTCACATCAAAGAAAAACGCTGTCCTACTCAGAGATGTTCTAAACTTATTACATACAAGATTATCCCTGAAAAATGTACCGGATGTACTCTTTGTGCAAGACGTTGCCCTGTTTCTTGTATTCGTGGATTTGCTAAAAAGCCACACGAAATTATGCAAGAGCATTGTATTAAGTGCGGTGAATGCTACAATGCTTGTAAGTTTGATGCAATAGAGAAAATTTAAGGAGGAAACAAATGAAATATGTAAATGCAATAATAGATGATATTCCAGTTTCCGTAGTAGAAGGCACTACTATTATGGAGGCTGCGGATAAAATTAATGCTCATATCCCGCGATTGTGTTATCATCCATTCCTTTCTACTGAGGGCGCTTGCCGTATTTGCGTAGTTGAAGTTGAGGGTGCTCGCAACTATTTACCTTCTTGCGCTACTGTTATTCAGGAAGGGATGGTAATTCGTACAAATTCACCACAAATCCGTCAAACTCGTCGAGATTTGGTAGAATTATTATTAGATAATCATCCACGTGCTTGTTTGACTTGCGTTAGAGATGGTAATTGCGAACTTCAAAACCTTGCTTACAAGCTTGGAGTTAGAGATAGACTTTTCGCAGGTGAAAGAAAACGCCATCCAATAGAGAATTCAAGTGTTTCAGTTATCCGCGATGCTGAAAAATGTATTCTTTGTCGCCGTTGCGTACGCGTATGTTCTGAAATTCAAGGTGTGCATAACCTTAGCCAGATGCATCGTGGCTTCCGTACGGTTGTTACTCCTGCTTTCGAAGCCCCTATGGATGATTCAGTTTGTATTAAATGTGGGCAGTGTATCAATGTTTGTCCTACGGCTGCTTTTATTGAACAAGATGCGACTGAGATAGTATGGAAGGCTTTAGAAAACCCAGATTTACATGTAGTCGTTCAAACTGCACCGGCAATTCGTGCTGCTATAGGTGAGGGGTGGAATCTCCCAGCAGGTACTTATGTTACTGGTAAAATGGTTACGGCTCTTCGTCGCCTTGGTTTTGATGCAGTATTTGATACTGATTTTGCAGCTGACCTCACAATAATGGAAGAATCTCACGAATTAATCGAGAGAATAAAAAAAGGTGAAAATCTGCCTTTGATTACTTCCTGTTCACCTGGGTGGATTAAGTTTTTAGAACATTTCTATCCTGAATTGATTCCAAATGCATCCTCTTGCAAATCTCCGATGCAAATGGAATCAACGCTTCTTAAAACTTACTATGCTGAAAAAATGGGTATCGATCCAGAGAAGATTTTTGTTGTTGCAATTATGCCTTGCGTTGCTAAAAAATACGAGGCCAGAAGACCAGAACATTATATGAAAGAAAATGTTCCATATACAGATGCAGTACTTACAACTCGTGAACTTATCTGGATGATTAAAGCTTATGGTATCGACTTCGTTAATCTTCCTGATAGTGATTTTGATGCTCCATTAGGTTATTCGACTGGCGCAGGGGATATCTTCGGTTCCACTGGTGGTGTGATGGAAGCTGCCCTTCGCACTGCTTATGAAAAAATCACCGGTGAAAAAATTCAGGAACTTGAATTTACAAATGTTCGTGCCATAGAAGGATTACGCGAAGCAACTATTCAAATCGGTGATTTATCATTGAATGTAGCTGTTTCTAATGGATTGAACAACGCTAAAAAGATTTTAGAGAAAATTAAGTCGGGCGAAAAGCAATATCATTTAGTCGAAATTATGGCTTGTCCAGGTGGTTGTGTTGCTGGTGGTGGTCAACCATTAGTAAATGCAGGTGATTATGTTTATCCATTAGACTCAGAAACCGTTCGAAAACGTCAAATGGCACTTTATAGAATTGACGAAAGCAAAGAATTGAGAAAATCTCACGAAAATCCTTTCATTATTAAATTGTATGAAGAATTTTTAGGTGAACCTGGAAGCGAAAAAGCTCATCATCTTCTTCATACTACTTATGAACCAAAATTACCAAGGGGGATTAAATAATGGAACAACCAATTTATACATTAGATCAGGATATTCAGGATTTCATTGCAAATTGCCTGAATTTAGAACATCCCGAAAGTTATCTGATTGCTGCTCTGCATAAAGTGCAAGAACGTTACGGTTATCTCTCTGAAAAACATATGGACGAAGTTGCACACCTCTTGCAAGTTCCTACTTCTACTGTTTATGGTGTTGCTACTTTCTATCATTTCTTCAAGCTCAAACCTGCCGGTAAATATAAAATTTCAATTTGCTTAGGTACTGCTTGCTTTGTGAAAGGTGCAGATTTAGTCCTTGATGCTTTCAAAACCGAGCTTGGATGTGGAGTTGGAGAAACAACCGCTGATGGTATGTTCTCTATTGAAGGAACCCGTTGTCTTGGTGTTTGTGCATTAGCGCCGGTAGTAACAATTAATGAACAAGTCTTTGGTAATGTGAAACCTACACAGGTTACAGAAATTCTGCATAAAATGAAAGAAGCCAAGCCAACTGGTGCAAAAACTTATTAATTAATATTTTGAGTAATGAAGCGAGCCACTGATTTTAAGTGGCTCGTTTTTTATTCTTGTTTTTCAGTAAGGCTTTTTTTTATAAATTGAATTTTTTATTAGTGGCAAGTTGAAAAAATGATTGATGTAAATTCTTCTATTGGTGTTTTCGATTCAGGTATTGGAGGACTTACAGTTCTCAGGCAACTCATTCGCTTTATGCCCGATGAACACTATATTTATCTTGGAGATACTGCTCGCGTTCCTTATGGAAATAAATCACAATCGATTGTTCGCACTTATGCTGAGCAATTCACTCGCTTTTTAATTGCAAAAAATGTAAAATTAATTGTTGTAGCTTGCAATACTGTTTCTTCTGTCGCCCTGGATACAGTAAGAAAAATTGCAGGAGATATTGAAGTTATCGGTATGATTGAACATACTTCTTATGCAGCATTGCGAACAACTTTGAATAATAAAATTGGTATTATTGGCACTCGCGCTACTATCAATAGCAATGCTTACGTAGATGGTATTAAGTCAATTCCTGGTGGAGAAAATATCAAAATCATTTCACAGGCTTGTCCTCTTTTTGTTCCAATCGTTGAGGAAGGATTAGTAAATCATCAAATTGCATATCTTGCCGCTCAAGAATATTTATCAAATTTGTTAAATGAAAATGTTGATACTATCGTTCTTGGCTGCACTCATTATCCTTTGTTGTCGCGTGTTATTTCCGAAATTATTCCCGGGGCTACTTTAATTGATTGCGGAGAACACTCATCAGTCGCAGCATTGAGAATTTTAGCAGAGAAAAATCTATTGCGTAAGCAATCTGCATCTGTAAATCAAAAGCCTGAAATTGATTTCTATGTTACAGATATTCCCTCTGTTTTCTACGAGCAAGCTCAACGATTTTTGGGATTTCCTATTGATACACCTAAAACTATTGATTTCAAGGATTTAGTTTAAATGGAAAAATTAATCTTAAAGAAAGATGCTGACAATAGAATAAGACACGGACATCCCTGGATTTTTAGCAACGAAATTGTTCAGCACATTGATTGTGAAGATGGGGAAATCGTAGAAATCTTATCCTCAACTGGCAAGTCTTACGGATTAGCATTTTATAATTCACATAGTTTAGTGGCTGGTCGTTTGTTGTATTGCGAGAAATTTGATTATTCTCTAATTTGTGAAAGAATTCGACGCTCGCTTGAATATCGTAAATTTCTATTTCCCGATGAAAATTCATATAGAGTTGTTTTTGGGGAATCTGATTTACTACCCGGGCTTATTGTCGATAAATATTCAAATTATCTATCTGTTCAATTTCTATCTGCTGGTGTGGATAAAATAAAAGAAACAATAATTAATGCGTTATTAGAAGCTATTCCTGATATCGAAGGTATTATCGAAAAGGATATTTCAACTCACAGAAAATCTGAAAATTTACCCGAAGTCGAAACTGTTCTTTATGGCACAATTGCTGATAAAACTCGTTTTAGCGAAAATAGTATTCTTTTCGATGTTTCTCTCAAAGAAGGTCAAAAAACCGGTTATTTCTTAGACCAGAAAATTAATCGCAAATTTCTTCAAAGTATTGCAAAAGGAAAAACTGTACTTGACTGTTTTTGCAACCAGGGTGGGTTTGCACTCAATGCAGCCAAATCTGGTGCTACCCACGTATTAGGCGTTGATATTTCGCAATCAGCTGTTGATACATCTCAGCATAATGCAAAGATAAACAACTTTAATAATGTAGATTTTATCAAAGATGATGTTTTCGATTTTTTGGAAAATGAAAATTCAACAGGGAACAAATGGGACATTATTGTTCTCGATCCACCTGCCTTTACAAAAAATCGCAAAACTCTACCAAAAGCAAAAGCTGGGTATGCCAAAATCAATCGTTTAGCATTGAAACTGCTTAATAAAAACGGTTTTATAGTTACATCTTCTTGTTCTCACCACCTGAAAGAACAGGATTTTTTTGATATTATTCAACGCGAAGCATCAAAGCAAAATGTTAAATTAAGGCTTGTTTATCGAGGAATGCAATCGCCAGACCATCCAATTCTTGTTTCTATGCCAGAAACCCAATACCTCAAATTCTTTATTTTTCAATTGATTTAACGTTTTTCGACATTATCAAAAACAAAAAAATTAATCTAAACTAAAATAATATTTCAAAAAAATACTCTATATAGTTTGTGTAATGTTGCGAAACACAAAAAGGAAATATTTATGGCAAAGAATGTGAAAAAAAATACAGTGGAAAAAACAGACTTCAAGCCTGTCAAACCCGGGCTTAGAAAAGTAATAATCAATGGTAAAGAAACAACAGTTGAAATAACTTGCAAATTTGATATTTCTGGCTTTGATAGAGACACAATACTCAAATGGTATAGAATTATTAATTTAGGTAGGCAGTTGGACGATAAAGCTGCATTATACCTGAAAATGGCAAAAGGATGGTCATATCACGCTCCTTTTGGTGGACACGATGGAATTCAACTTGCTATTGGTCTGTCTTTTCGTCAGAACAAAGATTTTCTATTCCCTTATTATCGAGATATGCTCACTTCTCTTGCTGCGGGAATTACTCCCGAAGAAATTATTCTGAATGGTCTTAGCAAAGAGACGGATGTTGCCGGTGGCGGAAGGCATATGAGTAATCATTTCGCTAAACCCTCTATTAGAATTCAGAATGTTTCTTCTTGCACTGGAAATCACGCTTTGCACGCAGCAGGTGTTGCTCGTGCTATTAAAAAACTTGGCTCAGATGAAGTTGCAATTTGCTCAAATGGCGAATCCGCTTGCTCCGAAGGCTACTACTGGGAAGCTATCAACGTTGCTACTTTGGAGAAATTACCCGTTGTTTTTGTTATTCAGAACAATAAGTATGGAATTTCTGTGCCATTGGTTGATCAAACTGCAAATCAAGTTGTTTCTGAAAACTACAAAGGAATGAAGGACCTATTAATTATCAATTGCGATGGTCGCGACCCATTTGATTCTTACCGTGCTATGCAAAAAGCAATTGAATATGCGAAATCCGGTGCTGGACCGGCAATGGTTCACGCTGATTGCGATAGAATTGGTTCCCATTCAAACTCTGATAGGCACGAAGCATATCGTTCTGAGGAAGAACTTGTAACTGTTCGTCGCCGAGATCCAATGTTGCAATTAAGAACCTTTATCATTGAAAGCGGAATTGCTACTGAGGATGAAATTGTTAAGATTGAGGAAGCAAATAAAAAAGAAGTCTTCGACGCTGCCGACAAAGCCGAAGCTGCTCCCAACGCAAACGGTAAATCATTCGATCAATTTGTGTTGCCTGAGCCATTTTTCAAATATGAATTAAATGTTGAGGATTTTATAGATACTTCATCAAATCAAGTGAGTTTTCTCGAAGCAATAAACCTAACATTGAAAGAAGAATTTCGCCGTAACCCTAAAACTTTTCTTTGGGGGCAGGATGTTAGTAAAGGTGGAGTATTCAACGTAGTTAAAGGTATGCCACAGGAATTTGGAAAAGAACGCGTATTCAATGCACCTATTGCAGAAGATTGCATCGTTGGGACAGCAAATGGTTTCTGTCGATTTGATAAAGAGGCGCGTGTTGTTGTCGAAGGTGCTGAATTTGCAGATTATTTCTGGCCTGCTATGGAGCAATTAGTCGAATGCTCGCACGATTATTGGAGAACTAAGGGACAATTTTCACCAAATATTGTAATTCGATTGGCAAGTGGAGGGTATATCCAAGGTGGATTATACCACTCACAAAATTTGGAAGCTGTATTTACAACTTTACCTGGAATTCGAGTTGTTTGCCCGTCCTTTGCCGATGATGCTGCGGGTTTGCTTCGTAATGCAATACGCTCAGAAGGTGTTACTCTTTTCCTTGAACCAAAGTTTTTATATAACTATAAAGGTGCTTATGCGCATTTCCCGAATGAGAACTATTTCGTTCCTTTTGGTAAAGCAAGAATAGTGAAAAGCGGTACTTCTCTGACAATTGTTACGTATGGAAATGCAACCCACGTTACTCTCAATGCTCTGAAAGAACTCGAAAAGAACTATATTTCACCCGAAATTATTGATTTGCGCTCTTTGGCACCCTGGGATAAAGAAACTGTATTCAAATCTGTTGAAAAAACGGGCAGGGCGCTTGTTGTTCACGAAGATAAAGTATTCGGTGGGTTTGGTGGCGAAATCGCATCGACCATTTCTGATGAAATGTTTAAGTTTTTAGATGCTCCCGTAAGAAGAATAGGCTCTAAGAATACACCAGTTGGTTTTGCTAAATCTTATGAAAATGAAATTTTATTGAGTGTGAAAGACGTAATAGATGCAGCTACTTCTTTGATGAAATATTAGTTGCTTCTTTTTTTGGTAGTTATACGTATTAATAAAATCGAATGAACTGTCTATACAGTCATTCGATTTTTTTGAAATTCTGTATTTATGAACTTTCGTTTGTGAAAATCAGTTGGTATGTATATGCATCATCAAATTTTTGGCGCATTTTCAAAAAATTAGTTATATATTGTCCGCAATTGCTGCCAATCTTATTTTCTTCCATTTCTCCAATGCTTAATATAACATCATATCCTAATGCTTCAAGCTGTCTAACTAAATTGAGAACATTTGAATTTGAAAAGACTTCTGAAACAATGTTGTTGTTCTTTGAAGCAGCGGTTGGATTGACAGGTGTTAATTTGATTAAAAATATTTCTGGACTAAAATACTTACTAATAATATTTACATCAACTTCGGCATCTTTAAATAAAGCAAAATTCAGTGTTATTTTCCTATTATTTCCACTATAAAAATTTTCACCGTATTTTGCTATTTCTTCAAAATTCATTTTTTTGACAGGTATTATTTTGTCTCTTTGAGCATAACTTGTAGAATGTATTGAAAATTGTAACTGAAATGTATCATCATATTTTCTTTTCTTTATATTAAGCAACCTTGCAAAAAAATTATCTCTTCCAATTGGTGCAACAGTTGATAGGGAAGGGATGAAGTTCCTCGCTTTGAAATGTTGGTCAAATTCTTCCAGGACGTTGAGAACGTTTTCGTTTAATGTTGGTTCGCCCATTCTCGAAAATTGTATTTTAAATTTATCAATGTTTATTTCACGTCTTGGAAAGCGTTTTGCAACCATATAATCAATTTGTTGAAGAATCTCGTGTTTGGATAATTTACCAAAATATTGCCAACCCGAATCGCAAAACTTACATCCAATTGGGCAACCAAATAGTGTTGATACAATCAATACCCATTTTTTTTCTCTTGGGATAGGTGGCTGAGTTGATTCTACAAACTCTAAATATTTACCTTGTCCGAATTCTGCTATATATACAGTTGCTATGTCTGATTTTTCTGTTTCTGCTATTACTCTCATATTGTATCCCTATTTGCAAAATACACTTTCATTGCGACTTCAATGCCTTTTCCTGCTGCAATAGATGCTTGTCTAATATTTCTTTCCGATGCAACATCTCCAATTAAAAATAATCTATCTGATTTTAATGCTTTTTCATTTATCTCGGGTAGATTTCTTTCTCTACCTATTGCTACAATCAAATAATCAACTTCAAAATTAAGTAACTCATTATTCCTTATGCAATTTAACAACAATTTTGTATTTAATCTAATAATATTTATTAACTGAATATTTTTTTCTAATGAAATATTATTAATTATATTGCAAGTTTCAATTAATGTTTGAATTGCTTTCGGCTTTTCCCCTCTCATTAGTATTTTAACGCTGTTTCTGTTTGATAACGAAACCGCATAGTCAAATGCTGCATCTCCGTTTCCCAAAACGGCTACATTGCAATTTGATATTTGCCGTTTTATCTTAGAAATTTCGTAATATATCAATTCCGCCGCTTCTTCTGAAATGATGTTATCTGGTAAGGTGAGAGCTTTAGTACCAGTTGCTACAATACATATATCGCTTGTAACTGTTTTATTTGCTAATGTAATGAAAAATTTATTGTCGTTGAAATCAATTTTTATCACTTCGCCATAAAAAACATTTATACCAAGATTACTGATATGTTTTTTCATTAACTTGCAAAATTTCTCACCAGTAATTCCATTTGGAAATCCCAAATAATTTTCAATTAAATTTGCATTTAGTAATAATCCGCCTATTCTGTTTCGTTCTACTAACTCAACATCAAATCCAAAACGTTTCAATTGAATAGCTGAGGCACACCCCGCTGGACCTGCCCCGATAACGATTACTTTCAAGTGTATTTCTCCAAATAATTAATTAATTCGCTAGTTAAAGGAGTAGAATTAATCGAAAATGAAAGATTAATGAACGATGATAAATGCAAATCTAAATTATATGTTGCAGTAGCATCAATAGGAACAATAGTATAGAAGCCATTTACAAATGCTGAACGAGCAGTTGTTTCTACACACAAATTTGTAATTACACCTGTAATAATCAGTTGTTTTATTTTTAATTCGTTTAATAAGTTCAATAGATTTGTACAATAAAATGCATCATATTGATTTTTATTGATAAAAATACCCTTTTTCTTATCAATTTTTTCATAAATTTCATTGAAAATGCCGGTTTCAGGTGTTAAATGTTTCCAACGAACAGCCATTTGCTTGGCATTTTCTTCATTATTTGAGTGTTTAGTAAAAATAACAGGATAATTAAGAGAATTAAAAGTTTGTATTAATTTATTAATTTGAAAAACAATTGATTTTGCCGATGGAACAAATGCTCTGGATTCTTCCAACAGAAAATATTTTTGCATATCGAGCACTAACAAAGCAGGTGCATCAATTTCAAAATCTTTGAATTTGCCTAAATCTGAATTTTCAAGTTTTTTCTTAATGCTACTTGCTACTTCATCAATATTATTTTCAGTAAAGTATTGATTTTTCTTCATTTCAATTGCTTACTCATATCTTAATGCTTCTATTGGGTCAAGCTTTGCTGCTTTCCACGCGGGATAAGCTCCAAAGATTACTCCTAACATTGTGCAAATAATGACACTGAACACAACCCATCCTACGGGAATAGAAAACGTCCCACCAATCAACAATCCAAATGCTCCACCTGCAATTACTCCAACAACTATACCGATTGCTCCTCCAACCTGGCACAATGTTATCGCTTCAATAATAAACTGATACATAATCCAGCGTCTTTTTGCACCTACCGCCTTCCTCACACCAATTTCACGCGTTCTTTCTTTAACTGAGACCAACATAATATTCATTATCCCAACCCCAGCTGCAATTAGCGCAATCCCACCGCTTATAAAGCCAAACCATTGCAAGTATTTAGTAAGCCCGGAAAACTGTTCTTTGATTGATTCATTTGTTTCAATTTCGAAATCGTTTTCTTCCCAGGGTTTTAGATTTCTAACTAACCGCATTACTCCAATTGCTTCATCAATAGCTTGAGTAAAGACGTCTCGTGAGCGTGCTCTTAAAACTATCTGAACAGAAGATTCCCAAAACGATGCGAAGTAATTAAGTAAGTGAGTGATTGGAATTAATACCATATTGTCCTGGCTTTGCCCGAACATTGCTCCTTTGGGTTCAAGGACACCAATAATCTCATATTTTTGATTTTTTATTGTAATCATCTTGCCAATAGGGCTTATGTTTGGGAATAATTTAACTTTTACGTCGTTTCCAATAACTGCAACGTTCCGATTGGCAATAATATCACTTTTTACAATATTTCTTCCTTCTGAAAAATTTCGATTTTCCAGAATAAAATAATCTTCATCGACACCAATCAAATTAACATCCGGATTTGTTTCACTATTACCGAATTTTACAGTTTGTCCCGAAGATACTGAAACAGCAGAAGCAAGCGAAACAAGCGACAACTGATTTTTCAGCTGTTGATATTGTGAATATGTAATTGGCTTCCTTCTTGCATATTTTCTCCACGAATTGCCCATTTGTATTTTAGGTTCTTTGAATATGTAGAAAGTAGTTTCTCCAAGTGCTTCGATTTCACCTTCCACTGTTGAATTAATCGATGCAACAAGCGAACCAGCTCCAATAATTGCAAATACCCCAATTGCGATACTCAACAGAGTTAAAAAGGTTCTAAGCTTGTTAACCCGAATAGAATCAATTGCTAATTTTACGCTTTCAAGAATATTCATATTACCTCACTGCATTCTTTTTCAAATTTACGTAATTAAATAAAAAATGGTTTCAATTTTGTTGGTTATTGTAATAAAAAAATTGATTAATAGAAATTTCATTTTCATTTCACATAAGTAGTCAAAATTGAATGACCTTTCAATTTCGCTTTCCAAAATGTATTTTCTTTCAAAATTGAAAGATTGATTTTAGCCCAAACTAAAATCTGTATTTCATTATATTACAATTGTTTATGCAGAAATTTTTATTCATTTTATTAATGGTATATTTATTGTATGTATAATGAATAACTCAATAATATTGGAGGTGAGTATGAAAATATTAATTGTAGATGATGATGCTTCAACACTCGAAATGTTGAAAAATGCACTCGAAATTAATGGATACGAGTGTGATGCTTATGATGATGCAAGAGAAGCCCTTGATAATTATCAGCCATATAAATACGACGTTGTTCTCTGTGATTACTTTATGCCTAACATTAACGGAATAGACTTTCTAAAAAATTTAAAAGCTCTAAACGATGATGTTGTATTTATTTTGTATTCTGGTTCTCCAAATCAAGCTATAATTAAAGAAGCATTCAATTTTGGTGCTACTGATTTTCTTAATAAACCTATGGATTGGACTGCTTTTATTGAACTTATTCAATTTTATGAATGTAGCTTTGAAATATAATAGATATGTATTATATGACTAACGCTGCAAAAAATATAACAAATTTACACCAGAATGGTTCCATCAACTCAATTGACGTCTTTTTTCAATTTTGTCCTATTCCAATAATTTTTTTCGACAAAAATTGGCGTGTAAGTAAGTGGTCTCGTAGAGCCCAAGAAGTATTCCTTTGGGAAGAAAATGAAGTAATTGGTAAATCTGTAGATGAAATACACTTTGTTTTTGAGCAAGATAATGAATTATTCCAAAAAGTAATTTTTGAATTAGCTACCAGAGATAATTGCCGTAGTAAAAATCGTAATTACAAAAAAGATGGGGCGATTGTTGTTTGCGAATGGATTAATGTGAAATATTCCAATGAAAACGGGGAAATATTAGGATATCTTACTTTTTGTCAGGATATAACAGAACTTGAAGAAAACAAAATTCTCATCGAAGAAATTCAACATTATTTCAAAACATTTTTTAATTCAATTCCTATTCCTGTCATTTACTTGAATGATAATCTAAAAATTGAGAACTCCAATAGTGCCTTTCAAAAGATTTTTCAAATAAATTCTAATATTCTGTTGCATAATAAATTAACAGAAATTCTTCCCGTCTCTCAGAATACTCTACAATATTTGGAACAAAAAATAGAGAACTTCTATTTTTCAGATGAATTATCTTTTGTAACTGATATTTCTATATCAATAGATGAAAATAATTATCGTGATTTTTATGTTTCATTTACAAAGCATTTTGATAGATACAATAAAATTGTCGGGATTTTTGGCTATTTCCTTGATATTACAAAGATTAATATCTTATCTCGTGAACTGAATGAATCCATAAAATTATATCAAAACTTATTTCACACAAGTTCCGATGGAATCGTTTATGTTTCTAATGATTGGGAAATAATTGACGCAAATAAAACTTTTTGTGAAATCTTTGAGCAGACTTATCTTGAAATTAAAGGTAAGTCAATCAAGACCATTATCAGCACAATTCCGATTTTAGAGAAGGATAAAGAAAATCATTTTATTGAAGAAATATCGTTTGATAAAAGTGATGGTAGCAAAGTAATTTTAAACGCCAAAATTTGGGCGAAAAAAGACTTCTTCGGCAGAGCAAACGGATATTGGATGATTTTCAGAGATATTACAGCTGTCCGTAAATTAAGGAAACAACTAATTGAAACACAGCAGCGATACGAACTCGCTGTTGAAGGTTCAAATGATGGTTTGTGGGATTGGGATGTTCTGCAAAAACAACTCTGGTTGTCCCCCAGGTTGAAAAGTATGCTTGAAATTGATACGGAAGATAGCTTTTTCAATAATTCGTCAATATTAAAATTAATACATCCTGGTGATGTTAATTTTGTAATTGATACTGTTCGATATCATTTTAGCCATTTTCTTCCGTTTGGTTTGGAATTTCGTTTAAAATCTTACAAAAATGATAATTATCGATGGTATCTGGTTAGAGGCAAAATCATAAAAGATGAAAATGATGTGCCAATTCGAGTTGCAGGTAGTTTACAAGATATTCACGATAGAAAACTACTTGAAGAAAAGGAAAAAGTGCTTTTGGAAAAGCTAATTCGGTCGAATGAAGAATTGCAACAATTTGCCTACGTTGCTTCTCACGACTTGCAAGAACCTTTGCGAATGATTAGCAGCTTCTTGCAACTTTTCAAATCGCGATATATTAATTCGCTCAACAAGGAGGCAACAGAATTTGTCAATTTCGCTATTGATGGCTCAGTGCGATTGCAGCAAATGGTAAATGATTTGCTGTCCTACTCGCGGATTAATACCCGTCCCGGAAAATTTGAGCCTGTTAATATGAACAATCTAATTAGTAAAGTAATCGATAATTTAAAATTAGCGATTAGAGATAAAAAAGCCTGCATATATTTCAATGAACTTCCGGAAGAAATAATTTGTGATGAAGGGCAAATGTTTCAGCTCTTCTTAAATTTAATTAGCAATGCTCTGAAATTCTCAAAAAATGACGTTAGACCCGAAATATTGATCTCCACTGATGAAAACAATGCAGAATATATTTTTAAAGTTAAAGATAATGGTATTGGAATTGACAACCAATTCAAAGAAAGAATATTTAAAATTTTCCAGAGATTGCATACTCGTGATGAATTCCCGGGCAATGGAATTGGACTTGCTATTTGCAGACGTATCGTTCAACGCCATAATGGGTGGATTACCTTCGAATCCGAATTAAACGAGGGAACTACTTTTATTTTTTCTATTTCCAAGAATATTAAGGATAATTTATATGAATTATGATTTACGACCTGCTAAAATTTTGTTAGTTGAAGATAATATTGGTGATGTACGATTAATCGAAGAAGCACTCAAAGACACCAAACTACTTAATAATCTGCACAATGTTTCCGATGGTGTTTATGCTATGGATTTTTTACGTAAACAAAATGGTTTCGAAAATGTTCCTACTCCCGACCTTATTATCCTTGACCTCAATATGCCAAGAAAAAACGGTTTCGAAGTATTGCAAGAAGTAAAACAAGATGAAAAATTAAAGCGAATTCCCGTTGTAGTAATGACTGTTTCCAACGATGAGCAAGACATCTTGAAATCATACAATCTTCACGCTAATTGCTATGTTACAAAGCCGTTGGATTTTAATCAATTCTGCGAAATTGTAAGAAAAATTGAGAATTTCTGGTTTTCAATTGTAACACTTCCAAAGAGGGAAGAATGAAAATATTAATGATTGAAGATAGTAAATCCGATTATTTCTTAGTTAAAACGCTTATTGAAGAATATTCCAATGAGAATGTTGATATTAATTGGAAGATTAGATTGGAAGATGGAATAAGCGAATTAAATAAAGACAATTATGATTTAATTCTGCTTGATTTATCTTTGCCCGACTCGTTTGGAATTAATACCTTTCTTAAACTGCAATCGCTTTCAAAAGGTATTCCAATTGCTGTTCTTACGGGTAATCAGGATGAAGATTTTGCTATTCTGGCAGTTCGAAATGGTGCAATCGACTATATCACAAAAAATAACTTAAATCCAGGTGTACTTAGACGGATACTGAAATATGGAATAGAACAGAGTAGTAATTTCGATGCTTTGCAAAAGTCCAAGCAAGCTTTTCAAAAATACTTCGATTTTTCCAATGATGCTGCATTTATTATGGATTGCAATACGGGAATAGTTTACGATATTAATTATACAATGTATAATTTACTTGGTTATAAGAAGAAGCCCAATATTGGAAAACACTATTCAAAGATTTTTGCTAATACTAAACTTTTTCTGCAAGATAACTTTCTTGAAACTATTAAAATAAATGGTTCAATTCATACTTCTGTCAGTTTCCCAAAAGCAAAAGGTGGCTACCTATTTGTTGATGTTTCTGCTTCAATAGTGCCTTGGGGAATGAATAAAGCAATTCTTTTTATTGTACGCGATGCAGAACGTAGGCTTGAATTGGAAAAATGCTTGATTGAGATTAATGTTCAGCTTGAAAACCTGATTAAAAAAAGCATTAATCACGCATCTAATAAGGAAGCGTTGGAAATTCTTAAATCAAGCGCTTTCCAGAAATTTCAGCAAGCAAAAGAAGAAATTGCTTCTTTCAGCGAAAAAGAGAGACAGACCAAATATTTGCGTAAAGCATATATTGAGGAAGTTAAAAAATGTTACGGTCTTATAGATGTTAATTATTTAGAGCCAATGGAGGAAAATATTGACGATATTTCTAAAAAGCACTTACAAAGCATTTTCGACTTAATTGATTCATTAACAAAATCAATGGAAGTTGCATACCTTGTTGAACAAATCCATTCTGATAGAGCTTTTTCTTTGAAAAAAGATAGAATTGTGCTACCTAAAATACTTCATTCCATCGAACAATCTATTGTAAATAGCCCTCTTAGCAACCGACAGGTTAAAATCATTTATGCAGGCGATGACGAAATATTGCTTCATAATGGATTAGTCATTCGTTCTCTACTTAGTAATCTAATTGATGTTATCTCTAAAATTTCCATAGACGAACAAATAACGGTAAAGAACAGAATTAGAGATGATTTTTATGAAATAAGTATTTTAGGAGAGTTTTCACCTACTATTTTTCAATTTAATAATACAAAAATGATAAACAATTCGGGTTCTTTTCGAAGCATTTCTATTAATCTTAAATTAATTGATTTTATTATAAAATCAATTAATGGAAACATAAAAATTCAACCTTACAAAAATAACAAATCGCAATTGTCAGTACTTTTACCGCAAAATAATACATAACAAGTATATTATTTGCAGATTGTTCTCATAATACTTAAATAATGAGCATTTGCTAATTATTTAAGTATTTTTTTGTAATTTTAAAGCATTAACAAATTAAATCTGTTAATTTTCGTCAAATGTCATTTATGATTTGAAGGAATAAAAATGAAAAAACTACTTCTGGTAATATTGATATTCTATTGTTACTCTTCCAACTTGATTTCTTCCAACATCGAACTATTGAATATCCTGAAAAAGGAAATGTTAAGAAGTCAGGAAGAACTATCCTCGCAAAAATTGCCGCCATATTTCATTTCATATTATGTATTGGAAACTCAAAAATCAACAATTCAAGCATCGTTCGGTAATATTAGTGCAAATAGTTTTGACCAATCAAGATTTATGGATATCGATATTAGAGTTGGTAGCCATAAGTTTGACAATACACATATTATTAGAGGCAATCCTTTCGATTTTTCTTCAAGTGTTAGTAAAATATCATTGCCTTTAAATAATGATGAAATTTCAATTAGAAATATCATTTGGTATGCGACCGACCAAATATATAAAAATGCTATTGAGCGATACGAAAAAGCACTTACAAACCAGGCAGTAAAAGTTGCCGAAGAAGATACATCAGACGACTTTTCAAAAGAAAAGCCCGTTCGAGATATTCAAGCCTGGAAATATATCAGTTTATCTGCGACCGATGCTCAACACTATTATCTGGATACAGCAAAATGGGCAGGATTGTTGCGTAAATTATCAGCAAAATTTAATTCTCATAAGTGGCTTCACAATGCAACTATCTCTTTTTCATTTGAGGTTAATAACAAATTAATTCTCAACACAGACGGATTTGAAGTTGCTACTAGTGAAAGCTTTGCCCGAATTTTTGTGTATTTGAAAACCAAAGCAGATGATGGAATGAGCCTTCCACTTCACCAATCATATTTTGCCTTTACTCCTGACGGATTGCCTTCCGAAGATGAAATTTCAAAAAAGATTGATGAAATGATTGTTTTGCTTGATAGATTGCGGAATGCTCCTCTTGCTGAAACATATTCAGGACCCGCAATTTTGTCGGGAGAAGCAGCTGGTGTATTTTTTCACGAAATTTTTGGTCATAGGGTGGAAGGGCATCGTGAAAAAGACCCTTCCAGTAGCCAAACATTCAAGAGTTCTCTTGGGAAGAAAATTTTACCTGATTTCATCAATGTAATTTTCGACCCGAATGTATCTGAAATAAATGGAAAAGCAATATCAGGGTATTATCAATACGACGATGAAGGTATTCCCGCCCAAAGAGTTGAAACCGTCAAAAATGGCGTTTTCAATGGCTACCTTATGTCTCGAATTCCAATCGAGAACTTTCCTAATTCGAATGGTCACGGCAGAAAGCAAATAGGATATCAGGCAATTTCTCGCCAATCGAATTTAATAGTTGAAGCTACTCAAACTGTTACTATTTCTGAATTGCGAAAAAAACTCATCGAAGAAGCGAAAAAACAGAACAAAGATTATGGTTTGTTCTTTGAGCAAGTTTCAGGTGGTTTCACATTCACTACAAGATACATTCCAAACGCATTCAATGTTACTCCGATAATTGTCTATAAGGTGTATGTAGATGGGCGTCCCGATGAACTTGTCCGTGGTGTAGATTTAATCGGGACACCGCTTACAACTTTTTCGAATGTAATATTAGCAGCAGATGACATTGGTATTTTCAATGGCACTTGTGGGGCTGAATCAGGTGGAGTTCCTGTATCTGCTGTTTCTCCAAGTTTGTTAGTATCAAGAATAGAAGTGCAGAAAAAAGTTAAATCACAAGCTAAACCCCCAATTTTGGAGGCACCCGATTATGAAGCCTTTTCTCAATGAAAAAATCGAATTTTATGAAATTCAGAAATTCAAGCAAAAACCTTTAATCGTATTGGTGGTAATTGCGGCGCTTTTCCCGTTGTTGTTTTTTGTTTATGGCTACTATCTTCAAACTGTGGAAAAAATTCCTTTTGGAGACAAGCCATTATCGAATCAAGGATTGTTAATATCTATGATTATTTCAGTTGTTTTTGCAGTAGGAATTCTTTTGCTTTTCTTTTCGAGTAAGTTGGAAACCTATATCACAAAATCTGGAATTCACGTTAGACTATTCCCGTTTATGAAATTCAAAACATATAGCTTCGATATAATTAAACGTTTCAAAATTCGTCAATACAGCCCAATTCTTGATTATGGAGGTTGGGGAATTCGTATCGGTCCTGCGGGGCGAGCATTTAACGTCTATGGTAAAATAGGCATTCAACTATTTTTCAAAGATGGTGCTCGTTTGCTTATTGGCACTCAAAAACCCGACGATTTCTATAAAGCTTTATCTAAATTTTGTAATCAAAACGAGGTTAATAAATGAAAAAATTTTTTTTGATTGTTCTATTATTTGCGTTTTTTTCTAATTTGTCCGCAAAAGATGAAATTATGCAAGCAATGCGGGACGAAATGGACCGTTCAATGAAGAACCTAAAAATTGAAAATTTGAAAACCCCATATTTTATTGAGTATAAACTCGAATATTCAACAAATATTAATGTCCAAGCGGTATTAGGAAACACTACCGATATTAATAATGCCCCGATTGCTCGTCTTACTGTAAATGTTAAAGTTGGAGATTATCAGTTCGATAATTCAAATTATATTGATTTTGGGTTGAATTTATTCGGCAGTGGTGATGATGAAGAACAGTTTATGAACCGTCGCATTCCTATCGAACTAAGCTACCACAACCTACGAAAACACTTGTGGCTTGCAACTGACGCAGCTTACAAGAGAAGTGCGGAAATTTTCACAAAAAAAGAAACTTCGCTTAAAAATAAAATAAGAAGGGATACAACACCCGATTTTCTTAAAACTCCACCTTATAAATCTATTGATACAAACTATCAGGTTAAATTTGACATTAAAAAGTTAGAAGAAATTGCGAAGAAAGTTTCTTACGTGTTTAGAGAATATCATAATATTGATGTTTCTCGAACAACAGTTGAAGGAATTGACGAATTTATATATTATATCAACAGTGAGGGAACAGAATACATCAAACGAAATACGCAGTGTGGGGTAGAGGTTATTGCAGCAGCACAATCATCTGACGGAATGCTTGTTTTTGATTTCTTCTCTGCATATAGCAGAACACCAGATAAACTCCACTCACTTGATTCGCTCATTAATGGTGCAAAAATTGTTGCCCAGAATGTTACGCAGTTGAAAAACGCATCAACAATTGACGAAGCTTACAACGGTCCAATTTTATTTACGGAACAAGCTTCTGCTGAACTTATCGCTCAAATTTTTGCTCCAAATCTTGTTGCTCAAAGAAAACCGTTGATGGATGGTGGCTTCTTCACTGATGATGATAGATTTTCTGCTTTTCAGAATAAAATTGGTGGTCGAGTGTTGCCCGAATTCATCTCTGTTTGGGCAAAACCTAATCTGCCTGATTATAAGAACTCTCAATTATTCGGTTACTACAAGATAGATGATGAGGGAATACCCGCACAGGATGTACTTTTAGTAGAAAATGGTTATCTCAAAAATCTGCTGTCGTCACGTGTTCCTACTCGTCGTGTAAAACAGAGTAATGGTCATAATCGAGGTGGATCTGCTATGTTCAGCAATATAATTCTCTCAGCAAACAAAAATCAACTTTCTTACAACGAATTGAAAAATAAGTTGATTAAACTTGTTAAAGCCCGTGAGCTCCCTTATGGCATTATTGTTAAAAAAATACAAAATATAAATATTCTTTATACAGGGTTGTATGCTCTTACTTTTGGTAATATGGATATACCGCGTGGCGGTAATAAATTGCTGATAACACAAGCATACAAATTATACCCTGACGGCAGAGAAGAACCCCTTCGTGGAACTTTCGTCAATAACATCTCTACTCAATCCTTTAAGGATATTATTTTTGTTGGTAAAAATCAATACGTCTATAATTTTTTAGCAAGTGCTGTTGCAAATCCATTTATGACAGGTGGGAAATCATATCTCCCTGCGAGTATCGTTACATTTGATTTGCTACTGGAAGATGGTGAAATAAAATCGAGCGATGACGATTTCAAAAAACCACCAATTTTGTCTAAACCTGTTGTATTGAATTGATTTGATTTGTTTTTTATTTATTTGAACTATTATGAATTTCATAAATCCATTGTTTCTATTTGGCTTAATCGCTGCTTCAATTCCTGTATTGTTGCATTTGCTTAATTTACGCAAGCTAAAAAATATTGAATTTTCATCTTTAAAGTTCTTAAAAGAACTACAAAAGACAAAAATTAAAAGATTGAAAATAAAGCAAATCATTCTGTTGATACTTAGAACCTTAATAATTACTTTCACTGTTCTTGCATTTGCTCGACCAATTATTGAAGGTTCAATCCCAGGATTTGAGAATTACGCTAAATCAAGCATTATTATTCTGATTGATAACTCTTATAGTATGGATATATCTGACGAATTCGGCAACAGATTTATTCAGGCAAAGAAAAGTGCAGAAAAAATCATTAATTCTATGAAAGAAGGGGATGAAGCTCTTATTTTAGAAATGTCAGGTTCCAATAGTACTTTTCAACCTGCATTTACGAAAAACAAAGATTTATTAATACAGTCCCTCTCTCAGATAAAATTGCAGCCGATACCTGCCTCGTTAGATAATTCAATGAGATTAGCTGGTAAGTATTTTCAAAATGCTAATAATTTCGCAAAAGAGTTATTTATTATTTCAGATGCGCAGAAAAATGTTTTCCATTCAGAAGATATGTTAAAACTCAATAATAAAAACATTGCTATTTACTTTATTCCAATTGGTTACTCTTCAAGTAGTAATTTCGAAAATTTATCTGTTGATTCGGTAGATGTTCTTACTAAATTTTTCTCAATTGGAAAATCAGTTGAGCTTTCAGTAACTGTTAAAAATCATTCTGATAAAGATGTAAAAGGTGCTTTAATTAGCCTTTTGTTTAACAAACAGAAAGTTGCTCAAAAAACATTCGACATTTCTGCTAATTCTGCAAAATCAATTCCTATCGCGGCTCAAATTCAAAAGCCAGGTGTAGTCTCTGCTGCTATTGAACTCGAAAATGATGCTTTCATTGCAGACAATAACCGCTATTTTGGATTTATTGTCCCCGAAAAACCAAACGTTGCAATCTTTGGTGAAACAACAAATAACTTCTTCTTAAAAGCTTTGTTTTCAACCGACGATGCTCAAAATCAAATAAACGTTTCTTTTTATGACGAGAATTCGGTTGATAACCTTGATTTAAATAAGTTTGATTGCCTGGTACTCAATTTTTCAAATTTTTCTGAAAGCAAGAAAAATCGAATAAAAGAATATGTGTCCAGCGGTGGTTCTGCAATATTTTTCCCTTCCGACCAAACAAATGATAATTATCGGAATTTCCTTGCAGAGTTTGGATTTGCTCTATCAGAAAAAAAGAGTTTTTCAGAAAAATCACCTGCCAGTTTCTCTGCTTTAGACGCAAAACACCCAATTTTTGACGGAATGTTCAAACTTGCAGGCGAAGGAATTACAATAAACCAAATTGACAATCCAAAAATATTCTCAATTTTGCCTGTTAATACGGGTGTTCCAATCATAGAATCCCAGGATGGCTATTTCTTATCTGAAAATCAATTTGGAGATGGAAAATGTTTATACTTTGCTGTTGCACCAAATTTATATTGGAGTAATTTTCCTTTGCTTTCGCTCTTTCCTTCGCTCATTTTTAGAAGCGTCTTTTATTTGTCTTCATCTATTACTTTAGGCTATTCTTTTGATATTGGGAGCAATCAAACTGTGATGATTCCAAGAAAATTATCTCCTAACCAAAACTTTAAACTTATCGACCCGTCGGGAAATCAAACCATTATGCAGCTTCCTTTGCTTCAATCCGGTGCTGCTTTATCGCTTGAATTATTTAATGAAACAGGTGTGTATCAACTCATAAATTCACAAAACAAAATTGCTTACGTTTTTTCATTGAATATGCCTAAAAGTGAATCTTATATTCAAAAACCTGATGTTTCCAATCTTCTCTCGCATCTCTATTCAAGAACTACTTACAACAAGAACATATTTATTCTTACTAATTATTCTCAATTATCACAAGATTTGAAACGAGCAAGAATTGGGACTGAACTATGGAGTATAATGCTATTTCTGGCAATATTATGTGCCATTGCTGAGATGATTGTTCAAAAAGTATCAAAAAATGAAGAATTTTCTGAATAATTTTCTTCAAAATGCATAAGTTTTGATATAATTGCTATTTGCTTATTTATTTTTCAATTCCTCAAATCAAATGATAAAAAAATAAATATCACTGCACTTAAAAGTGCATTTCTAAAAAAAACTTTAGTGTTCATTTCTTTTGAAAATGATATTAATAAAAACTATTAATGTAAGTATAATAACATCAATAGAATAAACAAAATTATACTTTTGCCATTTTGCTTATTCCTTCAATAATAGTATTATTTTCTTTGGCAAAGCACAGTCTTAACATTGATTGTCCTTCGTCGCTTTTTATATAGAACACAGAAGGTGGAATTGTTGCAACTCCATAATCTTTGACAAGTGCCATAGCAGTTTGAACATCATCAGAGAAAACACCAGAAGGAATATCTACCATAATGAAGTAGCTTCCGAGTGGTTTGTGCGGAGTAAATTTAGTTTT
>JAKIZO010000050.1 GCA_022707965.1 Bacteroidota bacterium
AGCATACCGACAGCAGCAATTGCTATACCATAGAGACCAGCATAATAGAAAGACCCAATTATTGCAATAGCGATAAGAATTACAGGAACGGCAGTGGAAAGCATACCAGTTCCAATTCCCGCAATAATATTTGTAGCGTGACCGGTTAGTGATTGCATAGCAATTTTGCGAACGGGGGGTTTGCCCAAACCCGTGTAGTATTCAGTGATAAAGCCAATACCAACACCCGCAAGAAGCCCAACTATTGTAGCCAGAAAAACGCCAAGAGAAGTAGAGCCATTGTGCGGGAAGAATCCAGTGAATAATCAAGTAAGAGACGATTATCATCAGAACGGCAGCAATGCTTGTTCCAACATTGAGTGCAGCCTGAGGATTGCCACCTTCACGAACTTTTACGAAAAATGTTCCGATAATGGAAACAATAATACCCGCACCAGCAAGGAAAAGCGGCAGAACAACAGCGGAAAGTCCTTTGAACATAGTTGCTTGAAATTCAGGCACAGCAAAGAAAGAGGCACCAAGCACCATTGCAGCAATAATAGAACCGACATAAGATTCGAACAGGTCCGCTCCCATACCAGCAACATCGCCGACGTTATCGCCAACGTTGTCTGCAATAGTCGCGGGATTAAGTGGGTGGTCTTCGGGAATTCCAGCTTCGACTTTGCCAACAAGGTCGGCACCGACGTCAGCTGCTTTTGTATAGATACCACCGCCAACTCTTGCAAAAAGTGCGATTGAGGAAGCACCAAATGAAAAGCCCGTTAACACATTTACAACTAATAAGATTGCTTCACTCGAACTTGCACCATCAAAAGCGCTGTTGTATAATAGGAATAGAATACTCAAACCAGTTACACCGAGACCAACAACGCCCATACCCATTACGGAGCCACCATTGAATGCAACACGCAAAGCGCTGTTGAGCCCAGTGCGAGCGGCGTTAGTGGTGCGAACGTTTGCTTTTGTTGCAACTCGCATACCAATGAATCCAGCCAGACCCGAGCAAAATGCCCCAACGATGAAGGAAAGCCCAACGAGTGGGTGTGTGTTCGCAGTATTAGCACCCTGAATTGTGAGTAGAATTGCGACAAGGACAACAAAAATGGCAATCATTTGATACTCGGCTTTGATAAATGCCATAGCACCATCAGCAATTGAGCGAGCAATTCGCTGCATTCGTTCGTTGCCAGGATCCTGGCTGCTAATCCATTTCGCCCTGATGTAAGTATAAAGCAAAGCAATAATACCAGCGGCAGGAATTAAAAAAAGTAGTGAATCCATTAAAAACCCCTTAAATTAGTTAATATTAATTGTTTAGTGATGCATAGAATTATATGTAATTTTGTTCAAAATTAATCACAAATAAGGTAAATAAAAAATAAAAAAACGTTAATAATTAATATCTGCAAGTAAATAGAAAGAGCCAGCAACAATTACGGGTTCATTTTTTGATTTAGCGTATTCATAGGCTTGCTGTGGATTTTCTATTATAATACTTTCTATTTGTAATTTATCGGCTATTTGTTTGATAGAGTTTGCCGGCATCGCACGCCTGGTAGAAGGTTGGGCAATGATTAGCAAATTAGTGATGAGTTTTATTTTATCCAGCATTTCGGAAACGTTTTTATCAGACATTGCACCGAAAACAAGGTTGAATTTCGTCTCGGGAAATAGCAATTGAGTAGTTTCGGCAAGTTTTTCGAACGCTGCAGGATTGTGGGCAGTATCAAGAATTATCTTTGGAGAATGAGAAATAATCTGAAAACGTCCGCAAAGACCTGTATTTTGCACCACATTTTTCACACCGTCATAAATTGACTGCTGCGAAACACTGAAATGCTGGCTTACGCTTTCCGCAGCAAGAACAGCAAGCGAGTGATTTATTGCCTGGTGGTTTCCAACAAGCGGAGAATTAATTAAATAATTGTTGGAATTAGTTTTTATTTGATATTGCATTGAAAAATCAGGATTTATTCCTATAATATTAGCAATAGCAGAATTAGATTGAATTAATCGACTTTTTCGTTCAAGGCAGATTTGTTCAATCACACTGAAAGCGTTCGTGGGCAACAGACCAATAATGGTTGGGGTGTTTTGCTTGATAATACCGCCTTTTTCGAAAGCAATTTGCTCGATAGTATTGCCCAGATAATCGGTGTGTTCGATAGCGATACTTGTAATTATGCTTAAAAGCGGAGATAACACATTAGTCGCGTCGAGACGCCCACCCAAGCCAGTTTCAACAACGGCAATCTCGATATTGTTGCGAGCAAAATAGTCGAAAGCAATTGCAGTTGTAATCTCGAAGAAAGTGGCACCAACGCTATTGCCTATTTCCATATACTTTATTGCAAGTTGGATTAAATCATCGTCGGGTATTGTTTTGCCGCATATACGAATACGCTCATTGAATTGCTTGATGTGGGGCGATGTGTAAAGCCCGGTTCGATATCCCGCTTCTGTCAGAATAGAAGCAATAAGCGAGGCGGTCGAGCCTTTGCCGTTTGTCCCGGCAACGTGAATAGATGGGAATTTATCATGTGGGTTGCCGGTTTTTTCGAGAAGGTAGGAAATTCTATCAAGTCCGGGATTTATTCCTTTGCGTTCGAGCGAGAACAATTTTTCGAGTATTTTTTCTTTCGAAACAAACATTTCAGCCCTATTAATACAAATAAAAATCAGCAAAAATCGTAAATAGTTTATTACAATAATAATAACAATTTTGGAGATTTTATGTCTAATAATTCATTGCAAGGCAAAACTGTATTAGTAACGGGTGCAAGCAAAGGAATTGGCAAAAGCATAGTTGAGGTGCTTGCCCGCTACGATTGCAATATTATTGCAACTGCTTCGAAGATGGGAAGTTTTGGAAATTATGAAATAACAAGCGATAAAATAATGTTCGAAGCATTTGATATGAACCAGGAAAGTGAAGTAATTGAAGGAATTGAAAGACTTAAATCGAAAAATATATCACCTGAAATAATTATTAATAATGCGGGCGTTGGAATTTTCAAGAATTTTGCTGATTTTTCGAAAATAGACATTGATAAATTGATAAACATTAATTTGAAAGCACCTGTATTGATTGCAAAAGCGTTTCTTCCGGCAATGTTGGAGAAGCAGTTCGGAATGTTTGTCAATATTATATCAGTTGCGGCGGTAGAAAGTTTTCATCGTTCATCGCTTTATGGTGCGACAAAAGCGGCACTGATGGAAGCGATGAAGACAATTCGCGAGGAATACAGGCATCAAGGCATAAAAGTGCTGAATATTTTGCCAGGAGCAACAAGAACGCCAATCTGGTCGCAGAAGGTTGTTCAGCAATTTGGAGATAGAATGATGGCACCGGAAGCAGTTGCAGAATTAATCGTTGCAAATGTTGCTCTTGCAATTGAACAAGACATAATGCCCGAGGAAATTGTTGTTCGACCGCATTATGGGGATTTGGGGTCGTAAAATATAATATTTTTATTACTCGCAAATAGGAGAAATTCACAAGATGAAGGTATTAATAACAGGTGGAGCGGGATTTATTTTTTCTCGTGTTGCGGAATTTTGCGTTGATGCAGGCTATGAAGTTGTAATTTTAGATAAGCTTACTTATGCAGGCGATTTAGCTCGAATAAATCATTTGCTTGATAAAATTAGATTTTATCAGGTTGATGTATCCAATCAAAAAGAAGTGTTCGAAATATTCGAGCGTGAAAAACCAGAAATTGTAATACATTCTGCCGCAGAAACACACGTAGATAGAAGCATATTGGACGGCAAGCCATTTCTGGAAAGCAATGTTATCGGCACCTATGTTATGCTGGAAGCAGCCCGGCACTACAATGTTGAAAAATTTGTGAATATTAGCACAGACGAAGTGTATGGAGAACTCGGTAGCGAAGGGCATTTCCACGAAACAAGCCCGCTTCGACCGAACTCACCCTATGCAGTGAGCAAAACTTCTGCTGATATGCTTGGACGCTCGTATTTGCGGACTTATCAGTTGCCCGTGATAACTGTTCGCCCATCGAATAATTATGGAATGTTTCAGTATCCAGAGAAGCTAATACCCGTAGTTTTTCTGAAAGCATACAATCAAGAGAAAATACCCGTTTATGGAAAAGGAGAAAACGTTCGGGAATGGCTATTTGTCGACGACACTGCACGGGCAATGCTGAAAATAATCGAAAATGGTGAAATTGGAGAAATCTACAACGTTGGTAGTTCCGAAGAAAGACGCAATATTGATGTGGTAAGGAAAATACTGGAAATAATGGGCAAAACAGAGGAATTAATTGAGTTTGTGAAAGACCGACCGGGACACGATTTCCGATATTCGCTTTCATACGAGAAAATCAAGCAAGAACTGGGTTGGCAGCCAGAAGTTAGTTTTGAAGAAGGTTTGCAAAGGACAATTCAGTGGTATTATAGCAATATCGATTGGTTGCTGGAAAAAATCGAGCAATTAAGGAAATATTGGAAAGTAGCTTACAAACAATGAAAAAAATATCCAGGGCAAAATATTTGATTACGGGCGGAGCGGGTCAGCTTGCACGGGCGTTTTGCACTTTGCTTGACAAAGCTAATGCGAAATACATTGCCTTAGATATCGATAAACTTGATATTTCGGATATTGATGAATTAAGCAAAGTATGCAGAGAGTACAATCCGGATTTCCTTATCAATTGTGCGGCTTACAACAATGTTGATGCAGCTGAAAGCGAGTTCGAAACAGCAATGAAGGTAAATTACACCGGTCCGAAGAATATTGCGACACTGAGCGTTGAGCACAAATTCAAAGCAATTCATTTTAGCACTGACTACGTTTTTGGTGGACGCCAGCTCTACATTCCATTCAAAGAGCAAGACGAAACTGCCCCACTCAACAAATATGGAATTTCGAAGCTCAAAGGCGAACAGATATTCTTAGAAATTTCACCAAAAAACCTTGTGTTTCGGGTGAGCTGGCTTTATGGAGAAGGGCGACAGAATTTTATATACAAGCTGTTGCAATGGTCGCAATCCCGCAACGAAATACTTATAGCGAATGATGAAATTTCTGTGCCGACAAGCACGTATTTTGTAGCGATGAATGCACTGGAAGCACTTGATGCAAACGGCTTATTTCATCTTGTGCCGGATGGGTATGTGTCGAGGTATGATTATGCTAAGTTTGTGCTAAACAAATTAAAGGTGAAATCATCGATAAAGCCAGTGCCCGCTGAATATTTCAAATTACCAGCTCGAAGACCAAATTTCTCGGCAATGGACAGCACTCTTTTTTTTAGTTTGGTTAATCGAGAAAAGAAGCATTGGAGCGAGTATTTAGAGGAATTTCTGACTAATTACAAATTTTAATAAAGAATAACATAACACCTTCCCTATTCTTCTTCAAGCAAAACAATGTTTTCGCAGGAATTAATCCACGTATTCTTTTTTTATTTAATTAAAAGCAATATTTAGAAAACCCATATTATTAAAAAAAATTAATTGATTTTTGTTATCATAAAAAGAAAATTTAGTCGTTATAATAACTGTAACTTATTCTAAACTAATGAAAATCAAGGATTTTTTTCGAGAACAAATATTTTTTCTTGATTAAAAAGTTATATAGTTGTAATTTATTTTTTGTAATCAGATACAGCAAAACTAAACAAGTTCGCAATTAATAGATAGGTTCAAATGAAAAAAGAATTTCTTGACTACGTTTTAAAAGTTCGGCTACCGGTAACACTATTTGTAATTTTTGGTGCATTTGCTGTTACATATTATGTGGCGCGACCCGAGCGAGACGGAATAGGATATGAACCTGAACAACCTATTGCGTTTTCGCATCGTTTGCACGCGGGCAATATGCAAATTGATTGCCAGTATTGCCATACAAGTGTCGAAAAGTCGCGTCACGCAAGTATCCCGGCAGCGAACATTTGTATGAACTGCCATTCGGTAGCACGCAAGGACAAGCCCGAAATTGTGAAGCTCACAAAGTATTATGAGCAGAACAAGCCAATTCCCTGGAAACGCATTCACAAAGTGCCACACTACGCATATTTTAGCCATCAATCGCACGTAATGCAGGGCATTCCTTGCCAGTCCTGCCACGGAGCAGTCGAGAATATGGACGTTGTTATGCAGGTGAACTCATTTACGATGGGAAGCTGCATCGAGTGCCACAGAAATCCGAACAGCAGATTACCGAAAGATTTTCCGAAAATGAAAAGTGGTCCCGTTCATTGCAACGCTTGCCACAGATAAGGAGGAATTATGAAAGAGAACAAGCGAAATTTTATTAAGAAAGCCACTCTTGGTGTGTTTTCCCTGCCTCTTCTGAGCAACATTTCTATCGAAAACCTTGTTGCAAAAGCATCTCGCCCGAAAAAGCCGAAAACAAAAGTGAAAATCAACTCCTACGCAGTAAAAAGAAATACAGGAGAATAATCGAATGAAACTTTTTTTCAACTTATTTAAGAATAAATCAGAATTTAGCAGAAAATCGAAATCCGCACCTGATTTTGAGAAAATGTCCGCAGAAAGCCGCAGGCGTTTTCTTGCTCTTATGGGTGCGACAACGGCGTTAACTGCTACTGCTTGCAAAGATTACCGCGACAAAGGCGAAATCATCTCTTACAACCGAAAACCTCAGGATGTAACCTACGGAAAAGCAAACTACTACGCCTCGACTTACCGAGATGGTTCGCCAATTCTGATTAAAACACGAGAAGGGAGCCCAATTGGAATTACAGGCAATGACATTCATCCGACAAGCAAAGGCAAAGTCTCTATTCAGGCAGAAGCAAGTATTTTGGATTTATACGACCCCGAACGATTAAAATTCCCGCTCAAAAATGGAAACAAAACCGAATGGAAAACCGCAAACCAAGAAATTGTAAAGCGTCTGGACGAAATTTCAGCAAAAGGCAAGGAGATTGCAATAATTACAGGAAAAATTAATTCACCAACTTATGCAAAATTGTTGAATGATTTTGCAGGCAAATACAAGAATACAGGGATTTATCCAATCGAACTATTTAGCGACAGGAATAAAAGATTAGCCTGGAATGCTTGCTACGAAAGCAACGAATACCCCGCGATTGATTGGAGCAAGGCGAATGTAATAGTAGCGGTGGAAGCAGATTTATTTGCATCAGATGGTGTTCCCCCAGAGCAAATAAACGAAATAACTAAACGAAGAAGTGGCGAAAAAGCAGAGAATTTCAATAGAATTTATGCAATAGAAGCGGGAATGTCGTTGTTTGGAGCTAATGCGGACTATCATATTAGAGTGCGTCCAGGTGTTTATTACTCGCTTTTGCTTGCCATTTATAACGATTTGGTGGTAAAATTAGCACCATTTGGACATTCGACAATTGGCGATTATTCGATTGAAAAGGTAGTTGCCGAAAACAAATTAAATCAGAAGAAAATAAATGCACTGCTAAATGATTTGCTGAACAATCAAGGCAAATCTATTGTTTATGTTGGCGATAATTTGCCCGTTCAACTTCATATTATCGCTAATTTCATCAATGATATACTTTCCGCTTATGAACTATATGATTACAATTCCAGTTATGTTGAGTTCTTCAAGATTTTAGAGACATCAGAAATTGAAAATCTGATTGGAAGGATGAAGCAAGGTGAAATTGGAGCTGTAATTTTTGCGGATATCAATCCTGCTTATATCTTGCCACCAGATTTTGATTTACAAGGTGCCTTAAAAAATATCGAGCTCAAAATTGCACTAACTGAAAGAGAGAATGAAACATCGAAGCTAAGTGATTTCGTTCTTCCGATAAATCATCCGTTTGAGAGCTGGGGCGATTATCAAACAAGAAAAAATATAGTTAATTTGCAACAACCCGTAATAGAGCCAATATTCGATACACGACAGAAAGAAGCAATATTGCTTAGCTGGATATATGGAAATAATGCTGAATATTCCTTCGACCTGTATCATAAATACTTGAAAAATAAGTATTTGGAAGTCGCCAAGCAATTAAATGCCGTCGATTTTGATAGTTTCTGGTATAGTGCTTTGCACGATGGATTTATTCAGTTGAAAGGCAACGAAAAAAACATAACAAAGCCTAAATTAATCATCTTGCGACAAACTAAAAAGCCGATTGAAGATAGCGGAATTTCCATTGTGTTGAAAAAAAGTCCGCTAATTGGCGATGGTCGATATTCATCGAACGGTTGGTTGCAAGAAATTCCGCACCCTGTTTCGAAAATCGTGTGGGATAATTACGCTGCAATTTCGCCAATAACAGCAAAACGCTATGGCTTGGACTACAAAGATTTCAAAAGCTCAGTAATTAAAATTTCTATTGGCTCGAAAGAAATCACAATGCCAATACTTTTGCAACCGGGCGTTGCCGAAGATACAATCATTATTGAACTCGGTTATGGGCGAAAGGAAGCCGGGACAATTGGAACAGGAGTTGGTTTTGATGCAATACCGCTAATGGACAAGACGCTTTCGGTTGTGCTCTCGGGTGCCAAAATAGAGAAAACGGGCAAGAAATACAAGTTGTTTGCTACGCAGGAATTTCATAAGCTGGAAGACGAGTACTTGAAAGACCTGCATCGAAAACGTCAGTTAATACAGGATGGAACGGTTGCAATGTATTTGAGCAATCCCAATTTCATTCAAAAGCAAAGAATAATGACAGAGGAAGAAATTGATAAGCATAGCGTAAATCCGCCACACAACTATCCCGAAGCAAAATGGGCGATGGCGATTGATTTGAGCCGTTGCGTCGGTTGCTCAAATTGCGTTGCTGCGTGCAATGTGGAGAACAATATACCGATTGTTGGCAAAGAAGAATGTGGGAACGGTCGAGAAATGCACTGGATGAGGATAGATAGGTATTACAGCGGGACAAGCGAAGAACCTATTGTGAGTTACTTGCCGGTATTGTGTCAGCATTGCGATATGGCACCTTGCGAAAATGTTTGCCCGGTGGTGGCGACAACACATAGCACAGATGGATTGAACCAGATGACGTATAATCGCTGCGTAGGAACTCGCTACTGTGCGAACAACTGCCCATATAAAGTAAGGCGTTTCAATTTTTACGATTTTCGGCACCGGTTTGCAGATGGGTATTATGAGCAAGATATCCTTGAATTGTTGCATAATCCCGAAGTTACCGTGCGTTCGCGTGGTGTGATGGAAAAATGCACATTTTGCGTTCAGCGGATTGCAGAAGCAAGGCAGGGCGCTAAATCAAAAGGCAAAGAGTTCACCGGAGCGGAAGTCCGCACAGCTTGCCAGGAGGCTTGCCCAGCGAATGCTATTGTATTTGGAAATGTAAATGACCCGAATTCTGAAATATCGCGATTAATCAAGCACAATCTGGGATACAAACTCATTGAGATACTGGGGATTAAGCCCAATGTTACTTACCTTGCTAAATTAAGGAACACAAATTCGGAGGACTTGACGTGAGCATAGAAGTACTTAAAGAGCCTTCGGTTATAGAAGGTAAGCCAACTTTTGTAGAAATAGATGAGCAAATATCTTCCCCTATCGACAAATCGCCCAATATTAAATACTTAATAGCATTGGGAATTACTTCGACAATGCTTCTAATTGGTGTGATAAGCATTGGAGCAACTTTTTTCTATGGAATAGGGCTATGGGGAAACAATAATCCTGTTGGATGGGCTTTTGATATTATCAACTTCGTATTCTGGGTAGGAATTGGACACGCAGGAACGCTAATTTCGGCAATATTGTTTCTGTTCAGGCAGAAGTGGAGAACAGGTATCGCACGATTTGCCGAAGGTATGACAATTTTTGCTGTAATGACTGCTGCTTTGTTTCCGCTTATTCACGTTGGGCGACCGTGGCTTGCGGGATATCTGTTCCCATATCCAAATCAGCATCATTTATGGGTGAATTTCACTTCGCCTTTGCTGTGGGACGTGTTTGCAGTATCTACGTATTTCACAGTATCGTTTGTGTTCTGGTATATTGGATTAATTCCTGATTTCGCAACACTTCGTGATAGAGCAAAAAGTGGAGTGAAGAAGGTAATATACTCAATATTAAGTTTAGGTTGGCGTTTTTCGAACCGTCACTGGCACAATTACGAGATGATATATTTAATACTTGCGGGATTTGCCACACCGCTGGTGCTATCGGTGCATACAATTGTAAGTTTCGACTTTGCGGTATCGATAATGCCCGGCTGGCACACAACTATCTTCCCGCCATATTTCGTTGCGGGTGCAGTATTTTCGGGATTTGCAATGGTTCAAAACGTGCTAATTATTATTCGCAAAATATTCAACTTTGAGCATATAATTACGCTGGACACACTCGAAAAGATGAACAAAATTATGCTTGCCACCGGATCAATGGTTGGTTATGCTTATGGGATGGAGTTTTTCATTGCCTGGTATAGCGGAAGTCAGTTTGAAAGTTTTGTGTTTATCAATCGTGCTTTCGGACCTTATGCCTGGGCTTATTGGATTATGGTAAGCTGCAATGTAGTATTTCCGCAGTTATTCTGGTTTAAGAAAATACGCCGAAATATACCAATAATGTTTGTCATAGCTGTGCTGGTAAATGTAGGAATGTGGTTTGAACGCTTTGTGATAATAGTAACGTCGCTCGCACACGACTTTATGCCATCGAGCTGGGCGTATTACA
>JAKIZO010000051.1 GCA_022707965.1 Bacteroidota bacterium
AAATGTTCAGTTAGGTTTGTGATGGAAGAACTAAAAGAATTATATCAGCAGGTTATTTTAGACCACAACAAAAATCCACGCAATTTTGGGGAATTGCCAACGTGCAATCGCCACGCCGAAGGGCATAATCCGCTTTGCGGCGACCAGATAGAAGTCTTCATTCTGGTAGATGAGGACACAGGCAAAATCGAAGACGTTCGGTTTAAAGGTGCGGGCTGTGCTATTTCGAAAGCGTCCGCTTCGATAATGACAACACTGCTGAAAGGCAAGACAATCGAGGAAGCAAAGGAACTGTTCGAGCAGTTTCATAAGGTTGTTACCTCAGACCCTTCGTCTAATCCCGATATAATTAACTTAGGGAAACTTGCGGTTTTTTGTGGGGTGCGTGAGTTCCCGGCGCGTGTTAAGTGTGCAAGTCTTGCCTGGCATACGATGCTGAATGCGCTGGATAATCACACAACTACAAAAGTAAGCACGGAGCAACTATGAGCGAAAATTATATTTCACCCCAAGAATTAGAAGAAAAAGTAATTAATGAAATCAAAGGAATTTTTGACCCCGAAATTCCTGTCAATATTTATGATTTGGGGCTGATTTACGATATTGCAATAACTGAACAAAATGAAGTTGTGGTGCTTATGACGCTCACTTCGCCGAATTGCCCCGAAGCAGTGGGACTGCCCGCCGAAGTGCAGGAGCGTATTAAGCAAATCGAAGGCGTAAAAGACGCAAAAGTGCTACTTACTTTCGACCCACCCTGGGATAAATCAATGATGAGCGAAATCGCTCGTTTCGAACTTGGTTTTTAAAGTAATATGTGATTATTATGGCTATTGATTTTCATAGACTAAAAGTTAGCGAAATTATTAGAGAAACGCCCGAAGCTGTATCAATTGTTTTCGAATTGCCCGAAGAACTGAAATCGGTCTTCGACTACAAGCCGGGTCAGTATCTTACGATAAAGTTGCCTGATGGCAATCCTGCGGAACGCCGTGCATACTCAATTTCGAGTTCGCCGCACTGGGACGAACCGATAATGGTAACTGTCAAGAAACTGTCCGAAGGCAATTTGTCTGTGCATTTGAACGAGAAATTGAAAGTTGGTGATTATTTAGATGTGATGCCGCCGATTGGTGCGTTTGTGCCGGATTTCGAGACGAAACCGAACTCCCACTATGTGCTTTATGCCGCTGGAAGCGGAATTACGCCAATTTTCTCAATTTTGAAGTCAATTTTGAAAGTAGAAGAACATTCTAAAATTCTTTTGCTATATTCGAATAGAACACTCGAATCTATTATTTTCCATAAAAATTTGATTGAACTTCAACAGAATTACAGCGGTAGATTAAAAATAATTTTCGGGCTAACGCAATACGACAACAACTGGCAAGGACACAAAGGACGCTTTACAACGTTGAATTTGACTGCACTATTGCAGAAGAATGCACCTGATTTCCGCGAGCGTGAGCATTTTCTGTGCGGTCCGGCGGGAATGATGCGGCAGGTGCTCGATGCTCTGGAAATTCTTGCCGTGGATAAAGCAAGAATTCACAAAGAATCTTTCACCGCCGAGGACGTCATTCATCAAAATGGAGCGAAAAAGCCCGATGTCGAAATTTTGCCAAGGCGCGTTAAAATAAAACTCTATGGCGAAACTTTCGAGATAAATGTCGAGCCCGACGATACAATTGTAAGTGCATTGCAGAAAGAAGGGTATATGCCGCCGTATAGTTGCCAGATTGGTGCTTGTTCCACTTGCCGCGCAAAAGCAATAAGCGGCAGCTTCTATATGGATATTTGCGAAGCGCTTACCGAAGAAGAAAAGAAAAACGGCTATATTCTTACTTGCCGTGCGCATCCACTTGAAGATAATTGTTTTGTAGATTATGATTAAAGGAGAAAAAATGGAAGAAATTCGCACTGACTGCGAAAGAATTATCCCTGACATCGAGGGAATAGACACATCTGACCATATATTTGTCTCGGAGCGAGCTATCGAGGCAATATCACAGATTAAAGCAGAAAACAGCATACCCGACGATATGTTCATCCGAATTGCGACCAAAAGCGGTGGTTGCAGCGGAATGAACTATATTATCGGCTTCGACACATTACAAAACGACAACGATATTACCTACAAAGTGCGCAACCATACTTTCATTGTTGATAGAAAAAGTATTTTTTATCTGATGGGAGTAACACTTGATTACATCGAAGACGAACGCGGAAAAGGCTTTGTTTTCGACAATCCTTATCACGAAAAGACCTGCGGATGCAGTCATTAATTCAAGGAGTAAATAAATGGACAAACCAGCACAAACAAGCATAGAAATCAATGAATTAAGCACGAAGCGGTGGAGCCCGCGCTCGTTTGACGGAAACCGACAGGTAAGCCGCGAGCAAATACTTGCATTGTGCGAAGCAGCGCGGTGGGCACCATCGTGCTACAACGACCAGCCGTGGAAATTTATCATCTGCGATAAGTTCGCAGACAAAGAAGCATACGATAAACTATTCAGCTGTCTTGTGGAGTTCAATCAAGGCTGGGCGGTCAATGCACCTGTATTGATTGCAATAGTTGCAACGAACAAATTTTCTTTCAATGGGGAAGAAAATCGCTGGGCATCGTATGATTGCGGCGCAGCAGCAGCATCGATGACTTATGAAGCTGTTCGTCAGGGGCTTGTAACTCATCAAATGGGTGGCTTCGATGCCGAAAAGTTGATAAAAGAATTCTCTATACCCGACAATCACACGCCGATGGCAGTTATAGCGGTTGGCTACCAGGGCGAACTTGATAGTTTGCCTGAGCAATATCGCAAAACAGAAATTGCTGAACGCAACCGCCGCCCGCTGAACGAGAATTTTTATTTTTCGAGTTGGGGCAAAGGAATAGTGGGCGAGTGAGTATTTGTATTTTTGAAAAAAAATCCATATAATGCAGGTATGGAAATTAATAAAATATATTGCGAGGACTGTTTGATAACAATGTCGCGAATGCCTGATGAGTTCGTCGATTTTGTTATCACATCACCACCCTACGATGACATTAGAAATTACAATGGGTTTAATTTTGAATTCGAAAAAATTGCATTTGAGTTATTCCGAGTAATCAAAAAAGGTGGTGTTGTTATATGGGTTGTTGCTGATGCTACAATCGATGGGAGCGAAACGGGAACATCTTTCAAACAGGCACTATTTTTTAAGGAGAATGTGGGTTTCAGATTGCACGACACAATGATATACTACAAAAATAATCCGATGCCACAGACAGGCAACCGATATCATCAGCATTTTGAGTATATGTTCGCATTGTCGAAAGGAAACCCTAAGACATTTAATCCGATAACAGAGCCAACAAAATATCGAGGTCTTGCGAATATGAAAAACCGTGGAAAAGAGGGACTGCTGGAATATGAAAAAGTGCCAAGAACTTCCGAAAAAAAAGTAGGAAATGTATTTTTCTATTCTGTTGGCGGAGGTATCTCTACAAAAGATAAAATTGCATATCAACATCCTGCTATCTTTCCCGAGCAATTGGTTTATGACCAAATTTATACCTGGACCAACGAAAATGACTTAGTATACGACCCGTTTATGGGTAGCGGAACAACTGCAAAAGTAGCACATCTAATGAACAGGCGCTGGATTGGTTCTGAAATATCAAAAGAATATGTCGAAATTGCACAAAAGAGATTGGAGCAGTATATAACTTGTTGTATTTTCTAATATAATCATAATGACAACATCCGAAATCGGTTCTAAAACAGCAAAAGATGGCTTTGCAAACGAAGACGATATTGTGAAGAAGTTTAATAATTGGCGTTTCGACAATAAAGCAAGAGAATGGTTATTGATTATGAAATATAAACTTGACGAAATCGAAAAGGTCGAAGCGATTAAAATTATTGGTTTCAAAACAGACGTTCAAGTTCAGGTTACCGTAACATTGAAAAAATCAATTGACATACAAAATATTCAAGTAAAACTCGTTAGCACAAAAAACGGTTTTAATCAGATTGACAAACATTGGGTTGATTATTACGTTGAATTATGGGAAATTCCCCAAAAAATCGAGTATTTATTAAAACTTTATACAGGTCAGTTTAGACCAACTAAAAAAACAAAAGATTATCGAAGAATGCTTGCTAATGAATTTTCAGAAGAAGAACAACAAATTTTGCTCGAATGGATTAAGAGAAACCAGTCTATGATTGTTTCAGATATTTTGAAGGGAAGAGGCAAGTTCGCTGCTGAATGGATGTTGGTGGCTCAAAAAGTTAGAGGAGATGCTCGATGGGTATTAAAGCCGATGAATTACTGCTTAAATTTTTTTGGTAATGGTGATGTTTTGATTACACCAAGAGGGTGCATTAAGATTGGAAAAATCACTATGCAACGAAAAGGTGGAGATGCGGGTCGAAATACAGCGACAATGCTTCAATTTAAAATTAATCCCGCAGAATTATTCTTAGTGCAATAAAAGTAGCTTTTCTCAATATTTCCAGGCATAGAACCTTCGGAAGGTTTTTTTACTTCGAAAGGTTTTCGTATTTTCGAAGGTTTCCTTGCAAACTTCGCTTCTATCGCAAGAATAACTCTCGACTAATCGTCGGGGGTTGTTTCTCTCATTCGGTAGCCTACGCCGCGAATACTTTGAAGGAACGGCTTGCCGTCGTCTTTTTCAATTTTTTGACGCAAACGTTTGATGTAGACGTCGATAATGTTCGATTCCGGGTCGAAGTTGTGTTTCCAGACGTGTTGAGTTATGGTAGAACGGCTTAGAATTCGATTTTTGTTGCGCATAAGATATTCGAGCAAAGCGTATTCTTTCGTAGTCAGTTCGATTTCGCGACCATTTCGGTAAGCAAGATGCGAAACAGTATCAAGAACAAGGTCGCCACAACGCAATTTCGTGGATTTTTCGGGACTGCTGCGACGCAAAATCGAGCGAAGTCGAGCAGCAAGTTCTTCAAAACTAAAGGGTTTTGGCAAGTAGTCGTCTGCACCCAAATCAAGCCCGGTAACCCTATCCTCGGTTGTTCCACGAGCAGTGAGCATAAGAATAGGCGTCGAAACGCCACTATCGCGCAGTTCCTTCAAAACAGTAAAACCATCTTTGCCGGGAAGCATCACATCAAGCAAAATAGCATCGAAATGGTTGTTCATTGCCATTTCGATAGCAGCAACTCCATCGCCCGCCACTTCGACAACGTAGCGGTCTTCTTCAAGCCCGTGTTTGATGAAGTTTGCTACTTTTCGTTCATCTTCAACGACTAAAATTCTCATTTTCCCTCCTGATTATGATTATTGAGTAGATAATTTTCAATATTTAACCTCCTAATTTTTATACATAATTTGTTAATTGTGTATTCATAATTATTTTTTGTTAATATAACTATTAATCGAAAATATCGCAAATGTATTTTTAATTATTTTTTAATAATTCATAAAAATTAATTTTTTGAAGGACGACAGAAAGATTGTGTAACCGTTGTTTTTTCAGATAATTGTATTAGATTTGTAGTTAATTTCATTTAATAAATGTCCTAATTTTGTCTTTCATTTTTAGCGAAAAATATTTCCTTCTTTCATAAATAATCAAATTATGAGAAAAAGTTCATTAAAAACTTGTAATTTGTTATTAGTATTTATTTTAATTATTTTTACTTTGTTGATTTTATTAATATATAGGTTGCTTATGTATCAATTCGACAACTTATTAATTGATGAAAATATAGTTTCCACCTACTTCGCCTGTAATTTGAAAAAATGCAAAGGTGCCTGCTGCACTTTCCCGGGCGAATATGGGGCACCGCTTCTGGACGAAGAAATCGCAGTAATTGAAAGCTCCCTTGAAGAAGCGAAAAAACATTTGTCAAGACGCTCGATTAAAGTGCTCGAAAGAGACAGCTTTTACTCGGGAAAGCCCGGGAAATACACAACGGTTTGCATAGACAAGCGGGACTGCGTCTTTGTCTACTACGAGGGCGATATTGCCTTGTGTGCTCTCGAAAAAGCATATAACGAAGGCAAAACACGATTTAAAAAACCTCTATCGTGCCATCTATTCCCCATTCGCGTTGGAAATTTTGGCGGGAAATATATGTATTACGAGAAAATCGATGAATGCACGCCCGCACTCGAAAACGGAAAAATCAACAAAATTTCTATGATTAATTTTTTAACTGAACCGCTCGAAAGATTTCTTGGCAAGGAAAAATTGTGCCATTTTATCGATTTTTGCAATAATTGCAAAAATAATATTTAAACTAAATTCGTTAATTATCTATTACTGATGTATCATAAATATATATTTGTATGAAATTATCGATAGATTTAAAAACTACTTTAACACAGACGCTCACTCCGCAGCAAATTCAATATTTGAAATTGCTGCAATTGCCCGTTTTGCAGTTCGAACAGCAGATACGTCAGGAAATTGAATCAAACCCAATGCTCGAAGAAGTCTCTGAATTAGACGATTTACTTGATGCCGACGAAATTGGAATTCTCCCAAACGAACAGGATAATTTCACAGATACTATAATTGAAGAACCAATTCCCAGCAATGACTACGAAAATATCGATGGCAACGGTGAATTTGAAATAGAAGAAAAAGAGCTCATAATTGATGAACGCGACCCATTTGAATATTACGAAGCGATTTGGCAGGACGAAAGCGAAGTTTCGCGAAAATCAAGCGACGATTACGATGAATACGAAGATTATGAACCATATCAAATTAATGCACCAACCTCTATTGTCGAAGATTTATTTCAGCAATTGCGTGTTCACAACCTAACAGAAGAAGAATTACTACTGGGTTCGCACATTTTAGGGAATATTGACGATGATGGATACTTGCGGCGCGAGCTTCAAGAAATTGTCGATGAAACGAACTCATTTATCGCTAATCATAATTTTGAAATACAAAAACGTGAATTTGAACGCAAGAACAACAAACCAATAGATTTCTACAAGCAAAATCCTGCTCGTATGTTTGCACTTGGTGATGAAGCCGCCGAGTTGCTCTCGAAAGTAATTAACGAGCACCCCGATATCGCACAAAACATTCCCAAAATGGAACTTTATAAAAAGTTCTTGCAGAAGAAAAATGAAAACAATGGCGAAAGAATACTTAATCAAGTAAATATCGACCAAGCTGAAAGAATTTTGAAACTAATTCAATCGCTTGACCCACCTGGGATTGGCTCCCGAACAATTCAGGAATGCTTGCTATCGCAATTAGAGCATATTCAAAATCCTAACGACGCACAAAAACTTGCAATTGATATTTTACGCGATGGGTATGATGCTTTTGCCAAGAAGCACTATCACGTTTTGATTAAGCAATTCGATATATCAGAAGAGCAACTAAAAGCAGCACTCGATATTATCAAACGGCTTAATCCAAAACCTGGCGGTGGCGACAACGTTGTTGAAATGAACACGGTTATTCCTGATTTTATTGTTGTCAAAGACGACAATGGCGAACTAACAATCATTGTCAATGATGGGAATATGCCGCAAATTCGGCTTTCCTCTGCTTACGAACGATTGCGACGAGAGATAAAATCGCAAAAAGTTAATAAAGAAACGCGCGAATGGATACGCTCCAAGTATGAAGACGCAAAGTTTTTAATTCAGGCAATACGCCAGAGAAAAGCAACTATGCTGAAAGTGATGACCGCAATTGCTCACCACCAGAGAGAATTCTTCGATTACGGCATTTCTGCACTGAAACCACTGATTTATAAAGATGTTGCAGAAGCAACGGGACTGGATATTTCCACTGTTTGCAGAATAGTAAACGGGAAATATGTGCAAACTCAATTCGGCACTTTCGAATTGAAGTTTTTCTTTTCAGAATCTTTGCCAAACGACGAAGGCGAAGAAGTTTCGACTACTGTTATTAAAGAGGAAATTAAAAAAATTATCGACCAGGAACCCAAAGATAAACCATACAGCGACGACAAAATCAGCGATTTGCTCAAAGAACGCGGCTACAACGTTGCCCGACGCACCGTTGCCAAATATCGCGAGCAACTTAAAATACCTGTTGCCCGACTTCGCAAAGAACTATAATGGAGCTAAAATTGAATTTCATTGAATTTGCAGCGCGCTTCGATAAAATTATAAGAAAGCAGATTTTGAAACTTCACCCGACTGTGCCGATTTTTCTTTATTCTTACTCTCGCAAGCTCTTTCTGAAAGCATTCGAAACAAATTTGAATTTCGAGCAAACCACTCCGCCCGAGCATCTGAGACAAACGCTTTGGGACATTGAATTTCGCTCGCCAATTTTCAATGCGGCGGGTATGTTCAAAAAAGGCGCTGGCTACGAAACTGTTTATAAACAAGGTGCGGGTGCTTTTCTTGCAGGCACAACTACAAGCAAGCCGCGTTCGGGCAACATAAAAAAAGGAATTTTGCACCCATTTATTCCGTATGCGGAAACAGAAAGTGCTTCGAACTGGATGGGACTACCGAACGAAGGACACTCGACTGTTGCCAAAAGGTTGTCCCGAATTGAAAAGCAAAAGGGCTGTCCGATTGGAGCATCGATTGCAGCCGACGTTGGGGTAAATGAAACTGAAATTATTGCGGGAATACTTGAAGGTTTTGAGTTATACGACAGAGCTGGGGTCGATTTCATCGAACTTAACGAAAGTTGTCCGAATGTAGCTCATCATAGCACAACGCAGAATATTATTGATAGCGATATTTCAAGCAGGTTAGCCATTATTTCCGAAAAATTTCTGAAAAAACGCAAACGTAATTTACCTGTAATTGTTAAATTTTCGAATGATATTGAAATTGAGACAATTCCATCGTTAATTGATTTGCTTATAGAACTTGGGTATGATGGGATAAATATCGGTAATACGTCCACAAAATATGATTATTACAGGCAATTCGTAAGCAGCGACGACATAAAAAATTACGATTATTTCACTGCAACTTTTGACGGCGGATTAAGCGGAAAACTTTTAAGAGCAAATTCATTCGAAAAGAGTAAATACGCTGCGGAATACATTAGCAGGAAGAATTTGAGCAAGGAGTTCTATGTCGTCCGCACGGGTGGAGTTAGTTCTGCGATTGATATAATACAATCGCAGCAAAGTGGAGTCAATCTTTTGCAGTGGTTTTCGGCATATTTCGAAAATTTCTCGAAATATGGATATTCGCTATATGCGGAATTATATAGATGGCTTTGAACTACTTCGGCAGCTTAATTTTAAAGGTGCAAACCCCATTTCGCGAAATAATGTCAATCACCCCATAGTTTTCTTTTAAAATTGCTTCTGCGGTGCCAACTCCAAAGCAATCTTCTTTTATGACGCTTGCGGGCGGTGCAATTCCCTTGCGGCAGGCGTTGTGTTGTACTTCGATAACGGTGGTGCCTAAATCTTGATATGCTTTTAGTTTAATATAACCTTCGTTGTCAATTTTTGAGAGTGCATTCAAGGAATTGAGTATCATTATATCAACGCAAGCTTTTATACCTTTCGGGTTGCATTCTACTAACAGATTATCTTTCGACTTTTCTACAAAGAAATCAAGATGATGAAGCACAGCAGCTTCGTTGAAATCATTATATACTTCATCTAAAAGATTATTTATATTAATTTTTTCTTTTTGAATTATATGGCGTTTGGAGAATTCGACAAAGGCATCTTTCACTTTGCGAGTATGTTCGAACTTAAATTTAAGCAAAGCGATACATTCGTTGATACCGTTTTCGTCCTTATTGGCAATTTTTTCTTCAAGGCGTTTGAATTCTAATTCGATAACATCTTGCAAAATATCCAGAGCTTTGCCAAGCGAGCCGAAAATATCGTCTCGCACATCTTGCTGAACAAGGTCTTTTTCGTAGGCAGCTTCTTTAATAGGACGCAAATCCTGCATAAAAGCAACTCTTCCGAGCGACGTTTTCTTGTCGTGCAGTTCAATCGCCCAAAAACGAACGGGCACTTTTGCTCCATCAATATTCAAAATTTCAATTTCGCGTGGCTTCATTAACATTTCTTCGCCTTCGGTATAGCGGAAAAACTCTTCGGGAAGAATTCTGTTAATTAGGTTAACGCTTGGTTTCTTTGTTTCGCGCCAGTTGAGTATTCTACGGAAAGCATTGTTAATAATCTGAATTTTTCCTTTTGCATCGAAAGCAATAATTCCTTCCGAGGAGTGCTGAATAATAGCATTATAGAAATCGTGGGCAGTTTTTAGTTGCTCTTGCAAATTGTTAATTTCAGTAATATCAAGAGCAATTTCCATCACAAGCGAGACGCCTTTTTCGTCGGAAGCAATTGGAGCGGTCGTTACAAGACAATACGTTTTATCGCCATTGGAGCTGAATCCGATTTGAGTGGAAGTGTGGGACTGACCGTCTTCGAAAGTCATCACAGCTGGGCAGCTTGGGCACGCAGTCCGACGCTTTTTGTATGCTTCGTAGCAAGTTTTGTTACGGCTATCGCCAAAAGTTTCGCGAAACTTATCGTTTGCTCGAATAATATTGAAATTCCTGTCAATAATGGTGATATAGCAAGGCACCAAATCAAAGAGCAAATTATACTCTTTCTGCCAACCTAAATCCTTCTGTTCGGTCGATAT
>JAKIZO010000052.1:0-9448 GCA_022707965.1 Bacteroidota bacterium
CGATAAGCGTCCTATGCTCAGCGACCTTCGCGAATCCGGTTCAATCGAACAAGATGCCGACGTAGTAATGTTCATTAACCGCCCCGAAGTCTACAAAATAATGAAATACGAAGATGGCACTCCGACCGAAAACACTGCCGAAATAATTATCGGCAAGCAACGTAACGGTCCTACGGGCATAAAACGCCTTGCTTTTGTCAAAGATTTTGCTCAATTCGGCAATCTTGCTTATCAGTACGAAGAACCCCCTTATCAAGATAACGTTGATGTCTCCGATTTTTAATTATTGTGAGGAATAGATGGCTACATTAATAAAAAATATCTCTTCTCTTGTTACTATCAACGCCGACGGAAAACCTTATAAATGCGGCGAAGAAATGTCCGATATTGGTGAAATCCAGAATGGTGCAATCCTTTTCGATGAGAAAATTCTCTTCGTCGGGACAACCGATGAAGCTCTGCGTTATATTTTCAACAATCATATTCAGGTGCAGGAAACAATCGATGCAAGTGGAAAAACCGTTCTACCTGGATTTGTCGATTCCCACACTCATTTTGTGTTCGCGGGAAACCGCTCTTTTGAATTTGCTCGTCGACTTCGCGGAGTAACCTATCAGCAAATTGCAAAGGAAGGCGGTGGAATTTTAACCACAATGAAAGCAACTCGTCAGGCAAGCTTAGACGAACTCGTAGCAAATGGTTTGAAACTTGCCAATTCCGCTCTGCGATATGGCACTACAACTGTTGAAATCAAAAGCGGCTACGGACTTTCGTTCGATTCCGAAATTCGCCAGCTCGAAGCAATCGCTGTATTGAAAGAAATTGCTCATCAAAATGTTGTTCCTACATTTCTTGGGGCACACGATTTCCCGCCCGAGTATGCGAATAATCGCGATGGCTACGTTGAGCTAATTTGCGAAGAAATGCTTCCAGCTGTTGCAGAAAAGCAACTTGCTACCTTTTGCGATGCCTTTGTCGATGAAGGTTACTATACCACCGAGCAAGGACGTAAAATTTTCAATCGTGCAAAAGAATTAGGGCTAAAAATCAAAGCACACGCGGACGAACTCGCAAACGTTGCAGCTACGGAACTTGCCGCCGAAGTCGGTGCGATTTCTGCCGACCATTTGCTTTTCATTTCCGATAGCGGAATTGCCGCTTTGAAAAATGCGGGAACTGTTGCAACTTTGTTGCCAGGAACAGCTTATTTTACGCGTTTGCCGTACGCTCCTGCAAGAAAATTAATCGAAAGTGGTGCTATTGTGGCTCTTGCTACTGACTGCAATCCAGGTTCCTGCTTCACCGAAAACATACAAATGATACTTTCGCTTGCTGTGATAAACATGAAAATGACAGCCGAAGAAGCACTTACAGCAGCTACATTAAACGCAGCAGCAGCTCTATGCCTAAGTTCACAAGTTGGTAGCCTGGAAGTTGGCAAGCAAGCCGATTTGCTAATTGCAAGCGTTTCTTCATATACCGACTTGTTCTATCACTTCGGAATTAATCATATTCAAAGTGTATTTGTAAAAGGAAAAAAGGTAGTTTAGGAAATCTTCGGAATATTTAACTAATTTGTTACAGGGTTTCAATTTGCCTGTTTCAACCTTCGGAAGGTTCCACACCTTCCGAAGGTTATAATAATAATAATAATCACCTCAGTTTGCCAAGGAAATATTACATAATAGGTTATTTTTTCTCTGCCAGAGCAAGCTTTATTATTCTATCGCATAGTTCAGGGAATTCAATTCCAAGGTGCTTTGCTGCTTTCGGAACTAATGAAGTTGCAGTAAATCCAGGCACTGTGTTAATTTCCAGGAAAAATGGTTGTCCATCTTCTGTCAGTCTAAAATCAACACGGCTGAAACCACTGCACCCAATAACGTTGTGTGCCGTTATTGACAATCCTTTTACAAATTCTGCAATGTCTTCATCAATTTCTGCGGGGCAAACATATTGCGTCTTGCCTTTTGTATATTTGTGTTCATAATCATAAAATCCGCTTTCCGGAATTATTTCAATCACGGGCAAGGCTTCGTCCCCGACAATCCCAACAGTAATTTCACGACCATCTATAAATTGCTCGATAAGCACATCACGGCAATATTTCCCTGCTTCGGCAATCCCACGGGAAATTTCATCTAAATTCCCGTCCCTCACTATTGTAAGCCCAATTGTTGAACCCTGGTCATTTGGTTTTATTACAAGCTCATTACCGAACTCGTTTCTGATTTCCTTAATTACTTCGAACTCATTTGCTATTTCTGGACTTACAAGAGTGCCCGCAGGAACAGGAATTCCTGCAACAAGCATCAAGTTTTTTGTTGTTGCTTTATCAATTGAAATAGCATTTGCTTTCACTCCACTGCCCGTATATGGAATGCCTCGCAATTCAAGCAATGACTGAATTATTCCATCTTCGCCATATTTTCCGTGCAGCACAATAAACGCACAATCAATATTATCGAATATTTCTGAATTAATGCACTCGATAATTGACTTTGGCGAAAACTGGCTGAGCTCTTCCAATGTATTAAAATGATTAATGTTGTTTATATGCTCTTCTGCTTTAATTTGTCCGTCCTTCCCAAAAGCAGGGTCTACGGGGATAACGTCGTATCCAAGGCTACGCAATGCCTCGACAACAGCTCGCCCACCGCTTATAGATACATTCCTTTCGGTAGAAATACCACCAAACAAAACTGCAACTCTCATTTTACTCCTTTTTAGTTTTTTCTATATATTCATCATACAATTTGCGCAATAATTTCATATCCTCCCACACTGGCTTTTTCCAGTTAGGATTGCGCAATAATGCTGCTGGATGATATGTAACCAGTGTCTGAATTCCATTGTAGTTAAATAGTTTTCCTCTGATATCGCCCATTTTATAATTCGATTTCATAAGCGTGTTTGCAGCGGTTAACCCAAGTGCCAGAATAAATTTTGGCTTTATAAGCTCGATTTGCTTCAATAGAAATGGCTCGCAAGCCTCCACTTCATTTTTGGAAGGAACTCGATTTCCGGGCGGACGGCATTTATTAATATTGCCGATGAACACATCTTGCCTTCTGAAACCGACCGATTCCAGTATTTTTGTGAGCAACTGCCCAGCTCTCCCGACAAACGGCAGCCCCTGCAAATCCTCGTCTGCACCAGGTGCTTCTCCTATTACCATAATGTCTGCATTTGGATTGCCCTCGCCAAAAACAAACTTTGTGCGAGTTATCCCAAGCGGGCATTTCTGACAATCTTTTATTTTGTTCAAAAGTTCATCTAAGGATTTTGCTTGTTGCCAGTCAGGTGCAACTTTTTCGTCCAGTAAAGTAGGTGTTGCAATTACAGGTTGTGGCTGTTTGATTTCTACAATCTTACTTTCTTCTATTTTGATTGCTTCTATTGGTGCCTTTTTAATTGTTCGTTCCTCTGTTTTTTGAACTTTTGGCACTGCTGTGGCTTCGAACTGCTCTGGCATTTCCTCAAAATAAAGATATTCGCCTGTTTGCTGGCGAATTCCTTCGAAAAATACGATAATTCTGTCGAAAATATCTTTTTGCATACTATGCTTTATATTTATTTTGCAAATTAAGATTTTTTTTATCGCTTCAAAAATACAATTTTGTCTGCTGAATAAATTAATAATTCAACACACAACAATATTATTTTTGCTTAATTCGATTTATTTGCTATATTTAATATTATTTTTCTTTCAAAGAAGGAGTTACTCTTTGAAAAATGTTACTTTTCTCTTGCTGACATTAATAATTCTTGCTGCATGCACTCCCGTTGGTGCTCGCAACCAGTCCCCAGCAAAAGGCAATTCAGCTGCAAGCCAAACCAAAAGTCGTTTCAACGATACTACTTTTATCGACATAAACTTCACCCCACCGAAAGAATTGACCAAAAGCGTTCAAGCAATGAACGATGAACTCAAACAAGCAATAGACCTTTACCACGATAGCAAATTCAATGAAGCGTGCGAAATCTTTGCCCGACTTCTTACCAATACAAATAAACAAGCAAAAGACTATCAAATACTTCTCTACTATTCTTCTGAATGCTACATCGCTAAAAATATGTTCGAGCCTGCAAAAAAACTGCTGATAGACGTTCTTTCCTTAGATGAACTATTTGATGATATTAAGGAAAAGGCTCTTGTGCGGCTTGGACAGGTCTATTGCATTGAAAATAAAAAAGCAGAAGCTGACCGTTTGTTCCGTCAGCTTCGTCGGGAATACCCGCAATCTAAATATATTAAACTTGCCGATTGCGATGCTATCAAAAGTAACTAAATTAAAATACTTGCGATTATTGTTGTCATTATATTTGTAAGCGCTCCAATTATCATTGCTCGCAAACCAAGCTGAGCTATTTCGCTTCTTCTTTCGGGTGCCATACTTCCAATTCCACCAATTTGTATAGCAATAGAACTGAAATTTGCAAAGCCACACAATGCAAAGGCGGCTAATTTTGCCGTTCGTTCGCTTATTGCACCATTACGAATAAGCACCGACAAATCAGAATACGCAATAAACTCATTAATACTAACTTTTGTTCCCACCAGACTTCCGAACACCTTTGCTTCTTCGGCGGGTATTCCTACCAAATACGCAAAAGGTTGAAAAACTATTCCTAATAGTTCTCTTAAACTGTTCGGGAACCACGATATACCAATATGAACAAGCTGAGCGCTAATAAATCCCAAAAAGGCATCAATTACTGCAATCAAGGCAATAAATGCAATTAGCATAGCCATAATGTTAAGTGCCAGCTTCATTCCATCTGACGCCCCATTTGTGATTGCCACAAGCGCACTTTCTGACTTTGGAATATTCACTTTCTTGATGTCTTCAATTGTTTGCGTTCCTCGCAGCGGTGGAATTGCAATTTTTGAAAGATAAAGCCCACCAGGAACTGAAATAAGCGATGCAGTTATCAGTATTGTTGCCGAAATACCCATCTGAACAAACGCAGCCATCACACCGCCCGCAATAGTTGCAAATCCACAGACCATAATTGAATTGATTTCTGAGCGCGTTGCTGATGGAATGTAGTGCCTAATCAAAAGCGGTGCTTCGGTTTGACCCATAAATACATTTGCCGAACCTGATAGCGATTCAATTCCGCTTGTGCCCATAGTTTTCATCATCACCCAGGCCATTCCTTGCACAATTTTCTGCATCACTCCAAAATGGTATAGCAACGCAACAAACGACGAGAAAAATATTATTGTTACCGAAACTACAACCGCAAATTGAAAGCCGAAAGTAGTTGCAAAATCAGGATTTATTACATTCCCGAATAAAAATTCAGCTGCCTTGTTGCTGTATCCAAGAAATATCGCTACCTGGTCGCCGAACCATTTGAAAAAAGAAACTCCCGCCGGGAAATTTAGCACTATCGTGCCTATAATGAACTGTAATGCTACACCCCACAATACAATTCTCCACGGAAATTGTCTCTTGTTTTCACTCATCAGCCACACAATGAACATTATCAGTAGCATTCCAAATATTGCAATTAGTTTTTGTAGTAGCATTTCTTCGTCCTATTCAACTGTTACACTTTTTGCTAAATTTCGAGGTTGGTCTATCGGGCGTCCCAATTCCTTCGCAAAGAAATATGCCAGCAATTGCAAAGGAACAACCGATAGAATTGGCGTTAGCATTGGCAATGTCTCGGGAATGTAGAACACATCATTAGCAAACTGTTTGATTTGGGTGTCTCCTTCTGTTGCAATTGCAATTACTTTGCCTCCACGAGCACGCACTTCCTCTATATTTGAGATAATTTTATGATATATTTCATCTTTTGTCGCTATAAAAACGACGGGCATATTCTCATCTATTAGAGCTATTGGTCCGTGCTTCATTTCGGCTGCGGGATAGCCTTCTGCGTGAATGTATGATATTTCCTTTAATTTCAATGCACCTTCAAGTGCAACCGGGAAATTATAACCACGCCCCAAATATAGAATGTTTTTGGCATATATGTATTTTTTTGCAATTTGCTTAATATCTTCGCAACGAGCCAGTATTTGATTGATTTTATCAGGTAATTGGATAATCTCACTTGCAATTCGCTTGCCATCGAGCTGCGAAAGATTTTTCATCCGTCCAAGATATAGTGCCACCAACGCAAGCACCATTACCTGAGAAGTGAATGCCTTGGTCGAGGCAACTCCGATTTCTGGACCTGCGTGAATGTAAATCCCTGCCTCCGTCTCTCGTGCAATGGAACTTCCCACAACGTTCACTATTCCCAGCACAGTGCAACCTTTTTGCTTTGCTTCATAAACTGCTGCAAGTGTGTCCGCTGTTTCACCACTTTGCGAAATAGCAAAAACGATATCATCGGGATATAGCACTGGATTGCGATAGCGAAATTCCGACGCATATTCTACTTCAACGGGAACACCTGCCAATTGTTCCAGCATATATTCTCCCACAAGTGCCGAATGCCAGGACGTCCCGCACGCTGTGAATATTATTCGCTTTGCATTTCTCAGCTTATCTGCTACGTTCCTCAATCCTCCGAGCTTTACGTTCCCTTTGTCCGCAATCAAGCGTCCTTTGTATGCGTTTTGTATTGTATATGGTTGTTCGTGTATTTCCTTCAACATAAAGTGTTCGAACCCGCCTTTTTCAAGTTCTTCCAGGTCGAATTCTATCTGATGAATTTGATTATTTGTTTCAATATTGTCTATTGTCTTGGTTGCGAAGTTATCTTTGGAGACAATTGCCATCTCATTGTCCGAAAGATAAATCACCTGCTTCGTATATTGAATTATTGCAGTAGCGTCGCTTGCAATTATATATTCACCGTCCCCAATACCAAGCACCATCGGACTTCCACGCCGTGCCGCAATGATTCTATCAGGTTCGTCCAGCGACAGCACAAGCAAGCCAAATGTTCCCACAACTTCCGATAGTGCCTTTCTTACAGACAATTCTAAATTTTTCGTCTGTTCGTAAAATGCACCGATTAATACGGCTAACACCTCCGTATCAGTCTCTGTGTGGAAGGAATAACCTCGCTTGATAAGTGCTTTCTTCAACAATCCGTAATTTTCAATTATTCCATTGTGCACAATTGAAATTCGCCCGCTGTTATCGCGATGCGGATGAGCATTAACATCGCTTGGTGCGCCGTGAGTAGCCCAACGTGTGTGGGCAATCCCAATATTGCTTCTATGATTTTTACCTTCAATTATTGTTTCTAAATCAGCAACTTTTCCTTGCTTCTTGTAAGTAATTAAATTGCTGTCGGAAATAATACTCAGCCCTGCACTGTCATATCCACGGTATTCCAACCTTTTCAGTCCATTCACCAACACATCAACCGCCTGACGTTCTCCAATGTATCCAACTATTCCACACATAATTAACCTTTTTTTCAAACTACAAAATATCGCTAAACAAATATAGTAATTTATTGTCTTCAAACTTAACAAATTGTTTTAAGGTAATTAATTTCTCGTAACTTGAAAATTTGTTCGATTTGTGATTAATTCGATTTGAATTCGTCATTATCAAAATTAATTTTAAAAGTATATTATTAATGGAATTACTTTCACCTTTAATTGAAAAACGTTCACTTTCAACGATTTTTCTCACAATGTCCTGTTATTTACATTTATTTATTTCAAAATATTAAAAAAATCAAATTTATTTAATAAACTTGTAAAATATTTTTATTTTTCATACATTTATACAAATATTGTTTGCTATTTATTCAGTTTTTGCATAATGGTATGTTTTTTGCACTTTATTTGTAAGAATTATTTCAATTAATAAATTTTTCAGGAGCTTCTTATGAAAAAGACTCTTTACCTTTTACTATGTGCTTTGTTGTATTTAGTTGGTGTTCAGCCTTCTTTGGCTCAGTCTCCGACTGCACAGGCACGCTATATTGCTACTACAAATGTTCAGGCTACTTCATTATCCCTTGCCTGGATTAACGGCAATGGCAATCGCCGTATAGTTGTAGCTTATGATACTACTGCTAATGGTGCCCCAGATTGGGACACTGTTAGAACCTATTTAAGTAGTTACAACAGTGAATACACAGCCAATTCTGATTTTTCTTCTGCTCCTTCTGTCGGTGCAACTCTCTCTAACTACAAAGTTGTTGGCTCTCTTACCAGTTCTGCGAGAACTCTTACAGTTACTGGTCTGATTGCCGGGCACGTATATTCATTTCACATATTTGAATATAATTATTACGGCACAACAGCCTATTATATGACTTCTGCCGGAACTACATTAAATCCACGCAATATTAATACTGTTGATTTGCTACCACCATCTGATTTGACTAATGGCACTGTTACAAATAATACCGCTAATATATCCTGGACGCACGCTACAGGTGCCCTGGGTTATTATCTTGATGTTCGTTTAAAGAATGGTGCAATACTTGCAAATTACGATCTTCTGGATATTGGATACACAAATTCTTATATAATTGTTGGGCTTTCAGCAAGCACTCAATATGAGTGGAGACTTCGTTCGTATAATGCTAACACAATCAGTGCGGCTTCGTCCTGGAAGGAATTCACAACAACTGCTGCTCCTGCTGCACCAACTGTATCCAGTGTAATTGCAACTCCCGATGTATTAAATAAAGCTGGTGATGCTTTCTCCATTGCTGTTACTTTCAGCGAAGAAATGGACCCCACTGCTATCGGTACTCTTACATTTTCTACTGATGTTAGCTCTACTCTCACTTTTTCATATGGCTACTGGAACGCTACGAATACAGTTTATACCGCTGTTTATAATGTTGCATCTGCTTCTACTCAATATGCTGCCAATGTAGGTGTTACTGTTCCCGTTGATTTCACAAGTGCTGCGGGTGTGCAACTTTCTTCTGCTCATAATGCAAATAATGTCTTTACAATTGATAGAGCAGTCCCAACTGTTACATCGGTCAGCTCCACGGCTTCTGATGGAACTTATGGAATAGGGGATTCAATTAATGTCCGCATTACTTTTAGCGAACCTGTTACATTTACTCCAAATTCTGGGAGTATGCAAATAGAACTTGAAACAGGAACAAATGATAGGTTTGCTACTTCTAATTCTTCTCAGGCAGATACTACAATTCTTTATTTAACCTATACTGTTCAGGAAGACGACGTTTCTTCTGATCTTGACTATACGACTACTGATGCCTTTTCTTTACTAAACGGGGCAACAATAAAAGATGCCGCTGGCAATGATGCGTTGCTTACTTTGCCCACTGTTGGTGGTGCTTCCTCTCTTGCAGGACAGAAGGCGATTGTGATTGATGGCGTGCGTCCCACTGTTTCCTCAATTGTTAAGCAAACACCTGCTACACAGAAAACTAATGCCAATACAATCACCTGGCGTGTTCAATTTAGCGAACCAGTAACAAACGCAAGTGTTGAAATTGCCGATTTCCAATTGGTAGCTGTTTCTGGTGA
>JAKIZO010000052.1:9458-9771 GCA_022707965.1 Bacteroidota bacterium
GCTTCAATTACTGTAGTAACCCCAACAATAGTTGCTGACCCTCATAATTTATATGATGTTACAGCTACTGTCACTGGAATAAATGCCGAAATTAAACTGAATTTTACAGACTCAGTAACAGATGCCGCAGGAAATACTTCTGCTTCAGGCTATACTTTTACCGCAGGCGAAACTTATATAGTTGATCATACTATCCCATCAGCAACAATTACTTCGCCCGTCAATAACTCTTATCAAAAATCTATTTCTTCAATTATCGGTACCGCATCCGATGTTGGCACTCCTAATTCTGGTGTCCAATCCGTTGAGATTG
>JAKIZO010000053.1:0-9043 GCA_022707965.1 Bacteroidota bacterium
GCTATATATTCCAGTTCCTCTTTTGTAAAAATTTTGCCCGTTGGATTGTGCGGCGTGTTAACAATTATCATTTTTGTTTTATCTGTGATAGCAGATGCAAGTTCTTCAAAATCAAACGAGAAATCAGGCTTTTTCAATGTAACCGCAATAGGATGTCCGCCTGCAAGCGTAATATCAGCATGATACGAATCATAAAATGGTTCGAAAATTATCACTTCATCACCTGGTTCGATGAAAGCCATAATCGTAGAAAACAAGGCTTCGGTTGCACCCGCAGTAACAATTACTTCATCCTGCGTCCAGTCTAAATCGTAATATTTTTTATGATAATCAATTATTGCTTTTTTCAATGAAAAAATACCCGAACTTGGAGCATATTGGTTTTTACCCGTCTTCATTGCTTCGTATGCAGCGTCCATTATCCATTGCGGTCCATCAAAATCAGGAAAACCCTGTCCCAAATTCGTTGCTTTGTATTCAAAAGCAAGTTTACTCATTGTTGCAAATATCGAAGTTGTCATTGAAGATATTCTGTTTGCATTAAATATTCTACCCATAATAATACCCATATATAACAAAACAATTATTCAAAAATACAAAAAAATAAGATTTATTAATTTAATCGAGAAAAAATATTGTATTTAGATTAATTAATTATTACATTTGCGATAGTTCTCTTTAATTTCATTTCAAAAAAGGTGAAACTATGAAAATTCGTAAAGAAGATGCCTTGTTGTACCACAGTATGGGACGTAAAGGCAAAATTGAAGTTATTACTACAAAGCCTTGCGTTACGCAAAGAGATTTGTCTCTTGCATATTCACCAGGTGTTGCAGAACCTTGTCGCGAAATACATCGCGACGAAAGTTTAGTTTACGAGTATACCGCCAAAGGCAACCTTGTAGCTGTTATTTCTAATGGTACTGCAGTGCTTGGTCTTGGAGACATCGGTCCTCTTGCAGGAAAACCAGTAATGGAAGGAAAAGGGGTTCTTTTCAAGTCTTTTGCTGATATTGATGTGTTCGATATTGAACTGGCTTCAAAAGATGTTGATGAAATAATAAGAGTAATTGAAGTTATTGCACCAACTTTTGGTGGAATAAACTTGGAAGATATTAAAGGTCCTGAGTGCTTTGTTATTGAAGAAGAATTAAAAAAACGACTTGATATACCTGTCTTTCACGACGACCAACACGGAACAGCAATTATTTCTGGTGCTGCTCTGCTAAATGCTCTTGAAATTGTAGGTAAGAAAATCGGTGAAGTTAAGGTTGTATTCAATGGTGCAGGTGCTTCGGGAATTGCTTGTGCTAAATTCTACGTTTCGCTTGGTGTGAAAAAAGAAAACATTATTATGTGCGATTCGCAAGGAGTAATTTACAAAGGTAGAACAAAAGGAATGAATGCTTATAAGGAAGAGTTTGCTGTTGAAACAGATGCTCGCACCCTTGCAGATGCTCTCGTTGGGGCTGATGTTTTTGCTGGACTATCGCAGGGGAATGTGGTTACAAAAGAAATGGTCCGAACAATGACGGATAATCCAATAATATTTGCGATGGCAAATCCTGACCCTGAAATTTCATACGAAGATGCTATTGAAGCTCGGCCGGACGTTATTATGGCAACAGGACGCTCTGACTATCCAAATCAGGTGAATAATGTTCTTGGCTTTCCATTCATCTTTCGCGGTGCATTAGATGTTCATTCCAAAGCAATCAATGAGGAAATGAAACTTGCTGCTGCTTATGCTTTGGCTGCTCTTGCCAAGGAAGAAGTGCCTGAAAGCGTCAAACGTGCTTACGGTGTTAAAGAAATGAAATTCGGACGTGAGTATATTATTCCGAAGCCTTTCGACCCACGCGTTCTTACCTGGGTTGCACCAGCAGTTGCCAAAGCAGCAATGGATACAGGTGTCGCTCGCAGAAATATCGAAGACTTTGAAGAATACAAGCGTCAATTGAATATTCGTATGGGGCGCGCCCAGGTGATAATGACACCTATTTTCAAGCGAGCAAGCCAAAATCCAAAATCTGTTGTGCTTCCCGAAGGTGATAATCCGAAAATTATGCGTGCTGCTTTAAATGCAATTGACGCTAAAATTGCTAAACCAATTTTGCTTGGTAACCCAAAAGTAATAGAAGAAGTTGCAAGAGAACACGGAATTGATATTTCTGAGATGAAAATTATTGACCCGATGAATTTTGACAATCTCAATAAATATATAGATGAGTTTTTAGCCTTACGCCAAAGAAAGGGAATTATTCATCAGGAAGCTTATGATAGACTGCGGTTCAGAAGGAACTACTTTGGCGCGATGATGGTTCATTTGGGTGATGCTGATGCAATGGTTACAGGTGTCAGCACTCACTACCCCGATGCTGTCCGCCCTGCACTTGAAATTATTGGCAAAGATTCAAAATATAACCACGCCTGTGGATGTTACATTGTCTCTTCCAAAAATAAAGCGTACTTCCTTGCTGATACAACTCTAAATATCGAACCAACTCCCGAAGCAATAGCCGATATTGCACTTGCAACAGCAGATTTTACTGAAAATTTTGATATTACTCCAAACGTTGCACTACTAACTTATAGTAATTTTGGTTCTGCTTATGGTGCTTCACCTGATAAGATGCGTAAAGCTCTGGAAATCATTCGCCAAAGAGCACCCGAATTGATTGTAGATGGTGAAATGCAAGCCGATACAGCTGTTTCTCCTGAAATAATAAGCGAAACCTTCCCATTCAGTGTTCTCAAAACCGGTGCAAATGTTTTAATATTCCCAAATCTTGATGCGGGAAACATCGCTTATAAGCTGCTTGGCAAAATTGGCGGTATGAGGTTAATCGGTCCTGCTTTGCTCGGTTTGAAGCGTTCAGTTCACATTCTTCAACGTGGTTCTGATGTTGATGATATTTTCAACATTATTGCAATTGCTGTTGCCGACGCAATTCATAAAGAATAATGCATAATTTTGATAAATTTGTTATTATCTTGGATCTGCATTGAAAGAGAAAACATTAGTGGCACGGCTTGCCGTGCCACTACTATTATTGAAATAGCCCCAATGTATTATTATAATATTTGAAATTATCTATTATTTCATTAATTTTGCAATGTTATTATTTATACGTTCTTTAAAATATGTTGTTATCTGAAATTGAATTATATCCGTTAAGCAAGAGTAAAAAAATCACTGGTTCGCGACGGCTTGTTAGAGAAAAAGTTTTGCAAATTTTGGTTGCTTTTGAAGTTTCAGGAAGTGATTTAGATTTCCTTTTTACCAATATTTTCTATCGAGATTATACATTTGAACCTGCCAATCCACCTCAGGGGGTTCTCCTCAAACCAGAGCAAATTATTGAATTAGAATCTGATATTCCAATTCGCTGGAAAGAAGACAATATCAATTTCGCTAAAAGCTTAATTAATGCTTCAATTGAGCTTAGAGATTTTACGATTAATTTAATAAAAGAGGAAGTTCGTCATTGGGAAATTGAGAGAATTGCCCTTATAGATAGAATTCTAATCAATATGGCACTTGCTGAATTTATTAATTTCCCGGAAATCCCCGAAAAAGTTACAATTAATGAAATTATCGAAATTTCCAAAAATTACTCTACTGATAAAAGCAATATTTTCATCAACGGTTTGCTTGATAATTTCAGAAAAAAACTGAAAGAACAAGGCAAAATAAAGAAAAGTGGGAAAGGTTTGTTAGAGAAGTAAAAGTTGGTTGAACTACATAAGGTTGAATTTAATAAATATAATCAAAGTCTTCTTCCAGTGATTTAACCCATACATCATTCTTGTGAATATTTACTAACCGCTTTTCAGATACTTTGCGATAATCTTATAAAACCTTCGGAAGGTTTAAAACCTTCCGAAGGTTTATTGTGAATAGTTATGATAGAGCCTTAAAGTTATGAAGTGTTTTTAAAGACAGTCCAATTTGTTTTAAAAACAATAAATTACTGTTTTTCTATCATTTCTTTAAATTTTGCAGTAGGTAGCGATTTGGGTCTGATAATTGGAAAAACCATAAGCACGAGCAATAATATTTTGTGCACAAATACCTAAAGCACGCGATACCGCAAACAAAACAGTATAGTAGCTAAATTCTTGTATGCCGTAATGATAAAGCAATGCACCCGAACCTGCATCAACGTTTGGCCACGGATCTTTAATCTTTTTAACCTGAGAGAGTACGTTCGGTACCACGTTGAATACTCTTGCAACTGTTTTAAATACAGGATCGTTTGGCATATACTTTTTGCCAAATTCAAGAAATGCTTCAAATCTTGGGTCTGTAATTCTCAGAACTGCGTGACCGTAGCCGGGGATTACTTTCCCTGAATTTAATGTATCCCAGGCGTATTTTTCAAGTTGTTCTTCAGTAGGTGCACCACCAAATTTATCCATAGTATCAAGTATCCACGCCAGGCACTCTTGATTAGCAAGACCGTGAAGAGGTCCGGCAAGCCCGTTTAAGCCTCCAGAGAGCGCATAATACAAGTCAGATAATCCCGAATTGATTGTGGCAGCAGAGAATGACGAAACGTTTCCTCCTTCGTGATCGCAATGTAACGTTAAATATAGTCTCATTAGTTGCCGGAATTCACCGTTGGGGTCATCAACTCCAAGCATATATGCATAGTTTGCTGCCCAATCTAAATCATTGGCCGGTTCAATACGTGGTCCTTTATTGAACCTTTTCCTGTAAACGTAAGCAGCAATCGAAGGAAGTTTAGCAATAATATTGAGAGCGTCCTCCAACGTTGGTATCCAGTACTCAGATTTTGGCATTCCTTCAGCATATCTTCTGGCAAATTCAGACTCAATCTCCATTACAAGTATTGCAGTATTAAACATTGCCATTGGATGGGAGTTTTCTGGCATTGAGTCAATTACTTTCCAAACGTAGTCTGGAACTCTCTGTCGTGCTAATAATTCGTTTTGTAAATCGCGTAATTCAGTATCATTGGGCATTTCACCTGTTAGCAGCAACCAAAAAACTTCTTCCGGGAGCTTATCAACCAACTCTTTCAGTGGTATCCCGCGTATTATAAGACCCTTGTCCGGTGGGACTTCTGAGGTATCGCAAACTAATGCCTTCACACCACGCAATCCACCATATACCTGTGCTAATTTAACATCGGAGACAATTCTGTCTCCATACTCGTTTAAAAATTGCCTGATTTCTTCTACCTGTTTTGGTAGAATTTCGCCAAGTTTCTGTTTTAATAGGGACATAGAAATACCTTAAAATTGGAAAACAACTTAATAATGTTGAAAAAATAGATTCTATCATAATTTAAAGAATTTTTCTTTTTATTCAAATATTATTTTTAGATTTTTAGTCGGAAACTGAAAATTTTAAAAGATATGAAAAAAAATAATAACTATGCCCGTTCGTTATTTATAGCGAATTTTAACTGTTGTTTGACACATTTATTGAACGATGATGAGTTTACACTATTTTTTCTTTATTCTATTATCAGTTCTTGCTGTTGCATCTGCAATTGTAACAATAGCTACCAAGCACCCAATTCGTTCAGCAATAGCGCTGGTTGTTCATTTCTTTATGCTTGCAGGGCTTTATCTTACTCTTAGTGCTCAATTTGTTGCAGTTATGCAAATTCTGGTTTATGCTGGTGCTATTATGGTGCTTGTTGTTTTCGTTATTATGCTTCTAAATTTAGGAAAGGATCAATCTCTTGAAAAGAAAATAACATTTAATAATTTTGGTGGTATAGTATTAGCAGGTACTTTTGGATTGGCTGTTATCTATGCTTTCATTAATCTTCATCCGGAACCCACATCTTTCCCAAATCATAATGTAAATTTTACAACTGTTCAAGCTATCGGACGTTCTCTTTTTACAAATTATATAGTTCAGTTTGAAGCTATTGGGCTTTTGCTTACTGCTGCTATAATTGGTGCTGTGTTGCTTGCAAAACGAAAACTAATGTAATGAGGAAATTATGTTAATGACTAATATACCTTTGGAATTTTATTTAGTCCTATCTGCGATTTTATTTGTTATTGGGGCTGTCGGAGTTCTCACTCGTAGAAATGCTATAATTATCTTTATGTCTATAGAAATTATGCTTAATTCTGTAAACTTGACTTTCGTTAGCTTCTCTATTTATTTCGGGGATACACTTGGGCAACTTTTCGTTTTCTTTGTAATGGCAATTGCAGCTGCCGAAGCTGCGATAGGTCTTGCAATTGTTCTTGCTCTGTATAGATTAAAACAAACTGTTTTCGTAGATGAAGTGAATTTACTTAAATGGTGATTTCTTATGCATAATTTTATATCGTTTTAATGTAATCTAATCAAAATTTAATTCTATCTATATCGATTTTAAATTGAATAATAGGTATTTCTGTTCTATTTACGATATTTTTTCGGCTTTTTTCTGCATTAATAATAAGCAATGATGAAGCCGTTCCAATCATTGCTCCTGCAAGCACATCTGAAAACCAGTGTTTATCAAAATAGATTCTTGCCATTCCAGTGGAACCAGCCATAGCGTAGTAGATTATTGGTAAAAAGGAACTCTTGCTGCGATATGATAAAATTGTTGCCATCGCAAACACCATAGAAGTATGTCCAGATGGCATCGACATAAAACTATCATCATTGTATGTAAAATGCTCAAAACGTGAATTTCCCGATTCAACGTATGGTCTTGCTCTGCCGATACTTGTCTTTAATATTGCAGTCAATATACCATTAAGCAAGACACTTTCGTACAGAAGCCGACCAGTTTTTCTCATTGAATTTGAATTATAGACAATTCCTGGAAAAACACAGAAAGAAACTGGTTCCCCTAATTGATTAGCAACTATTTGAAATTTATTGAAATTCTCGTCATCAATAGATTTAAAAATATTTCGCACTTCTTCGTCTAATTGAGCTGCAAGTAAAGAACTTAGAACAATTGTAGTTGGTGCAGCTAAATCTTTGAATTTTAAATTCGACACATTTCTAAATAACTGGCGATAATCTTCTCTGAATTCTATCCAATCATTAGATAATTTATTCGAATACAAGTTGCTTCCTTGCAAAGTAACTATTATGAATATTATTAAGATTTTCTGCATTTTTCGATTATTTTTACTATTTTTGTCCGTTAATTTATATATATTTTTTGAATTAATTGAAAATAATATGAAAAAGCTTTCGAACTTACTCAAAAAATTATCTTATACTGAAATAATAAATTTTGTTGAAAGAAATATATCTGCAATTAGCTACGATTCACGATTGGTCTCCTCCGATACGCTTTTTGTTGCTATGAAAGGCACAAAAGTTGACGCTCATAATTATATCCCTGATGTGATAAAGCAAGGTTGCAAAACAATAGTCTGCGAAAAAGTTCCAGATTCTTACGATGATGTTACTTTTATCAGAGTTGATAATTCACGGCAGACACTTGCTGAAATTTCTCATTGGTGGTTCGATTATCCAACGCGTTTTATGAAAATGATTGGCGTTACAGGAACGAATGGCAAAACCACCACAACATTTCTAATAGCTCAAATATTAGAACGTATGGGGCTTAAAGTTGGAATTATTGGCACAACGGGGATTTATTTCCTAAATCGTTTCTATAACGCAACTCATACAACACCTGAATCTTTCGAACTATGCCGTATTTTTAAAGAAATGGCTACAAATGGTGTTCAATGCGTGGTTATGGAAGTCTCATCTCACTCATTAGAGCAGAAAAGAGTATTTGGTATTGACTTCGACGTTGCGGTATTTACAAACCTGACACACGACCATCTGGATTACCATTTAAATATGGAGAACTACGCTTCTGCTAAAAAAATACTGTTCGATAATCTAAAATCTGATGCTATTGCTGTTTTGCAAGGTGACTCCGAATGGGCAAAATTAATGATTTCTGATTGCAAATGCGAAAATATTGCATTTGTCGGTAGAAATAACTTAAACAAATATATTATACAAAATGAACGAATAATGCTTAATGGAATTTCATTCAATTTATCAACAGATACTTTGAATTTGGATATTAAAACATCGCTTTTGGGTAAATTTAATATTGATAATTCATCACTTGCTGTTGCTGCTTGTATTGAACTTGGCTACAATCCTTATGATGTCGCTGCTGCGATGAAGGAAGTTGCACCCGCAGAAGGAAGAATGTCTTCAATTCAATTGCGAACTGGGGCAATTGGTATTGTTGATTATGCACACACACCCGATGCTATCGAAAAAGCTTTGCTCACCTGCCGTGAAATTCTTCAGAATTCTGGACATAATAACTCAAAACTTATATGCGTTTTTGGATGTGGGGGGGACCGCGACCGCACAAAGCGACCAAAAATGGGGGAAATTGCCTCTCAAATTGCTGATATTGTAATTATAACCGACGATAATCCACGCACTGAAGATCCTGCAAGCATAAGAAAAGAAATTCTTCAAGGAATTCCAGAAGAAAATAAATCAAAAGTTTTAGAAATTGCGGAACGTGCCGAAGCTATTCGATATGCTGTCGATGTATCAGGTAATGGTGATATTGTACTCGTTGCAGGCAAAGGCCACGAAAAATATCAAATTATTGGTCAAACTCGTTTTCATTTTGATGATTTTGAACACTTGAAAAAAATGTAAGATAATTATTCAACAACAATTACTTCTCTTTCGAGCCAAATCCCAAATTTGTCTTGAACTGATTGTCTGATATTTTCAGAAAGTTGATAAATTTCTTCTCCGGTAGCATTCCCGTAATTGACTAAAATTAATGAATGCTTTTCATAAACACCGCAATTCCCAAACCGACGCCCTTTCCACCCACACTTTTCAATTAAATATGCCGCAGGGATTTTATATTTTTCTCCTGAGAGAAAATAAGGAATATCTGGGAATTTTTCATTTAATAACAACAATTGATTTTCATCAACAACAGGATTTTTAAAGAAACTACCTGCGTTTCCGATAACCGCAGGTTCTGGCAATTTGCTTTTACGAACTCTTTTCACTGTGTTCATCACATATTCAGCATCGGGC
>JAKIZO010000053.1:9053-9296 GCA_022707965.1 Bacteroidota bacterium
AATTTATCCAGTTCTTGCTTTATGTCTTTATAATTGATATTTGGCTTCCATTCTCTCGAAAGCTCGTAATACACATTTGTAATAATGGTTTTTCCTGCAAGATTGCTTTTGAAAATTGAATTTCGATAGTCAAAATTACATTCGTCCTTGTGCAAAACTTCAATTTTACCCGTTATTGTATCGACAAATTCAACTTTGTGGCAAAAATCTTTCTGTTCTACGCCGTAAGCACCAATATTTTGC
>JAKIZO010000054.1 GCA_022707965.1 Bacteroidota bacterium
TTGTGTTCTTACTCATTAAATTGCAGCCCATCTCTTCAAGTGAATAAAGCACCGCGTTCCATATTTCTTCAAAACTGTTTTGAAAATCTTCTTCGTATTTTTCCTTGTAAAACTCATATCCTTTCGGAACTTTTTGCTCTTGTGCATAAGTTGGTGCAAGAATTAAAAGGAAAATAAATATTGCTAACAACTTTTTCATATCAACTCCCCAAGGAATTTTATATTTTTTAACGATAAATTAACACAATGGTTACAATTTTGCAAATATATTAGGCAAAATTGGTAATCAGTTCTACACCTGAGCTTGTGCCAATACGCTCAGCACCTGCTTCAATCAATTTCAAAGCAAAATCAACCGTTTTTATGCCACCCGATGCTTTAATCTTTACGCTTGGGTCGCAATATTTTCTCATCAGTTCAATATCTTCGATTGTTGCACCCGTTTTGGCAAATCCCGTTGAGGTTTTGATAAAGTGAGCCCCCGAATTCGATACAATCTTGCAAGCTTCGATTTTTTCGGCGTCTGAAAGCAACCCAGTTTCAATTATTACTTTTACCAGGGCTTTTGCTTCGCTGCCAAGCCGAACAATTTCCGATATTTCCTTCTCAACGAAACTGTAATTTTTATCTTTCAATTTTGCAATATTAATCACCATATCCAGTTCCGATGCACCTGCGAGCAATGCCATTCCCGCTTCGTAGAACTTCACATTCGAAATGTTTGCCCCGAGCGGAAAACCAACAACTGTGGCAATATTTATCTTGCTATTTTGCAGCAGACTTCTGCAAAGCTCAATATTGCAAGGATTGACGCATACAGCAGCAAAACCGTATTTGATAGCGTCCTGGCAAAGCAGCGTAATCTCATTTTCTGTTGCATCTGCTCGCAATATAGTGCTATCGATATATTTAGCAAATTCTTCTTTTGTTTTTGGTAGCATAAATTATCCTTTAATATTATATTTATTTTCTAAAATTCTCTTCAATTCTTCCATATACCATTGTGGTGTGCTTGTCGCCCCAGTAATTCCAATGGAACTATATTGCGAAAGCTCATCAAGCGATAATTCTTTTATATCCTCAATAAAAATCGTATTTGGATTAGCCTTTTTAGCAATTTCGAATAATATTTTACCATTCGACGAGTTTTTCCCTGCGACGAAAATTACCAGTTCGTGCTCCTTCGCAAATTCGATTAATTTTTGTTCCCGCTTCGAAACGAACTTGCATATTGTATTTTTTGAGACAAAATAATCACTTGCGTTGTCGCCGTATTTCTCTTTAAAAAGCTCAAAAATTTCTTCCGAAAGCTTGCAAAAGGTTGGCTTATCCATTGTTGTTTGCGAAAACAGCACGGTTTTTTTAGATAAATCGAGATTTGCTTTTGCTTCGTCGAAATTCTTTACAACAAGGCATTCATCGTTGCATACACCACGCAATCCAATTACTTCTGCGTGGTCTTTTTTCCCGAAAATTATTATTTGCCAACCTTCATCGTAATACTTCTTGACAGACCTTTGCAATGCACGCACAAGCGGACAAGTTGCATCTATCAAATTAATATTGAGCGATGCCGCTTTTTCATAAGTGCTGGGTGGTTCGCCGTGTGCTCGTATCACAACTACTGAATTATCCTTGTCTATTCTTTCGAAATCCTTATGCTCAATAGTTTTAAGCCCAATATTTTCAAGTCGTTCCGATTCTTTGGGATTGTGAATAATTTGCCCAAGCACATACACCTGCTTGCCAATACATTCGCCCAATGCAGTTTCCACTTTATCTATTGTCTGGACAACACCCCAGCAAAATCCTGCTGAACTATCAATATTGATTATCATTTCTGCGACTGATTTTTTTCGAACTTCTCTATTAATTTCTTTGCAGCATCTTTGTGCATCATACAGTTAATCATTTTGAGCTTTACATAGTCATTGTGGTAGAAATAATATCCTTTGTTTTCACCATTTCTTGCACCGCTCCCCGAGTCTTTTATCAAAAACCAAACATCTTTTCCCGTTTCCTTTATCCCGACAATGTGAATTCCGTGGTCATCGCCCGTAGTTCCGTTCGAAAATCTGAACTGGCGTGCGTAATCATCTATATAACTCGAAGGAATATCGTAAGATGGCACCATTGCCACATCTTTGAACGAATAATAGCCACTTTCGGACACATCTCCACCAATCGCAACCGAATATCCCGAACGCACTGCTTCCTTTATCGTTCCGATAAAGTCTTCCACAGGCACATTCAAATATGTATCGCAACGCCACCAATTATCGGGAACGTCATACAATGCTTTCTTCCAAAATCCTTCCTGCAACAAAGACATAATATCAACATAGTCTGCCGTGTTGATTTTGCAAACATTTTTCAAAAAGTCCTGCGGTGTGTATTCTTTCCCTTCGTAAGTGAATTTTGTCGGTGGTTCGCCCATATATGAATTCAGAATACTCTTTATAGTTTGAAGAACAACATCTTCGTTCCAGAAGCAATTTTTCTTTACAAAATTCAGATAAGTATTCATTTCCTCGAACATTTTCTCGTGATTGTGAAATTTTTGTCCCGTTTTCATTCCTTGATAAACACTTGCAGGAACGCACCCATAGCTATCGAAAATGTGCTTCAAAGCGTTCGCCTGCGAACCTTCGCTGAAATGAGATGCCCCTTTCTGCTGAACAAACCTCCGAGCTTTCTCTACGTATTCCCAATAGACTGTATACATTTCCGATAACTTCACTTTTCTATTTGTTATCCTGAAAATTTCGCTTTCGAAAAATGAAGTTGCAGCAAAGCTCCAACAGGTTCCCGTTGCACCTTGCGATATTGGTTCGTTGTGCCAAATTTGCTTGAATTCATCTATCTTTCGAGGCAGCTCAACCCCTGTGAAATCCATTTTGAAATCTAATTTCTTAGGTTTTTCTTTGCTTTCAAATTCTGAAATGCCTTTTTTAATTTCCTCCCAGAACGGATTTGGATATTCTGTCATTATTCCTTTGTCCTGGCGGTCCTGTGCAAAAGAAAATGATGAGATTGCAACCAGAGCAACAATAAGTTTAATCCAGGATTTCATTATTTCACCTATCATTTATTAATTAATTAGTTTCTCCAAAAATAAACAAAAAATTAATAAAATGATTTGTTTAATTTAGATGAACAACCCAATAGATTAATTTTTTTTCTGTAATTTTGTAATTAAGTTATAGATAATTGAAACGTATGTATAAAATTAAATTGCCCGATTTCGAAGGACCATTCGACCTGCTTCTGTATTTCATAAAGCGGGATGAAATAAATATTTACGATATTCCAATTTCGAAAATCACTGAGGAATTTCTCAACTACATTCGTTTAATGAAGTATTTTGATTTAGAGCTTGCAGGTGAATTTATCCTGATGGCTTCCAATCTTATGTATATCAAGTCGCAAATGCTTCTGCCAAGAAATATTGACGACGAAGGTGTGGAACTCGACGACCCACGCAAAGAACTTGTTCAGAAAATCCTTGAATACAAGCAATTCAAAGATGTTTCTTCTGAACTTGCTCAAAAAGCAGAATCCACCCGCTACCACTACTATCGTGAGCTTTTCGATGCTGAATATTTGCAGGTCGAGGGCGATAGTATTTATAAAAATGCTACGCTTTTCGATTTGATGAGGGCTTTCCAGAACGTTCTTGCTCGGGCAAAACAATCGGACATCCACTATGTGGTCGAAGTTTTCAACGTTACGGTAGAAGAAAAAGTCGCCTACATTCAAGAACTGCTCAAAACCAAACCAAGAGTAAGTTTCTACGAGACTGTCCGAAATCAATCCCGACCACATATCATCGTTACTTTTCTTGCAATTCTTGAAATGCTCAAAATGCAACTTATTTTCGTCTATCAAGAAGACCATTTTGATGATATATCTATTTCATTACGTTCAAGTAATAATTAATTCTAATTTTGGTGCGATATGGAAAAAAACGGCAATCTATTCCTTCAACTTCCCCGCGAAGAACAAAAAGCGATAATCGAAGCAATTATCTTTGCCAGCGACGAAATTGTTTCTTTCAAAACTTTATATAAATTGTTGATAACCAATGAAAGTCTTCCGCCCGTTGAAGTAGGCGAGAAAAATTCCGACGAACTAACTATTGACGACGAAATTGCCAAAAGCATAAACTTTACTCCCGAAATCCTTGAAGAAATGATACGCGATATTAACCAGGATTTAATCAACACCGGCAGACCCTACCAGATTGTCAACTACGCTAACGGCTACCAATTTGCCACATTAAGCCATTACGGACAATACATTTATAGCTTCTTGAAGTCCAAAACTAAGCGACGACTATCACAAGCCGCGCTTGAAACGCTTGCAATTATTGCCTACCGCCAGCCAATTACAAAAGCAGAAGTAGAGCAAATTCGCGGCGTCAATTCAGGCGAAATTATCAACTCGCTTGTTGAGAAAAACCTTGTGCGTATTGTCGGACGAAAGGAAGTGCTCGGAAAACCTCTGCTTTTCGGCACAACTCAGGATTTTCTGAAAATTTTTGGGCTGCGTTCTTTAGAAGATTTGCCAAAACTTCGCGAAATTGATGAAATTGCCGAAGAACTTGCCCACCCTCAGAAAGAAGAAGAGGAAACTGTTACCTTCTCAATTTCTAAGGAAGAAGCGGATAAAATTTTGCGTTCTTCAACTAAAATCGAGTTAGATAATCAGGATGAACTGCAATGAAAAAGTTACTGCTATTGCTTGTGTTGTTGTCTAATCTTGCTTATGCTTATCCGCCGGTGCCTTTTGTCCAGGATAACAAAGTTGGATATCTCGATTCATCGGGCAAAATTGTAATAGAACCGAAATTCGATACTCCATTTCATAAATTATATTTGGTTTTCGAGCAAGATTCTTTTCCGTCGTTTGAATTTCCCGAGTGGGCGTATTTTTCCGAAGGCAAAGCCACAGTCCGTATCGCAAAAAAATTTTGGTTCTACACTTACGGTTATAAATACGCAATAATAAACGAAAAAGGGGAATTTGTTTTTGAACCAACTGAGGATATAATTGGCAAGTTTCAAAACGGCACAGCTCCATATCAAAACTTGATGAAAACAGCTGAATACGTTCACGGCGAAAAATTCGGTATGATAAACTCCGCAGCAGAAGTGTTTATAGAACCGAAATATGATTTTATCAGCCATTTCAGCGATAATCGTGCGTTAGTGCGAAAAGGTGATAAATATGGTTATATCGACACCAATGGCGAACTTGTAATTCCATTCCTGTTTATTGATGCAGGTAAGTTCAACAACGGAATTGCTTTTGCAAAAAATAGTAGATTATATGGCTACATAGATACAAGCGGCAACTACATAATACCCGAAAAATACGAAAAAGCCTGGGATATTATTGATGGTACTGCTCGCTACTTCGATGGCAATCTTTTCTCCTTCCTGAAGTTCGAAAATAAAGGCAATTTCATAAATATTTCGCAGCTTACTCCCAATAAATTCACTGATGCAAGTGATTTCTCAGAAGGCGTTGCTTGCGTCCGCGACGTAAATACTAATTTGTATGGATATATCGACAATCAAGGAAAATACGTAATTGAACCGCAATTTCTCTATGCCACTCCTTTCAGCGAAGGGCTCGCTGTTGCAAAAAAAGACAAATACTTTGGATTTATCGACAAATCCGGCAGTTTTATTATCCCACCCGAATACGACTTCGCCCAAAATTTTTATAACGGTATAGCCAAAGTCTGGAAAAACAATAAACTGATTTTTATCAATAAAAATAATTCCGAAATTTACTCGTTTAACCTTAAGTTCTAATATTTTTAGAGTGTTATTGATAGTGGATAGCTTAAATGATAAATTTTTACAATTGTTTAATCAATTTGTTGTTTTTTTTATAATTTTTCTTTAATTTTACATAAATATTAGACTTGGGGATGATTTAGTTTCGCTTATTCAAGCAAGTTTCTTTGTTATTATTTGGAGTTGTTAATAAAAACTTGGTTTTTATTAAAATTTTTTGTATTATAATAATGATATTTTTAGCATTGTTAAGTTATGTTAATTGTTCTGTTAAACTTTGAAAAAAGAGAATTTATATAGTAATTATTTCGTTCTACTATTTTAGGAGCTTTAAATGAAAAACCTTTTGCAACGCTTTTTCTTATTCGGCGTTGTAGCACTTCTGGCAAGCGTAGCTTTGAACGCGCAGGTTCAAATCGGACCTATCAACTATCCAACACTCAAAGCTGCGTTCGATGCTATCAATAACGGTGTTCATACCGGTAATATCACAATCAACATTACCGGCAACACCGTCGAAACTGCAACTGCTGTTCTGAACCGTTCCGGTTCAGGTGCTGCAAGCTACACTGCTGTAAACATCTACACTTCGGGTGTGGATACAGTTTACGGCGATGCTTCTATTTCGCCTGTTGTTCGTTTTGCTGACGCAGACAATATCACAATCGACGGTCGCGTCGGGCAAACAGGTTCTACTAACTCTCTTACCTTTGCTTCGCTCAACACTGGTGCTACTATTATCTGGATTGATTCCACCGACGGCGGTAACGGTGCAAAAAACATACTTATCAGAAATGTTAATATCCTTGGTGCTTCTGCTACTACTACAAGCTACGGTATCAACGTTTCTTCTTCTTCTTCTCAATCTACTGGTGCACCAGGCTTCGACAATATCCAGATACTCTACTGTAATTTTGCACGTACTTACTATGGTATAAGCATCCGCGGTGGTTCAGCTGCTGCCCAATACGCTACTAATATTACTGTCCGCTTCAATAATTTCGGGCAAAATGCTACTCCGGGAATGAGTAATTACTATGGCATTTATATGTATTATGTGCAAGCTCCTGTAATTAAAAATAATTACTTCTCTTATAATACTACTACAACTTTATATGCCCTCTATCTTTATTATACAAATTTACCAGAAGTTGCAGACAATACAATGGAGAATGTTTCTTCTACATCAACAGTATATTTTCTTCGTATGTACTATGGCAATAATTTAACTGCTTATAACAACATAATTAGAAATATTAATTCTTCTGGTGGTGCTTTCTATGGTGTTTATAATTATTATTCGCCTGCTCCTATTATCACTAACAATAGAATAGAAGATATTAATATTACAAGTACATTTTATGGTTACTATATCTATCATAATTCCTCTTCTCCGAGCACCGCAGTTGTGCAATCTAATGTAATTAGAAATGCATTCACTTCTACTGGTACTGTTTATGGTCTATATGGTTACTATATAAATAACGGTTTATTTGATGGTAATATATTTAAAACAATCACGGGTTACTATACCGTTGCTGGTATGTACTTAGGTTCGGTTACGAATTCTCGCTTTACAAACAACTTTATTTTAAATATTAACCAAACCTATGCCTCTACTTCATACTATCAAGTCGGTATGCTATTTTTAAGTTCTTGCAATAATGACACTATTGCTAATAATGCTATTGCAAGAATACAGGGCAATGTTACAAGTGCCAACAGTGCTCAATATAGCCCATCAGGTATCCAGATACAAGGTGGTGCTAACTGGGCAATATGGCACAACTCTGTTTATATGAATGGAACTCACGCAAATGCTACTCAAATTTTACCTGCTGCATTAACAGTTACTTCTACCTCTGCAACAAACCTTGATATTCGCAATAACGTATTCGTTAACTCATACGTTAGCCCTAATGCAACGTCTAAATCATACGCCATTTATCTTGCAGGCACCGCGAATATTTCGACCATTGATTACAATGATTACTACGTCTCTGGTCCTAATGCAATGCTTGGTTTTCTTGGTGCCGATGCTGCTGATATTATGTCCTGGCGTGGGCTTAGCGGTCAGGATGTAAACTCTATCTCTGCTAACCCAGTATTTAATGGACTAACTAACTTAATGCCATATACAGGTTCGCCACTTGTTGCTGCTGGTACTCCAATTACGCAGGTAACATCAGACATTCTTGGTGTAACTCGTAGCACAACTACTCCTACAATCGGTGCTTATGAAGAAGCAGGCGATATTGACGCTCCTGAAGTTTTCTTCACAAACCTGTCTAATATAGGTGCAGGTGTCCCATCCCAAACATTAGTTGCTACAATTTCTGATGTTAGTGGTGTCGACACAACCAATATGCCTCGCCTGTATTTCCGCAAATCATCAAACGCTAATACTTTCGTAGATAATACAAATGCAACTAATGGCTGGAAATACGCTGTTGCAACTTCGCTCGGTGGCGACCAATATCAATTTGTAATTGACCACAACTTGATTTTTGGTGGCCTTGCAATTGGCGACACAGTCCAGTACTTCATTGTTGCATCCGACAATTTCACTAATCCTAATATTGGTGTATATGGTGCTACTCTTGCAAGCCAGGTTACCTCTGTTGCTCTTGCGGCAACTGATTTCCCTGCAACAAGTCCGAGCTACTTTTATCGCGTGCTACCTTCTTTTAGCGGCGATATAGAAGTCGGTGCGGGACAAACCTACACAACACTCACGGGAAGTGATGGCATCTTTGCCGCCCTCAATAATGCAGTTCTTGTTGGCAACGTAACTATAAAAATTGTTTCTGATATAGACGAGCCTGGAACTGTTGCCCTTGGCGAATTTTCTTCCAGCGGTGGTGTCTATTCTATCACAATTCGTCCCTGGGGCGCTCCTCGCACTCTTTCCTTCAATAAAGATGGTGCTTGCTTGCTCTTCAATAGCACTGATAGATTAACCATAGATGGGCGTCTTTCGGGCTTCCAGGGCAATGCTCTTACTATTACTAATACAGTTCGCACTGCTACTCATCAGGTTATTTTCATTGCCGGCACTGCTACTAATGGTGCTACCAATATCACAATTCGCAATGTGAATATCAGAGCCGGCCATCCTGCTATTAACAATACCACGAACAGTTATGGTATCCTTGTTGCTACTTCTTCTGTCGGTCAGGTTGCAACCAACCATAATATTTCTCTTCTCGAAAATAAAATCGAAAGAGCTTACTATGCTATTCGCATTATGGGCGCTTCCCCAGGGCTCAATGGTATTGTAATTAGCAAAAACTATATTGGCAACGATGCAGACTCGATGACAG
>JAKIZO010000055.1:0-420 GCA_022707965.1 Bacteroidota bacterium
TCGAGTATATGCGATATTTCGCCGCTTTCATCTTTGACGGGAACAAAGAAAACGGAATAGTTAAATTTCCTTCCCAGAGCATCGGTAAGCACTTCGTAGGCAACCATTGGTTCGCCACCGCGCACCACTTCCGGCACCTTGCAATAAGGACAAGGGAACTGATTTTTCTTGCAGATAGAATAGCAAGTTTTATTAGTATTATCGTCGCCATAGAATTTTTTGAATTGGGTGTTTGCCCAGATGACCTTGTAATTTTTGTCCATTAATGCAATTTGAAAAGGAAGGATATCTAAAAAATCCTCTTTAATGATTTTTTCAATGACGTTTTCCATCTTCTTTGCCATATTTAAGTTTATCAAAATTAATAAATTATAGAAAAATTATCAATACAATCTTCTCAAAAATAAAATATTTATGCAA
>JAKIZO010000055.1:458-8982 GCA_022707965.1 Bacteroidota bacterium
TTAATTAATTATAATTTTATTTTCATTAATTAATAAGAATTCAAAAATGAATAATGATTAATCTAATATTTAAAATGATTTTTCGTTATAACTAATTATTTTGTATTATTCTGAGTGCGCTATGACTTCATATATCCTTTCAGCCAAACGAACACCAATCGGTGCTTTTATGGGAGCATTATCAAACTTTACGGCTCCGCAGCTTGGAGCAGAAGCGATAAAGGCAGCGGTGTCGCAATCAAATGTTCGAGTGCAAGATATTGACGAAGTGATAATGGGGAATGTACTCACCGGCGGCGTCGGTCAGGCACCTGCACGCCAGGCAGCAATTTATGCTAATTTGCCGTATTCGGTGGAGTGTATGACAATAAACAAGGTGTGCGGAAGTGGGCTGAAATCTGTAATGCTCGCCGAACAGGCAATTCGTTGCGTTGATGCCGATTTAATTGTAGCAGGCGGGCAGGAATCAATGACAAACGCACCTTACTTTTTGCAAAAGGCGCGTTCGGGCTATAAAATGGGCAATTCTGAACTTGTTGATATGATGATTTACGACGGGCTATGGGATATTTATAGTCAGTCGTATATGGGATTGCTGGCTGAAAAGTGTGCCGAAGAACACAATATCACACGTCAAGAGCAAGATGAATACGCTGCTTTGAGCTACAAGCGAGCATTGGAAGCACAAGCAAACGGCTATTTTGCCGATGAAATTGTTCCAATCAAGGCAAATCTTGGGAAAGAATTGATCACGATAGACAAAGACGAAGAACCTGAAAAAGTGAAATTCGAGAAAATTCCGCAACTGAAACCTGTATTCAAAAAAGATGGCACAATCACAGCTGCAAATGCTTCTTCTATAGACGACGGTGCGGCTGCACTGGTGGTTGCATCTGAAAATTATGTCCGCAGCAATAATTTGAAGCCGCTGGCAAAAATCATTGCACACGCCTCGTTTTCTAACGAGCCCGAGTGGTTTACTACTGCCCCTGTTTCTGCAATTCAAAAGGTGCTGAAAAAGGCAAATCTTACAATTAACGATATAGATTTGTTCGAAATAAACGAAGCTTTTGCGATTGTGCCGCTCTATGCAATGAAAGCTTTGAATATTCCCATTGAGAAATTAAACGTTTGCGGTGGGGCTGTTTCGCTTGGGCACCCAATTGGTGCCTCAGGGGCAAGAATACTCACTACACTAATTTATGCACTGCACAGACAAAATAAAAAGCTTGGCGTTGCCTCGCTTTGCATAGGTGGCGGCGAAGCAAACGCAATAATTATTGAAATTGTATAATTTTTGTTAAATTTGATTTTATTATTTATAAACTTTATTTTATAAATAAATGCCTTTAATTGAAGAATTTACTCGACACGGGAATTTTCTATTTCGTTATAGAAGCACACTTCCCTTAGTTGCGCTTTTGGCGGCACTGGGAATTTTTATTTTCAACAAATTGCATTCGAGACCAAACATCACAGGGCTGGACGACTGGTATATTTTGTCGTGCTTCGCTGTGAGTATGATTGGTTTTGCTATTCGCGTCTACACCGTAGGGCACACACCCGACCGCACCTCGGGACGAAACACCAAAGAGCAAGTTGCCGACCGACTTAATACAACGGGTGCGTATTCGCTTGTGCGGCACCCACTTTATTTAGGCAACTTCTTTATGTGGCTGGGGCTTGCAATGCTAAGCAATTCTGTGTGGTTTGTTGTTGTGTTTATTTTAGGTTTCTGGTTGTATTACGAAAGAATAATGTTCGCAGAAGAAATGTTTTTGAGAGGAAAATTTGGCGATGAATACATCAACTGGGTGTCGAATGTTCCCGCATTTGTTCCAAATTTTCGGAATTGGGTGCCACCCGACAACAAGTTCAGACTAAAAAAGGTGCTGCGAAAAGAGAAGGACGGCTTTGTTGCTGTTGTTTTGATTGTATTTATATTTAACTTTATTCAAGAATACGGCAAAATAAAATCTATTATTCATCTGGATATTTGGTTCTTTCTTGCAGTTTCGGCAATTATCATTTATGCAATATTGCAATTATTGAAGAAGAAAACTAAAATTTTGAAAGATTAGTCCTCGCCGAACCTTAAAGTAAACATTTTTGCGCGTTTTCCTTCGAGCAAGGACATATCGGGCGGCAGAAAAGTGCTACGAATAACACAGACACCACCCGTTTGGTCTAAACGCTTTGCCCAGAGATAAAGAAATCGGGCTTTATCTTCGAACTTGCAAATTTTGCCGTTCTCGGTGATTTCTACGTTAAGATTATCGACTTCGTAAAAATAAATATGCCGCCACAAAGGAATTTTTTCGTCGATGAAACGCTTCATAAAAAAGGTTATATAGCGAGCTTCGAATTTGAATAGGTGTGTTACTTCGTCAGTAACAAAGGCTAAAATCACCCGACCAGCAAATTGCATTTTGAATTCGCTACAAGTCATTGTTTTGCTGCTTTATTGATTGATTTCTATCGGTTTGCAGGTCTTTCAGAACAGACAAATCGTGCGACAAATCGATTAAATTTGCCACTGCACCGTTGGTATCTACGAAGTAAGTTTCTTCGAAACGCTTCTTGATTTGTTCGTCGGCATCATCCGTAGCAGAGCGAAGCAGCCGCCGCAAATCTTCAATGGACGAGCTGAGTTGTGTTTTCAGAGCATCGGCGTTATTGCCCGTGGATTTTTTGAAAGTCTTGTATAGTTTGAAAACGCTTTTGCCCGTGAAAATAAGTTTATTGGCAAAGGCAAAATCGCCACGGCTTGCGGAAATTTCCAGCAGCACCTCCAAATCGTTCTTCTTGCGAAGCCCTTCCTCTGAATAGGCTTCCAGAAATTCTATCACTCGCCGTGTATCGTCCGAAATTTTCATTGCTACACCATATTATGAATGCAGTGCCGCACAACACCAAGTATTTCGAACTGCCAATCGGGAAAAATTTCTATCGGGAAAAATCTTTTGTTAGCAGAGAATAAATACACTTTTCCATTAATTGAGCGGAAAATTTTTACAAGCATTTCGCCGTTGAGCGAAGCAATTACAATATCGCCATCTTTTGGTCGGTTGTTTTTCTCGACAATTAGTATATCGCCATCGTAAATATTTTCCTCTATCATACTTTCGCCCGAAACCTGCACCATATAATAATTTTCCTTTTTCGGTAGAAGCATACGAACCAAATCGATAGAATTTATCTTTTCCGCAACGACGGGTTTCCCTGCTTTGAATTGAGCAGGAAGAACAGGTGCTTCGTAATAGAATTTTTGCTTTATTTGGGGTAATTTTTTTGCTCGCATAATAATTCACAATTCCAATTATTTATACAATTACAGTTTAGAATAATCAATTATTATGCCGAATTATAGAGAATGAATGATTTTTGTAACAACACCGAGCAAAATAAATTCCACATATCCATCAATTTTCAGCGGTAGAAATTGATTATCAGCAGATTGCAAATACGGGACATCGCCAAATTTGCGGTAAATTTTAATAGTGAGTTCCCCGCTAATGGAGGTGAGCACCAACTTCCCATCTGTTGGTTCGATTGCAGTATCTACAATTAAAATATCACCGTCGCAAACACCGAAATGGCGAAGTGCATCACCATTGACACGAGCAAAAAATGTTGCAGCAGGATGCTGAACAAGAAACTCGTTGAGGTCAATTTCGCTTTCGATGGTCTGGTCGGCGGGTGTCGGGGTTCCTGCTGAAACGCTCATCAAATACAGAGGAAGTTTTTTATATTCGCCTGAACTTGCTTGGTATCCAATTAGTTGAATTGTTTCCATCTTTATGCTCAAAAAATAATAATAACCATAACAAAATAAACAAATCTTTTCAAAAAATCAAATAAAAAAAGAAAATATCGAAAAGCAACTTTAAAATTTTTAAGTAAATTGAAATATTATGACAAATTTGGACGCTTTGCTTGTATTAATCTTTGGTATTCATCAAGAATTACTTTGACATTTTTTTGCCAGTTGTAATTTGCGCGGATATAATCAGCGGCAGACTTGCCAAGAATAGAGAGCATTTGCCGATTTTTGAGCAAAGCTATAATGGCGTTTGCAGTTTCGTTTGCTGAATTTGCACGGATAATCCCCTGGGACTTGCCTGCCGAAATGCCTTGTGCCGCAATGTCTGTTGCAACAACGGGCAAACCCGTTGCCATTGCTTCCAGAATTTTGACACGCACGCCTGCACCTACAAACAATGGTGCAACATACAGAGTTGCCTTCTGCAAGCAAGGGACAATATCCTCGACATATCCAATTGGACAAACACCAAGGTGAGCGTAATTTCTTAATTTATCGGGCAAGCCTTTGCCATAAAGATTTAGTTTTACGCCTGATAGTTCTTTTTTGAGCTTTGGCATAACATTTTCGATAAACCAAATCAATCCATCGACATTCGGCTGCCACTTGTAAGTTGTTGCAATAGCGAGCGTTTTGCTTTCGCGATTGCTCATATCGGCATACTTGAACTTTTCGCAGTCGACGCCAATTGGGACGCACAGAATATTTGCTTTCGGCGAAAGCTGGCGGGCTAACGCCGCTTCGTCTTCGGTAATGGCAAAGCAAGCATCTACCGCAGACATAATTTCAATTTCTGCTTTTTTAAGTGCTTTTGCTTGCTGGCTGACGAACAATTTTTTGGGATTAGTGTCGCTTAAATTTTCCGCATATCGCTGCCAAATCATAAATTCAATGTTATGCAGACGCAACGCTACGGGTATGCCGAATTTGCGACTGAGCTCGATCCCAAGGCTTGCCATTGCTGTGTGGTCGCAATGGATTGCGTCGTAGCGTTCACGCTCGCAAAGCGAGAATAGATATTCCCGCACTTTTGCCGAATAGTGCTTGTTTAGATACAGAGAAGAGTTGGTGATAAAAGCAAGAAATGCACCGAACAGAGAATTTTTAGGAATATGCGGATAGATTATAACTTTTCCGTATTGCTTTGCTTCATCGTGGGCTGATTGGCTAATTTTGACATCTTCGAAAGCGAACAAATGCACCTCGCAACCCAGACGGCTTAAATTGATAAAAATATTAGCTACGCCAATTTTCCCACCGTCATCAAGCGGAAACGGGAAGCGAGGTGCAAGTTGCAAAATTTTCAAAGATGCCTCAATAAATTATGATTTATATTTGGCATAAAATTCCGTAATACGGTCGAAAGCCTTGTTCAGCACTTCTTCGGGCGGCAGAATAACAATTCGGAAGTGGTGCGAACCGGGTTTCTGACCAAATCCACTGCCCGGGACAACTACAACGCCAGTTTCTTTGAGCAGTTCTTTGCAGAAATGAGCATCGTCCTCGACATCGATTGATGGGAAAGCGTAGAATGCACCATCAGGACGCACAAGAGAAATACCCGGAATAGTGGCAAGTTTGTTCATAGTGATTTCGAGCCTGTTTTTCAAGCGGTTGTTTACATCTGTAAGGTGCGATTGGTCGCCGTCCAAAGCTGCAATAATTGAGTATTGTTCGGGGTGGTTAGCAGAAACGCGAGCACGAAGAAGCTTATTTATAGCATCAATATAATCGCTCATAACCGACCGATTGCCACTTACAACGCCCCAACCGATACGGAAGCCAGGTGCAATGTAATTTTTGGATAATCCCGAGAAAGTAATACAGGAAACTTCCGTGTTAAGAGAAGCAATCGAGATGAATTCCTTCTCGCCAAAAATCAATTTATCGTAGATTTCGTCGGCAATAATTACCAGATTGTGTTCCAGAGCTAAATCTATAATTTTTAGCAAAGTCTCTTTTTTGCAAATCGAACCAGTAGGGTTGTTCGGGTTAATAAGAACGATGGCACGAGTTTTATCATTAATCTTTGACTTGATATCGTGAATATCGGGTTGCCAGCCGTTAGCTTCGTCCAGATAGTATGGATTGGGAACGAGTTCGAGTTTGCTCTGGACTGCTGTATAAAGCGGATAGCCGGGAGTAGGCATAAGGAAGTTTTCGCCAGGGTTTAGCAGTGCGGTTAAGCATATTTCAATTGCTTCGCTTGCACCCGTAGTAACAAACACATCTAAAATGTTCTTTATTCCCTTGCGTTCGGCATCGCGAACAATCGCATCAATAGCAGGTTTGATACCACTCGATGGAGCATAGCCGTTTTTGTTTTCGAGCATAGCTTTGTAGGTGGCTTCGATTACGTGCTTTGGGGTAACAAAATCATAAACGTTAGGGTCACCAATGTTCAGATAAAGTAATTCCTTACCACTTTTCTTAACTTCTTCTGCCAGAACGATAATATCACGAATTGCGTAAGTAACGTTATGTGTTTTACTCGCAGGATGAATTTTTACTTGTTTCATAATACACCAAATCATATAAAATGAACAAAAAAGATTTACAAAGTTACCGAAAATAAATAGATTAACAAATTGAAATAAGATAATTTATAAACCTGCGGAATGTTTTGATAATGGTAGCACAGACATTCTTGTCTGTGCAATGCACATCTTGTTGCTAAATGCTACGCATTTTTCTGTTGGTAGCACAGACATTCTTGTCTGAGCTACGAATCTTATATTATACGCATATCTTATATTATACGCATATTATATTAATTATCGATAATTGGTAATTTTCAGACAGGAATGTCTGAACTACTATTTACGAAATAGATATTATTTTAATCAGTTCATTTCGTAATTACAAAGCTTAGAACCTTCGGAAGGCTTGGAACCTTCCGAAGGTTTTCTTATCAATATTCACAATCAAAGGTTACTTGACGACAACAACTCTCTCTTTTGCATAGTTAAGACCATTGCGAAGCACAACGAAATACACACCGCTTGGGATATTGCCTATATCAAGTTTAATTACACCATCGGGCGAATTATGAACCTGACTAATGAGCAAGCTCCCGTTCTGATTGTAGAGTTCTATTTTAAGCGTCTCACCCGGAAGTTTACGATAGGAAATAAATAGTTCTTCTGCTGCTGGTTGTGGAGTAATTATAAGAGAAGAATTTTCGAACTCTGCGATACCTTTAAGCATAAGAATTGCATCAGTTTCGTATTGGAGAGTGGCAATTAAACTGCCTTCGGACAAATTGCGTGCTTCTGCAATTCGAAGGCTTCCAATGGTATTATCTTTGCGGCTCCATACCTTGACAAAGAGTTCTTCGCCTTCGTAAGCACCGTCCTTCTCGCTTGTGAATTCATCGTCGCCCCATACTACTACGCCACACGAACCTTCCTGCCAAACGCCCGCACCCACAAGCAAGCCGTCGCGTGTGAAGACGCCCACTTCGTCGCCATCTTGAATATTTGCAATTTCCATTGGAATAACCGCGGTTTTGCCCGTGATATTATGCTTTCGGACAAACATTGATGGTTCGGTAAAACTGTTGCGTGATGCAACTGATTTAGTTGTTGAGTTAGGAGGATAGACTAATCTTGCAAACTGAGTTAGTTTTATCATATATCCTTTACCTGGTTCTAAGGTTTGTAAGGTGTAGAAAAATGGTGGGTGATAAACTTGCCCGGTGATTGTTTTCACTTGCAGAATTCTGCTTTGAATGCTTGATAGAGCAGTTGTAAGTGCCATCGAGGAAGTTCTTGGATAAGGCAACCAATACCAATTTGTAGATAAAAATATCGGCAGTGCATGCGGAGTAATCTTTTTTCCGTATATTGGCAGAGTATCCTGACTGGTCAGACGAAGCTGATAAGCGTGAAATCTACTCCATTGGCTAAGTGTTGCAGTCATCGGAGGAGAATAAATTAGTCCAAATGCATTTCTCATTATTTGTAATTTTTGAGATATCGGAGAGAGTAAATTAGAAATTGACAAACTATCAGGTTGAACATAAGAAGAAATCATATTCCATCCCGTATTGAGATGAATATTGTGCGTGATTTTAACTATTGCTCTAATAGTATCGATAATTGTGATGCCGTTTGGCTGATAAACGCCCAAACCTGATTGAATATTGAAATCAACATAGTGTTCTACTGCTTCTTGTGCATCCCAAACTTTGATTATATATGCTTCGCCAGGAGAAAAACCTTCTTTCGTGTTTTGGGTGAAATCATCGTCGCCCCAAACTACTATACCGTAGTTTTGCCCATCCCATATCATATATCCAGCACATTTCTCCTCGCTTTCATCAAGATAAAACACACCAATAGCATCCCCATTTGTAATGTTCCTGTTATCAATTTCATACACACCATTCGGGTTTAATCCAATTACTGCATAATTGCCCGTATTACTTGTAAAATTCCAGTGATTAGGTAAAGATATAGAAAGTGTCATAAAACTCCACACCACAGACCAATCTGAGCTTCCGCTCGAATTTATAGCTCTTACTCGCCAGTAGTATTTTGTGCTATACTGCAAATTGCTCAATTGACGGCTTGTAGTTGTAACCGTATCATTTACCTGGATTGTGCTGAACGAACTGTCCGTTGAAACCTGCACGTAGTAGCTTGTTGCGTTTGCCGATGCCTGCCAGGATAATGTCGGGGAAAGTGAAACGCCGGTTGA
>JAKIZO010000056.1:0-8480 GCA_022707965.1 Bacteroidota bacterium
TTATAGTAATGACGTTTTTTAAAGTAAAATATCGTTTATTGTTGCTGAATTTTCTCTTTTTCTTTTTGCAGTTCTTCAATTCTTGTTCTTGTTTCAGCAATTTTCTGTTCTTTTTCAGAGATACGTTCCTGAATAGTTTTAATTTTTTCTTCCTTTTCAGCTTCGCTTATTTCATCAGATTTGATAGTTTCAATTGTTTGTTTGTCCGCAGCAATGGATTCTTCAAGGCGTTGGATTTTGAGTTCAAGATTACTCAAAGTTTCATTAAGTTTAATTATGCGTTCTTGCTTACGCTTTTCAAAATATTCATTTTTCAATTTATCGATAATAGCAAAAGCTTTTTGAATTTTTTCAAGAAGTTCAGCTCTTTGTTCGCGTTTCAGTTTCATTATTCGAACTTCGCTTTGAATACCAATGATATTTTCGCGAAGCAACCTGAAATCGCTCGTGTTGTTTAGATAAACGAAAGCTTCTTCAATTTTAGCAGACAATTTGGAGTAATTTTCGTTTGCTTCTTTGTCGTAATTTTCTCTATCAGCATTTTGTTTTTCATTAATAGCTTCGAAAACACGGCGAATGTTACCGAAAAGTTCATCTTTCTGGGCTTTGCGAAGAATGGCGGCTTTAATAGCAGCCTGCGCAGCAATTAAAGTATCCTTTGCTTCTTTGAAGCTTGTAGTAACATTTTCAGCAAAAGAAATTGCTTCATCAACGATTTTCTTGATTTTTTGATAATTTTCTTCATAATCAGCATCAGACATCTGGCGTTCCTGTTGCTGACGCTGATTGATACCTTCAAAACATTCGCGGATAATTTGATACAATTCTTCTCTCTGGTTTCGTTTAAGCTTTTTATCTTTAATCTCAGCTTGAAGGTCGATTAAACTTTGACGTGCTGATTTGAAATGAGTTGCCTTGCTTGCTTTTTCAACAGTAGCTTCAACTTTTGCTTTGAGAATGTGATAGTTTTCAGAGCATTCCATTTCGTAATTTTCGCGTTCTTCGCGAATTTTGTTATTTATATTCTCTATGGCATTATTCAAAGCAGTTAGAATTTCCTCAGCGTGTTCTCTTTTCAGCGACAATTTTCTGAATTCGCTTTTAGCATTAATAAGCTTTTCTCTTGCTTCATTGAAGCTCTGAGCTTCGTTAGCAAACTTTATCGCTTCATCAACAACTGCTTTTATTTGTTCGTAGTTTTTGATTTGTTCAGCTTGAGTTTTTTCAGTTTCTTCTTTTTGACGAGCAATTAATATTTCTAACGAAGAATTTAATTTATCTAAAAGGACATTTTTATTTTCAAGTGGTGGCTGGTAACTATTTAGAATAGAAATTAAGTCTCTAATTTTGTTTCTAACTTCTTTCCAGTTTGTGCTATTTTTTGCTTCTTCTGTAACAAGCTCGATATCGATATTAATTTCAGAAGCAAATTCTTCCTTAGAGAAATTCTCTAAATTTGCATAAGGCATCAAATAGCGACGTAGATAAATTTTACCATCGGATGTGGTTCTCTTTACTGCCGAAAGGTCGGCTGACTTGAACATCATTACTACATTTGAGAGTTCGATTGGTAAATCCGGATTAATAATTAAGAATTCAGCATCAGCTGTTTCGTCAAAATTTTCGAATTTTTTGCCTGTAACAGCACACATTCCTTTTTGACGTTCCCAAATTGTTCGTTTTTGTTCTTGTGTGAGTTCTGCAATCACTGTTGTTCCCTTTAGTAAGTAATACAAAAATAATAAAGTTAATAAGAACTGTAATTAAATACAAGTTACTAATATATTTAATAAAACATAAAATACCAAATGTTTTTCAATAATTAACTTTATAATTATAATTACGTTTAAATGTATGAACAATAATCATCGTAACGAATAATGAAAAAATAAATAATAGCAAAATTTCCAATGAAAATTGATAATCTTGCTCTGCATCTAAAAATCCACTATAAAATGATTTTGATATTATAGTAGTAGTATTAACCAAAAAATGAATGATAATTCCAGGAAAAATCGAATTTGTATATAAAGCAATTTTACCGATTACTAATGATAATAAGAAAAGTGGAATTAAATTCAATAAATTGAAATGAAGCAGTGCAAAAATCAACGATGTATATATAATACCTAAATGAGCGCCATATCTGTGCTCAAATATTTTTTGCAAAAAACCTCGAAATATTAATTCTTCTACTATCGCAGGGACAACTGCCAAAGACAATAAAGCCCAGGGCAGGCTGTCTTTTGCCAAATCCCTTAATATGTATTCAGTATTTTTTGAATGCTCTTGAACTAAAATCTTAAAAGATTCAGGTAAAAATGTCAATTGTATAAATATTAACGAGTGAATGAACAAGAACAGTGAACAAAACAAAATAAAAGTATATATATACAGGGAAAAATTAAATAATCTATTTATCCGAAATATACTTCTGAAATTGAAAGATAGTGAATAGGAAACAAATAAAATAGGCAACAGGAAAAAAAATAATTGAGAAATAATTATACTAAAATAAATATCAAAAATGAGTTGCAAGACTTGCTGTGAAAATATATAAATTATGTAGCTTGCAATAAAGCAAATAAAAGCAAGCCAAAACTTATTTTTCATAAGAATTTGAGATTATTTTCCGAGTTGCTTGAATTCTCTATCCAAAGTTGCCTCGATAGTTTTTTTGGCAACTGAACCAAACAAAGAGAATTCAAAATCTATTGTAATCAAATTATTCTCTAAAATAATTTTGCCTTTTCCTAATTTACTGTTGATAAATAGAGTGTTCCCTTCCCAATTGGTGCTTTCAAGAAAAGTTGCAAGAGTAGGATTGGGCAATAATTTAGTAGAAATATAGTTTTTCATCTCAATAGCGGAATAATTTGTTTGGAATTGCTTTTGTAGCTTTGCCATAAATAACCTATTTGGGAAATAATACAATAAATGTAATTTATAAACGAAAAATAAATGGTATAATTTTAATAACTTGTTTGAATTTTTATGCCAACTTTTAGTATATCAAGCAATGGTAGATTGGAGAAAACAGTTGTATTTTACAATGGTGAACAATTAACGGGACTAAAAGAAATATATATTAACATAAATGAAGAGGGGAACTTCGAAGCAATTATTCAGTATCAAGGTACTGACAAAAAAATATATGTCTTTAATATTTTTGAAGATTATTTGATTAATTTAAAAACAACTGAACCAACTCTAACAGATTTAGAATTAGAGAGCTTAATTACGCTAACAATTGAAAGCGACGGAAATTTAGAAAATACATCTGTTTTCATTGACGACGAATATCAGGAAGGTGTCGTTAGTTTATATGTGCATATCAAAGGAGCAGACAACAAAGATGGTATTAGAAAGTTTTTATCTTCAAAATACTACATTCCTGACACACCCGAATTATTTACAGAAATAATTTTTAGAAATGAAGATGGTTCAATTGATAAGGAGAAAATATTCTAATGAAAGCATATAATCATTTAAGAAGATTTTTTGGAACAGTTATCATTTTTTTCGCGCTTAGTATATTTATTCTCCCTGATTTCGCTGAGGCAAGAAGAGGAGGCGGTAGCTTCGGGGGTAGTCGCTCCTTCAAACCACGTCCGGCACAAACTGCAAAACCAAAAACTTCAAACGTTCCAAGACAGCAACGAACTTCAAGTTTTGGTGGGACAAGAATTTCCAAAGAGCAGGCAAAAGCAAAATATGGTATTCCCAAAAAGGTAGAACAAACTAAAAGAGTTGATGCAAATGGAAATCAAAGAACTTATAATATACATAATTACGATGGTTATGCAAATGGATTAATGACAGGCTATCTTTTGGGACATACTTCCTGGCTTTGGATGATGCCGTTCCATCCTGCTTTCTATTATAGCAAGCCATATTATGTAGAAAACGAAGATGGAAGTATCGATGTATATCCACCAACTTTTTCTATTATGAGATTATTGATAGGTATTGCTCTTTTCTCATTTGTTATCTGGCTTGTGTATAGACTAATTCTTGCAAATAGAAAAGTGAAAAAACAGCAAAATTCTTCATTTGTTTAATCAGAAACGTAAGCAAGGTCAATCATTCTTTTTTCCAGATTAACTTTGATAATACGAACTCGAACATTACCACCGAGCTTGTATATTTTCTTTGTTTTTTTGCCAATTAGCCGATAGTTAGGCTCATCAAAAATGAAATAATCGCCGTGCATATCTTTTATATGTAACAATCCTTCTGCATATAAGTCTTTAAGTTGAACAAATAGTCCGAAAGAAGTAACTCCTGTTATTATTCCATCAAATTCCTGACCAACATATTGAGAAGCAATCAATGCAAATGCAATTTTATTTGAAGCACGTTCTGCTTCCATTGCAAGTCTTTCTTGATCTGATGAAACTTTTGCAACATCACGTGATAAGCGATGCAAATAATCAAGTCTGTTACTTTCAGGTTTGCCAAGTGCGTATTCTTTTAGAAGGCGGTGAACAAATAAATCGGGGTATCTTCTTATAGGTGAAGTAAAATGAGTGTAGTGCGAAAATCCCAAGCCAAAATGTCCAAAGTTCTGAGCACTATATATAGCTTTTGGCATTGAGCGAATTAGAACTTGATTAACAATGTTTTTTTCGGGTGCGTCTTGAACTTTTATAAGCAATTCATTAATATCTTTTGAAGAAATTTTCTTTTTATTAAGTTTAAATCCCAAAGAAGATATGAATTTAAGAACAGTTTTAAGCATTTTAGGATCAGGTTCATCGTGAATTCTGTATAGATACGGCAAAGGTTTCCGCATTTTAAGTTCTTTTCGTATTTTATCAACGTGCAGAGCAACAATTTGGTTTGCAAGAAGCATAAACTCTTCAACAAGCGACGTTGCTGGTGTTGTTTGTTTAAGTTTAACCTGTTTAGGAAATTTCTTTTCGTCCAGAACGAACTTGTATTCAACCGTGTCGAACAGAATTCCACCATTCTGGTAGCGTTTTTCTTTCAGAGTTTGAGCAAGTTTATGAAGTTCTAAAATAAGTTCTGCATAATCTCCATTTCCAGTGTCGATTATTTGCTGAACTTCATCGTAGTTAAATCTACGAGAGCTTTTTATTATTGTTTCAGAAATATTATAATCAACAACTTCGGCAGTTGGTGTAAGCTCAGCAATCACAGAGAACGTGTAACGAGGCTCATCAGGTTTCAAAGAACATATTTCATTCGAAAGTTCTTCGGGTAGCATTGGGATTACTCGATCAACAAGATAAATACTTGTAGCACGTTTTCGGGCTTCAATATCAATCGAACTACTTTCTTTAACATAGTAGCTTACATCTGCAATATGAACACCGAGCAGATAGTTGCCGTTAGGCAACATTTTAAGAGAAAGTGCATCATCGAAATCTTTTGCGTCCTCTGGATCAATTGTAATAACAATTTCATTCCTAAAATCAAGCCTTTTGGCAGGCTTCCGATTAGTAGGAGCCTTTAATTTTTTCGCTTCGTTAATTACTTCTTGTGGAAATTCAAGAGGTAGATTAAATTCATCAATTACTGCATCATATTCAACCGCTGGATCGCCAGCTGCACCTAATATTTTAATTACTTCTGCTTTTGGGCTTTTAGTGGGGTCGTCCCATACAACAAATTGGGCAGCAACTTTATCACCATCACGTGCACCGTTTAATTTTTTCTGCGGAATTAAGAAATCTACATAATATACAGGATCATCAGGAACAAGAAAATAAAAGTATCCATCAAACTCAATTTTTCCAACAATAGGTGCTTCGTTTCGTTGCAAAACTTGAATAACTTCTCCACGATGTTTGTTCTTCTTTTTGCTTGCAAGCAACCTAACAACTACGGTATCACCGTGAAATGCAGTATTCAACTGTGAACGCTTAACTAAAATCTTCGGGATATTTGGCAATCCTGTTTCGATAACACCTTGACCATCTATTATTTGAAGTTTGCCCGTAAATTCAGAAAATTCATCTTGTTTAAGTTGATAAGTTCTCTTTTTCCCTTTTTCAATAACTTCTTGTTCAATAAGCAAATTGATAGCATCTTTAAGCAATTCGTAATCAGAGCTATCGCTTTTAATATGCAAAGCTTTTGAAATTTCCAATATTTTTAGAGGCTTAACGCTACTTTTTAATAATTCGATAACGTTTTGTATCAACAAATCAGTTTTCATTATTTCTCCATTATTCAGTAATTGGTGTTTCAATATCTATTGTAACAGTTCGGCAATAGAATCTGCCTTCGGGATAATTATTATCATAAATCAGTTCACTCTCACCTATTCCTACAACAGAAGCATTTTTCAAATTTAAGTATCTTGCAACAGAATTAGCACGTTGAGTAGCTATTCTCAAATTCACTTGCTCCTTTCCAATTCGATCAGTATAGCCTTTAATATTTACAATTGAATTAGGTTTAATTCTTGATTTAACAAGGTCTAAAACTTTTTTATGTTCATTTCTCAAACTCGAAGAGGCATAGTCAAATAGGATTAGACGATAGTATTCAAATTCACGGTCTGCTCGCTTCTCTAAGCGTTTCCTATCAATAGTAATTTGATCAACGGGAATAATCTGGGGTTTTGTTTCAAAAGTTTGATTTATCAAATCTTTCATCGAAAGTGAATAAGTTAGATTAGTGTAAACTTTTTGAAAATATTTGTCCTCAATATTTATTTCCCAGTCAACAAATTCAGGGACAGAACCTTCCCCAGATAGTTGTTTAATGATTTCATTTTTATGTTTAATCGTCAAAGTCCATTCTTTGATACCAATAGAAGAAAGCGGCTTTAAATAAAAACGCAGCTTCGAATTTGAAACAACTCTTAAAGTATCGCCCGTGATTACAGGTTCTGATAAAATTGGCGATGAGCTAACAATCTCAACACGACGGTTTTCATCGTCAGCACCTTCTTCATCAGATAATGTAGCTTCTTTGGGTAAGTTCCTTGCAGAGAGGGAAATTCTTTTAGGATCGATATTCCAGACATTTACAAAATAATCTCGCACTTTTTCAGCTCTATCGAGAGAAAGCTTTTTATTGTCTTTCTCTTCCGCTTTATTTGAATTTGTGCCAACAAGTTCAATTTTAATATCTGGATTATTTTGTAATCTTAATCCAATAATATTCAAAACGTTATAGTATGTTTGAAGTGCATCAGCGTTAATTAATTGATTAAGTGAAAAATATTGAGTATCACCAGGTTTTAATTTGATGTACCTATTAGGGATTTCACTTGAATTATGGTCAAAAAATATATAATTAAGCAATGGACGCAAACTTAATGAGGTGAAATCTTCAATTCTAACAGCAAAATTCTTCTTTTCGTTATTATTAGTATCGATTTCAACAACATATACATTAGCAGCGAGTTTCGGCGGCGGCTCAGGTAAATTTGGTTCTAATAGTGGTGGTGCTTTTGGTGGCAATGGTGGAGGTGGTGGAGGTGGAGGCTGAATATATTTCAACGCAACACCTAAATTTAAATTCTGAGAGAACCACTCTTTTTCTTGGATTAGAGGTATAAACCATATATTGTAATAAATTTCTGGCATTAGACGAAGTGAACGTTTAGGATTTAGTACAAATTCATAACCTGTTCCCAAATTAAGTCCTAAATTAATATCGTTATACCCTTTGAGACTTCCGTCGTTTTTATTTCTATAACGCAGTCCATCGCTGAAAGTAACTTTATCAGGTGGGTCTTTGATTTTTTCGATTTGTTTGTATTTAGCATTCACAATAAAAGATAAATCAATACCAAGCGATAAAAACAGTCTTTCTTTCGGCGAATAAATCACATTGGGAGAAATAAAAAGTCTATTGAAATTTAAGTCTACCAGATGCTCAATCTTTCCGGGATAAATGTTCCCATCGATTATAAAAGTTTCATCTTCAAGCGAACTAAAACTCGCAAAAAAATTGTGGAAACCAATTCTTGCTCCATAATAAAAATTCTCGCGAAAGTATTTTTCGAACAATCCGCCAATTAAAAATCCACTACCTGAACCATTCTTGTAATCCGGGCAACAACTTGGAACATTCGGAAGATTTTGAAAATTAGCACTTTGTGAGTTGAAATTAAAATTGTAAAAAACACCGAAACGCTCTTTGTATTCCATTTCCTTTAAAGCTTTTTCGTAATCGTATTCTTCATCTTCCTGCGAGTATAACTCCGGAAATGAAATAAGAACTAAAATGAGTAAAAGATATTTCTTCATAATTACACCTTAATTACTTAAGGCAATATAATAATTAAAGATTTAATCTTTTGAAAATAGTTTCAGGAATGTGCTTAATAACACACATTATCAATCTCCAATAACCCGGAACATATATAATATCTTTCTGAGCATTTATGCCCTCAAAAATACTTCTTGCAACGACATCAACTTTTGCAAAAAGGAAGTTTTTCGGTAAATGAGCAGTCATTGGTGTATCGACAATACCAGGTTTAATAGTAATAACGG
>JAKIZO010000056.1:8490-8849 GCA_022707965.1 Bacteroidota bacterium
TTTCTCGAAAGACGATTTCTAAGTCCTTGCAAAAATATTGATATTGCACCTTTTGCTGAACCGTAAAGATAATTGCTTTTTCTGCCTCTATCGCCTGCCACTGACGAGATAACAGCCAGGGTGCCGCTTCCCTTCTCTTCGAAATAATTGGCAACTATTGAACTCAGTGAAATAATTGATGTAGCATTAATATTAAAATGCTCAATTGCATACTCAATATCGTTTTGAGCTTTTTCCTGGTTAGGTAAAGTTCCATAAGCTACCAGAACAATATCAACTCCACCAAGAGTTTCGACTGCTTGATGGAAAGCTTGATTGTGATTGCCAAAATCAAGTGCATTGAATTCTATCAATTCAAT
>JAKIZO010000057.1 GCA_022707965.1 Bacteroidota bacterium
TTTTGAAATTCCTTCCTAACGAGACTGCTATATATGTCCCAAACTTTATCGCCACTGCGAAAATAATGATGAACCCCGAGCTATACGGCTTCGACGAAAAGGAAATCTCTTATCAAAGCGAATATAAATACGATATTTTTGAAATTAAAGAACCTACCAATCTTTCAGCTATTGCTAAAGCTGCTGGAATTAGTCTCGAAGAACTAAAAGAACTCAATCCCGAACTTCTTCAAAACGTTACTCCACCCGATAGAAAAGTTTATTTTATTAAAATCCCTTATAATACTTATCAAACTTTCGCCAAAAATTTCGAAGCTCTTCCTTATGAAGAAAAGCAACCTTTTATTTTTCATACTGTTAGCCAAAATGAATCTCTTACCGATATTGCCCGAAAATACAATGTTTCCGTTGATAATCTAATTGCAGTGAATAATTTAAGCGGATATAAAGCTAAACTCAAAAAAGGTGATTCATTACGTATCCCTATCGGTTCTGAACCTTTCGACTCCGACAATATAGTTCGAACACCTACTAAAACAGATACACTCAAAGCTGATGTTGTGCAAAATCCAAACGTAGAAAGTTCTAATGTCGGACAAATCATCACCCATATTGTCAAACCCGGCGAATCTATTTACAGCATATCAAAACTCTATGGTATTCGCCCCGCAGACCTTCGTAATATGAATAACTTACCTATCGATTTAGATAATATTCAAGTGGGACAGAAACTTATCGTTGCTCGTAACAATATTAGTAATACTGCTAATGCTAACAACGTTTCTCAAAACTCTTCTCCACAGAAAAAAACTATCAAACACAAAGTCCGAAAAGGTGAAACTCTTGCTAAAATTGCAGATAAATATTCTACAACAATAGATAATATTATTTCACTAAATAGATTGAAAAAATCTTCTATTAAAGTTGGGCAGGTTCTGAAAATTGAACAATCTGCTGCAATTTCGCATGCCACTTCTGTTCAACAAACTCAACAAACAAATCAACCTCAACAAAAAGTCCTTATTCATAAGGTAGAAAAAGGTGAAACATTAGCTTCTATCTCTCATAAATATGGAGTTACAGAGGAACAGCTGCGTGAATGGAACAAAAATGATATTAAAGGTGATATCATTATCGCGGGCTCACGTCTCAAAGTTCAACAATCGAATAATAATGAGACAGGCAAATCATCTAAAAATAATATCTCTAATAATAAAAAAACACCTGTTTATCACACTGTCAGGTCGGGCGATACTCTAGAAAGAATTGCAGGCAAATATAATGTTTCAGTTGATGAATTAAAAAATCTGAACAAAGGGGTAAAAGAAACAAGATTGCAAATTGGACAAAAAATTAGGGTTAAATAATTTGTTTTTATTATTTTTGACAAGACATTCGCTACTTTTTGCGATGTCTTTTTGTTTTTCTATTTGTTGAAAAAATGATTAATATTAATAATATCCATAAATCTTTCGGTCCCAAAACTGTTTTGCGGGGTATCAATATTGATATTCCTGATAATGATATTCTTTGCATTATCGGAAAATCCGGCTGTGGAAAAAGTGTTTTAATCAAAATAATTGTAGGATTGCTCGAACCCGACTTGGGAACAGTTTCTATTGATGGTAATATCGTTTCGCAGTTGGATAGAAAATCTTTGTATAAATTGAGGCGAAAATTTGGATTTGTTTTTCAGAGCGCCGCTCTCTTCGATTCCCTTACAGTTTTCGAAAACATTGTTTTAGGGCTTTACGAACACGGGCAAAGAGATATCTACTATCTCGAACAAGAAGCAATTAGAGTGCTTAAAGCCGTTGGTTTGCTCCCTCAGACAGATGAAAATGACGCCTCGTTTATTAATGAATGGAAAATTCTTAAGGATAAATTGCCATCTGATTTGTCTGGTGGTATGAAAAAACGTGTTGGGGTTGCTCGTGCACTGGTCGGAAATCCAGAGTATATCTTTTATGATGAACCTACCACTGGATTAGACCCCGTTACCTCAGAACAAATCGACGACCTGATTGCCGAGCTTTCCCATAAACTCAAAGTTACATCTATCATCATCACTCACGATATGTTCTCTGTTTACAAGATTGCTAACCGTGTTGTTATGCTCAACGACGGTCTTGTGCAATTCGAAGGCACACCCGACGATTTAGACAAAACCAACGACCCCGTAGTAAAAGAATTTCTCGATAGATATAAAAATAATACAAATCATTACTAAATTTTTTATTATTTGTCTTTTTATTATATTTGTTAATTATGTTCAACAGTTTTTTCTCGAAATGAGAATACATCTTCTTTCAATATTGTTGGTTTTATTGCTGTTTTCTTGCTCTTTGTTCAAAGGTAACAAACCTCAATTAGCTAGGTGCTTAAATGAAAACGAGAAAAATCTGGTGCTTCGTTGGGGCGACTTCTTCCCGAAAGATAACGCATTTTTTGGTTATGAGATTAATGCTTATGGCGAACTCTTCATTTTTTCTAAAAGCTTGAAAAATCCTGAAATGAAAAAAGATAAAATCGTTGATTTAGACCATAATGAATTTTGCAGTAAGCTTAAACTTGCTCAAACGACTATCTTAAAAACTCAGACTTTGTTTTCACCCGGCGAGAACAAAGCAAGATTTGTCGAGTTTTCTAATCCCGAACAAAATCTGAATATGCTTGCCGTGTGGAACCCCGAATTTCAAAATAAAGGTTCGCGCCATTTTCGGGAATTGTTCGATTCTCTTAATAGTTTAGTGCCAAGTATTCGAGAAATAAAGAATAGATGATGAAAGTAATTGCTTTAATAGTTGATGACGACCACGATTTTGCCTCGACAATGGCAGATATTGTCCAGTCTTTTGGCTATGATACTGCTGTGGCTTATTCGCCAGCGCAAGCTCTGTCCTTTTTAGATGAAAAACACAGATTTGTCGGCATCATTCTTTTAGATATAGAATTTGCCCCCGGCGAAAAAACAAACGGGCTCGACTTGCTTGAAATTATCCGCAAAAATTATATTCAAATCCCTGTTGTGATGATTTCCGGCAAAGGCACTATTGAAGCGGCTGTGCGCGCAACTAAACTTGGTGCCTCTAATTTTATCGAAAAAAGCATTATTTCCAAAGACAAAATTAAAGCCGTTCTCGATAGTTCGGCTCGTCATATCTCTGCTTTTTCCGAAGAACTCGAAGTCCAGAAATTTCTTGCTTCCTGCGGTATTATCGGTAAAAGCAAGCAGATAATTGAAGTTGGCGATAGCATTATCCGCTACGGTCGCACAGACCTCAACGTTCTTATAACCGGACAAACTGGCACCGGCAAGAAACTCGTCGCAAAAGCTCTTCACTCTATTAGTCGCCGTTCCAAATTCCCTTTTGTTACTGTTGATATTCCTAACATTCCAAAAGAACTTTTCCAGAGCGAACTTTACGGGCATATCAAAGGTGCTTTCAGCGGCGCTATGGAAACTAAACGCGGGTTGTTTCAAGAAGCACACAAAGGCACCCTCTTCCTTGATGAAATTGGCGACTTGCTCATTGAACTGCAATCAAATCTACTTATTCCAATTGAAGAAAAAATTGTGCGAAAGGTTGGTTCTCTGCAAAACGAAGAAGTGGATATTCGCTTTATCTCCGCTACCGACAAAGATTTAATCGTTCTTATGCGTGAAGGACGTTTCCGTGAGCAACTTTATCACCGTTTGCGTGAGTGCGAAATTTATATCCCACCACTTTCTGAGCGTCGCGAAGATATTCCCGAAATTATTAATCATTATTGCCAGAAGCATAATAATGATTTCTCTGAATACAAATTTTTCTCTAATGATACTATTGATTTTCTTACTGATTACGCTTGGCGTGGAAATGTTCGTGAACTTGTCAATTTCCTGAAACTTATTCTTCAAACCACTCAAAAAGACAAAATTGAGATTTCCGATGTTAAGAAAGTCCTAAGCAGCAATCATTATAACAGTGTGCAATATCAAATCCCTGTTTTTGCGACTGATAGAACGCTGAAAGAAGATTTGGCAGAGGTCGATAAAAAGAAAATCGAGGCAACCTTAGCCCAGTGCAATGGGAATGTTAGCAAAAGTGCTGCTTTGCTTGGAGTAAGTCGGGAAACTCTTCATAATAAAATTAGACGTTATAATATTGATGTTTCCATCTTTCGTAAAAAGAATTAAGCTATGTCATCTCACAATCTAACTTATGAACAACAACTCGCTCTTATGCGAGACCGACACATATCTCTTACTGCAAATGCAGGCTCGGGCAAAACAACCGTTTTGGTCAATAAATACATTGACATTTTGCTCAATTATCAGCCCGTTCAAAATGATGTAAGGCGCATACTGGCAATTACCTTCACAAAGGTCGCTGCCTCTGAGATGAAATCCCGCGTTGCTAAAAAAATCGATTCGCTGCTAAGCGATGAAATTTCCAAAACACACTATAATGCCGAAAAAATTCGCAAATTAAAACATCTTCGCGACCGTATCCAGTATGCAAATATTGCTACTATTCATAGCTTCTGCAATTCACTTCTGCGCGATTACCCAATCGAAGCTGGTATTGCTCCAAATTTTTACGAGCTTTCAGAATTCGACGCTATTGCTTTGCTCGATGATGCTATCCAGGATGTATTTCTTGATTTTAAAAATTCTCCGAAAAATGCTGATTTTGTTGATTTATTGGTTCGATATGGCAAGAATAATATTATTTCCATAATTAGAGAACTGATTAATTTCAGAAGAAAACTATATGCTTTAATCGATTTCTATAAGAGTAGCGATAACGATATTCTTACGTTTTACAATTATAAACTTTTCAAATGTTACGAGAATTTTTTTACAGAATTAGACAATATTATTCAAAAGTTTCTCAAAATTGAACACGATAGCAAAATAACTGACGACATTTGCAATAAACATTCAAGAATGATAAAACTTTTTAGAGAGTTCGAGCAATCATTATATAATTCGCCTCATATTTTTAACATTGATAAAATACGCGATATTTACGAAATCACTCAGGAAAGAACTGAAGCAAAACGTAGACCTAAATTTTTTAACTACCTCTTTAAGCAATTTGAAACTGAAATTTATCTTCTATCTTCAAGTTTCGATATTCTTTTTAATAAAGATATTATGGAACTAACCAACGACCAATATCATTCTTTGATGCTGCAACAAATTTCTGATGCAAGACTGATAATTGAGGTTGCCGAGAAAGTATTCGAGAACTATCAAAACCTTAAGCAAGAAATGTTTGCTGTAGATTTCGACGATATGATTTTTTTTGTCTGCAAAATGCTCGAAAATCAGGATTTTGCAAGAAAAATCAGAAATCAATACGATTATATTCTCGTAGATGAATTTCAGGACACAAATAGCGAACAGTTCGATATTATTAGCAAGTTGTGCTTTGATGAAGGTCCTTCAAGTCAAGACAAAAAACTTTTCATCGTAGGCGACCCCAAGCAAAGCATATATAGCTTTCAAGGTGCCGAAGTCGAAGTCTTCCAGAGAGCAACTACACAATTATCAGAAAAAAACAAAGCTAATCCTGATATAAACCTTGAAAAATCTCTTATTCCTACAAAAATCGATTACCTTGATAATTCTCATTATTCACACCAGAGTTTAAATGATGAAAATAAGTTAGGAGTTCTCTCTCTTACTACTTCTTTTCGTATGTCTCCGAATATTGCAGGTTTTGTTAATGAAGTCTTTACCAAACTAATTGGCGAACCCGAACAAAATTTAATTAAACTCAAAGATTTTGAAAACAATATTAAATATGAACCGATTGTATGTGGGCGTGCTACTACAAAATTTATCAAAAATATCAATAATATTAAGGAGGATACTTCTGCCAGCGAACCTCTCGGCTCAATTTCTTTCGTCCTGAATGTTGAACAGAATATTCCCAATAATTTGTCGCTTAATCTAACACTAACACAAAATGAACAGCAATTAAATATAGAGCAAAAAATTGAAAATGATAATACTGCTAATTCTGAAAATAGTTACAAAGTTGAAAATTCCACCGAAGAAAAATTAATCGTCAAACATATAAAAGCAGTTATTGAAGGGAATTTAAATTACAAGGTATTCGATAGCGATACTAACGATTTCAGAAAACCGGAGTATTCAGATATTGCAATTCTTGCAAGGAAAAAATCTCGATTTGGCAAATTGATAAAAGAACTGATTTCCAACAATATCCCTTACGTTCTTGCAAGCGGTTCGGGCTTTTTCGCAAGTCCTGAAATTCAAGATATTCGGGAATTTCTCAATTTCTTCGCTGATAAAAACGATGATTTTGCTTTTGCTTGTGTTCTGAAATCTCCTTTTATTGGTTTTACCTCGGCTGATTTGTTCGAAATTATCGCTTACAACAAGCAAAATAATACCTATCACTATTCGCTTTACAAACAATTCCTTGAATATTATAATTTCCTGCAAAATTTTGGCAACAAAGAAAATTTTGCAAAGTATGATAAGGTAAAAAATATATTGGAAGACTTGATTTTCTACTCCACTCGTATAAATGTTTCAAGCCTTATCAGCAAAATAGTTAGTCTCGATGGCTATAATTTCTATATTTCTAAAACTCCTTCGGGAAATCAAATTAGGTCGAATTTTGATAAATTGATTGACTATGCCCGCAAATTCGAGGCTCGTGGTTTTCGTTCCTTGTATGATTTTGTTGAAGAACTTCACTATTTATCCGAAAACTCGAAGGAACCCGAAGCAATTGCCTATTCTAATGAAAATGCCGTTCGAATAACAACCGTTCACGGGGCAAAAGGTGCAGAATTCCCTATTGTCTATATTTATGATTGTAACTTTAAAACCAGGTCTTCTTCGGCTTTTCTCGTTGACAAAGACTTTGGGCTTTTGTTCAAGCACAAGCGGATTATCGATGGCCAAACTACCGAAACTGATTTTATTATTAGAAAGGCAGTGATGCACTTTCATAAAATGAGTGAAAATAACGAAGAAATTCGTCTATTTTACGTTGCTTGCACTCGTGCTAAAGACCATTTGATAATTTCCTCTAATGTCCAAAAAAAAATTGACGGTGGTTTCCACAAAGTTGACGGTTTTACCGAATTGCTTTTTGACGCACTTGCTCTTAAATATAGAGAGCCTGGCTTCGAAACTGAAAGTATTCCTGACTATATTACTACTGAATTAAAAATACATAATACCATTTCGCCAAGCTTTTTGCAAATACCAATTGAATTATTCTCAAATTATAGCTTTATAATAGATGAAGCTACATCGAACGAGACAATTAAAGCAAACAAACCCAACTATCATTTGTCTATAAGTGAAATAGTATCTATTCCTAAAAATAAATTTTTCTATCCCACTCAGATCGAAAAAGTGCTCGAAAGCGAGGAAAATTTCATAATAAAGAAAGAATTTGGTTTCGATGACCAACTTTTGGAAGAAAATTTCTCCCGCGAAGCAGCTCTTTCTTTGGGTAGTGCTTTCCACGAACTAATTGAGAAAATTGACGTATGGATTAATCCTGATTATAGTATCAATTTCGACGCTTTAACTGAAATAGCACAATCTATTGCTATGAATTACTATAATAATCTCTCAGAAGTGGATTATCTGATTGAATTGGCAACCAATTTTTACAATTCACCTTTTATCTCTAATTGCAAACAAGTTCTGCTATCATCTAAACGTGAATTTCACCTTGTTATGCCCTTCGATAGCCATTTTATTGGTGGTGTGATTGACTGCCTTATCGAAAAAAATAACGGTGAAATCGAAGTCTGGGACTGGAAAACAAACTTAATTCGAGAAATGAGCGATTTATTAGTTTTACGTGAGAAATATGCACTGCAAATGAAAATATATGCTTATATTGCTTTTAATCTGTTTCACCACGCTTATTCAATTATTTGTCGCCTTTTCTTTGTTCGTTCCTCAGCAAAGACAAATGATGACGATTGGATTGTTTCTTTCGAATTTTCGCGTAACGAGTTAGAACGCCTTCATAAAGAAATCTTAGAGTTAATGAACAAGACAGATGTTAACTTGCAGGAACATAACTGAACACTGTTGAACAAATAGAATTGCATAAATAATTATTGCACAAAATGATTTTCGGAACCTTCGGAAATTTTAAACTCTTCCGAAGGTTTTCCATAGATTTTCGCAAATAAGGAAATAACATTGTAGGATAACACTCTTTGAGTTCTTATACTGCCATTCGCCGCGATTATTTCTCAGTGGCAGCACAATAGATTAACACAACGCATTTCGCGATAAAGAAGAGGGGGGAGGGGGAATGAGTAATTGAACGGTTCGCGGCTTGGCGAAGGCGGGGATTTAACAGCACCACACCTCAAACAAGCACGAATGTAAATAAAAAGCACTTCACTACAAATTAGCACCTTAGCCCCGCTTTTCGCCAAGCCAATGTTGTGTGCCGTTGTTCTTTGTTTCAAAGTCAAACAGTGTTGGGCTAACTTTAATGCTCGTTTTCTTCTTTTCTTGCACAAAATCCAACCGATATTCTTCCGAAATCTTACCGTTATTTGCCAAACGGTCTTGTATCATTTCGTAATATTCGGGGTGAAGTTCGCAAGAAATAAAATTTCGTTTCAATTCCTTACAAAGTACAATTTCAGAACCACTACCCCCAAACAAAATAAACACATCATCATTTTCTTGTGTGCAAGATTTTATCAACATTTCTACCAAGCCCAAAGGAATTTGGCAAGAGTGAAAAGTTTTATCTTTGCTTACGTTCTTTACTAAATCAAAATAAAACC
>JAKIZO010000058.1 GCA_022707965.1 Bacteroidota bacterium
TCTGGAAATATCTACCGATAAAGTGGATACGGAAGTGCCCGCCCCCGTAGGTGGTGTGCTTGCGGAAGTGCTTGTGCCCGAAGGCAGAACAGTTGAGGTGGGCACTGTGATTGCTCGAATTGCAAGTGGCGGCGCCGCCGTTCCTTCCGCCGTTGCAAAAGCACCCGAACCCAAGCCGGAACCAACCCCCGCAGTTCAGCAAGTAGCACAACAACCCGCAGCAAGCACCCCTGCGGTTGAAGCAAAAACATTTGAGATACCTGCACGTGTGGGCGAAAGGTTTTTCTCGCCGCTTGTCCGCGAAATTGCAAAGCAGAACAAAGTATCGCTCGAAGAATTGCTTGCGATAAAAGGTTCGGGCGTCGACGGAAGAATTACAAAAGACGATTTGCTGAAATATATTGAAGCCAGAGGCAAATCGCCAGCTGCACCGCAGCCCGCTCCATCGGTTGCAGTTCAGCCGAAAGCGCCGGCGGCTCCTGTTGTTCGCGAAACAGTCACTGTTGCCGAAACCAAGCAACCCGCCAAACCAATCGTATATAACGATGCCGAAGTTGAAATTATCCCGATGGACCGCGTTCGCCAGCTTATAGCAGAGCATATGGTGCATTCGAAACACACGTCCGCACACGTTACAAGCGTTGGCGAAGCCGATGTAACGGGCATTGTTCGCTTCCGCGAAAAATTCAAGCAAGAATTCGAAAAGCGTGAAGGGATAAAGCTCACTTACACGCCGTTCTTTGCTCTTGCCGCAATCGAAGCAACAAAGAAATTCCCGATGGTGAATGTTTCGGTTGATGGGAAAAATATAATTCGCCACAAGCGTATTAATTTGAGTTTTGCAACTGCACTTGACGATGGCAATTTGATTGTCCCCGTCATCAAAAATGCTGATAGTTTAAATCTTACCGGTCTGCAAAAAGCAATTACTGATTTATCGACGCGTGCTCGCAGCAAGAAATTGCTTCCGAACGAAATTGAAGGTGGCACAATAACAATTACAAATGTAGGAACATTCGGCACTCTATTTGGCACCCCCGTGATAAATCAGCCGCAAGTTGCAATTATGGGAATTGGTGCGATTAAGAAGCGTCCGGTGGTGAAAGAATTCGACGGCGAGCATCTGGTAGTGGTTAGAGATATGGTTTATGTTTCGATTACTTACGACCACCGGGTTGTGGACGGAATGCTTGCGGGAATGTGGCTTGCCGAAGCAATTCGCATACTCGAAAGCTTGAACGAAGACACAATTATGATGTAGATAGAGTGATATAAAAAAAGAAAACCTGCGAAGCACGAAACCTCGCAGGTTTTTTTATTTGAGAAACAATCGATTATACCCAACCACGAAGTTTGCAAGCTTCGGCAACGCGTGAAATTGCAATCATATAAGCAGCGTCGCGCATATAAACGTTGCGAGAGCGAGCAAGATTTGAAACAGCGTGGTAAGCTTCAGTCATCTTGCGGTCTAATTTTTCAAGAACTTCTTCTTTGGACCAGAAGTAGTTCATATTGCATTGAACTTGTTCGAAATATGAGCAAGTAACGCCACCCGCATTAGCCAGGAAGTCAGGAATTACCCAGATATTGCGAGATTTGATGATTTCGTCTGCTTCCGGAGTGGTAGGACCATTGGCGCCTTCTGCAATGATTTTAACAGATTTAGCCATTTTAGGAGCAGTTTCGGCGTTGATTTGGTTTTCGATAGCAGCGGGGACCAATATATCAACTTCTTGTTCAATCCAGGCTTCGCCAGGCAGGATTTCGTAGCCAAGTTCGCGAGCTTTATTGACGTCGATTTCGCCGAAACGGTCGGTAATTGAAATCAATTCGTCGAATTTAATACCGCTTGCTTTTTTGTATGTGAAAGATTTTTGTTCGTGATGGTTCCAGCAGGAAACGCAAATAGCGGTGCCGCCGAGTTCGGTGTAAAGTTTCAAAGCGTGTTGGCTAACGTTGCCAAATCCCTGGAATGCAGCAGTAGTTTTGGTAATATCTATGTTCATTTCTTTCAAAGCTTCGCGAACGGTGTAGATAACGCCGAAGCCTGTTGCTTCTTTTCTACCGAGCGAACCACCAGCGCCAAGAGGTTTGCCAGTGATAAAGCCAGGAGCTTTGATACCGGTGATTTTTTCGTATTCATCGAGCATCCAAATCATATGCTGACCAGTAGTCATCACATCAGGTGCGGGAACATCTTGAAGTGGACCAACAAGCGGAGCAACCGCACGCACCCAACCGCGGCAAATTTGCTCTTGTTCTCTCATTGATAAATTGTGTGGGTCGCAGACAACGCCACCTTTTCCACCACCAAGAGGAATATCTACAACAGCAGTCTTCCAAGTCATCCACATTGCAAGAGCGCGAACTGTATCAATTGTTTCGTGTGGGTGGAAACGAATTCCGCCTTTTGCAGGTCCGCGAGCATCATTGTGCTGGCAGCGGAAACCACGGAACACTTTGTAAGAACCATCATCCATACGAACAGGGATATTGAAATGAATTTCGCGGTTAGAGTTTCTTAACAAATCGCGAGTTGCTTGATCTAAGCCTAATTTTTCCGCAACTTGGTCAAATTGTTGCTGAGCCATTTGAAACGGATTGAATGAACCAGTAGCCATAAATTCCTCACAATTTTTTTGAATAATCGGGTAATCCCGTTTATTAATAATAAATTAACAAATTTGTTTATTATAGTGTTGCAATTTATGTAAATTTTTGATATGAAAAAACAAAATTCGACTTTTATATGAGAAACGTTGTTTAAAATATAAGCAGTGATGTTTCGAAATCGTAGGGCTTGGAACCTTCGAGGCTTTACACTAATTACAAAGCTTAGAACCTTCCGAAGGTTTCAAACCTTCGGAAGGTTTTCATAATTCGGTAGCACAGACATTCCTGTCTGTGAAATGCACTCAATTAGCTATTCGTTCTTAAAATATTTGGGGTTGTATAAAGATCAGTTTTATTTCTTTGACTTACTTCTAATAAAAATCATAGCAATTGCTGATGTAATTATTCCCATAACTAAGGAACCAATAGTACTTTGAATAGCATAGTTCTGGTAATTGAAATAAGATTCAGCTTCTTCAATTGATTTGTAATAACCTAATTCAACAGAACGCTTAATTACATTTGGGAAATATTCAGGTGTGATTACATACGAAGTTATCCATTGAGTAAGTGGACTGAGCAATGCTATGAAAATAGATAAAATAACACCGGAAATTAGGCCTTGAAGATAGTTCATCTGGCCATTGTAAAAGCGGTTCTTTTTTTCTTTTAGTGCGAGTACCATTGTTATGATTGCTGGGATAGCAAAAAGGTTAGTCAAATACATCTGGTAGTCAATGTATTTGCCGTGTAAACCACTCAATTTTTCCAACACCATCCAAAGCAACGCAACGATAGAAAAAATAACTGCCCATTTAATTTCAATTTTAATTTTATTCATCACTTAATTCCTTATATTATTTTGTAAATCAAATATAATAAAAAGAAAAAAAGATTAAAAAATCTCATATACACATTCTTACTTCTAAAAAATATTTCGCCTAATCGAAAATTATTTCTTTGTTTAGCAATAACTTAACGAAATTTAACACTTGCTTAACAAAAAATTTGTATTTTTACATTTTGTTTCAGTATAATGGCATAATAAAATGTCAGAAGAAAATCGCCAAATCAGCGAAAATTTGCCTCCTCTGCAAAGCAGCACCGCTAAAACAATCGTAGTGGTCGACGACGAAGCAGATATTTGCGAACTTGTCTCGCTCGCCCTCACAAAAGCCGGATACAAAGTGAAAGCCTTCGAGGACGGCGAAAGCTTGTTCAGATATCTCAAAACAAATATTCCAGAACTTGTTATCCTGGATTTGATGCTTCCCGATTCCGATGGCTTCGAAATCTGCAAATACCTCAAAAAAGACGAAAAATTCTCTCACATTCCTGTAATTATGCTTACTGCTCGAACAGAAGAAATGGATAAAGTGCTTGGGCTCGAACTCGGGGCGGACGACTACGTTACAAAGCCATTTTCTACGCGTGAGCTGGTCGCTCGCGTCAAAGCTGTGCTTCGTCGCGACGAAAAAGTTGTGAAAACGCAGAGAACCCGCATTGGCGATATTTTAGAAATTGACCACCAGAAATACGAAGTTACAGTAAATGGCGAAAAAGTGGAACTTACCTCCACTGAATTCCGCATTTTGAAGCTTCTGAGCGAACGTCGCGGCTGGGTTTATTCGCGCGAGCAAATTTTAGATTATCTCGGGGCACAGGAAAAAGGCGTCCTCGATAGAACCGTCGATGTTCATATAAAAAATTTACGCGAAAAATTAGGCATCGCAGGCAAATTCATTAAAAATATTCGCGGCGTCGGCTACAAAATCGAAGAAAATTAATGAAACGCTTATCGTCTAAAATTTTTGCCGGCTATTTCCTTGTGATTTTTTTGCTTACGGGGCTTATTCTATTTTTCACCTATCGGAATGTGAGCCACCAGCACGTTGTTACAATCACCGACAACCTGAATAAAATCAACACAATTCTTGAAAATAAAATTGTTCATTTCATTGAAAATGAGCAGTTTTCCGAACTTGATAAATACGTCAAGAAAACGGGCAAAGAGATTAATATAAGGCTGACCATTGTCGATAGCACGGGTCGGGTGCTTGCCGATTCGGAGGGCGACCCCGCCAAAATGGAGAACCACAGGAACCGCCCCGAACTCGAACCAATTTACAAAGGGGAAAGAATTGGCAAGGCTGAGCGTTTCAGCTCCACCGTTCATAAAGAAATGCTCTACGTTGCACACGCACTTTTTGGTAGCAGCGGGCAATTCATTGGTGCAATCAGAACGAGCATTTTCCGTAACCAGGCGAAAGAACTCATCAACCAGATGATTTTGCAAATCCTGCAAATTGCTTCCGTTGTCGTGCTTATTACGCTAATCGGTGCTTTAATATTTGTCCGGTCGCTCACAAAGCCAATCAATCAGATTTCCGAAGCTTCTCGCAAAGTTGCCGGCGGCAATTTCGATATTAAAGTCAATATTTCGGGACGCGACGAAATAAATGAATTAGCAACGAATTTCAATAATATGACCGCTCAAATTAAAACGCTTTTCGCCGAAGTTACCAAGCAGAAAGAAGAACTCAATACAATAATTAAAGCAATTCAAGACGGGCTTGTCGCTTTTGATATTACGGGAAAGGTGCTTGTTGCAAACGCAAGCTTTTGCAAAATCGTCTCAAATTCTGACGTTTTAGATAAAAACATTAATGAGATTACTCAAAATCAAGATATTTTGAGCCTTTTCCAGCAAACACTAAATGAAAAAAGTGGCACTATCAAAGAAATTTCCAACGAAAAGAAATTCTATCTTTGCAGTTCCAGTTTTATCGAGGCAAAAAAAGAAGTGGTGCTGCTTTTTCACGATATTACAGAAATAAAGAAATTGGAGCAGCTCAAAAAAGACTTCGTTGCCAACGTTTCGCACGAACTTCGCACACCGCTGACCGCAATCAAAGGATTTATCGAAACTCTCGAAGACGAAATCGACGCACAATATCATCATTACATCGATATTATCAAACGCAACACGAACAGATTAATCAGCATTGTGCAGGATTTGCTTATGCTTTCCGAGCTCGAAGCTCCAAACACTCAGCTCATAAAAAGCTTCGTTGACGCCCGAATAATCATAGACAACGTTCTGAAAATTTTCGAGCCGAAGCTCAAAGACAAAGGGCTGAATATAGACGTTCATTATCAGGACAATTTCCCAAAAATCAATGTCGATGTATTTCGAATGGAGCAAGTTTTCATCAATCTCATTGATAATGCGATAAAATACTCTGATAGCGGCACAATCCTCATTAGCTGTTCCTACGACGACCGCTTTGCCTACTTTGCAGTGAAGGACAACGGAATGGGCATTTCCAAAGAGGACGCCGAACGTATTTTCGAGCATTTCTACATTGCGGACAAATCACGTTCGAAAAAAACAGGTGGCACCGGGCTTGGACTTTCCATCGTCAAGCACATAGTTTTGCTTCACAACGGCGAGATTGCCGTCGAAAGCGAGAAAGGGATAGGCACAACCTTTAAATTTAAAATTCCAATCAGTTAGTTGCCCGTAGCAAGCTCGATTAAATAGTCGCCAATTTTTTCGACGAGCCAATCATAGAGTTCGTCGCCAAGAATGAAGCGTTCGAGCTTCGAAATTGGGCGGTTGAAGTCCATACAGAAAATTTCGCCGTCTTTTATTGCGAATTCAACCGCATTGAAATGATTTTCCAGATTTCCGAGCAGTTTCTGGCAGGCATCTTTGATTTTTTGCTCGATATTTTCATCAATACGTGGTGCAGACCTTGAATACCGCAAGTGAAGCGGATTTGTTGGGTTATATTTTACGATTTTCATATATTTTTTCCCAACAGCGAAGCAACGAACGTATTCATCATATTCAATTGATTCCTGCAAAATCATCAGGTTCGACCCCGTTAGTTCGTAAGCGGAGAAAAATTCAGTCTTATTGTAAACCTTGAAGTCGTAACGCTTTTCATCGTAAGCATTTGATTTCAAGATTGCAGGGAAGCCGACGTAATCGAACATTTTGTCCCAGTCGAGCGGATATTCGAGATTTCGCATTGCTTCGGGGGTAGTGTTCTTGGGCAGCCATTTAGTTGGAATTAGGCAGGTTTTTGGTGTTTTAAGTCCCAGATTGTTAGCAACTTGCGACTGAAAGAAATAATCATCATAACAAGTAGTAAGGCAATTTGAAATTACTTTTTTGCCGTGCAACTTCAATGTTTTAAGAAAAGAGCGGTAAAACGGCACAAATTCGGAAATTCGGTCGAAAATCACATCGTAATCGTAAAAGTCGTTGTTTCGCAGGATGCCGATTTTAATTTCCTCACAAATAAACTCACTACTTTGCTTCGAATTAATGTAATGCTGCACATCAAGCGGGAAATTAGTATCAATTCCGAAAAGCAAACCGATTTTTTTCATAGCCACACCCGAAAAGAATATATTTATAATATTTATAACGATTAATTCAACAAATTAGTTAATCAATTTTCCAAATAAATAGAGAAATAAATAGTCTATTACTAAAAAATGAACATTCGCGCAAAATTAATATGAAAAAGTTACTTTTATTATTTTCGATAATTTTTGCTCTTGGCAGCTGCGGGGCGCAGAACACCAAAACAATCATTGTTACAACAAGCAATCCGGTATTTGCGATAATCAAAGAAATAGCCGGTCCGCGTGTTGATGTAAGATATATTATTCCGCCAGGTGCGTCGCCACACACATACCAACCCAAGCCGTCTGATGTATACAAATCGCAAGCAGCAAATGTGCTTGTTTACGTAGCGGACAATAACGATGGCTGGGCTGCGAAGCTTCCCGGCAGCAGAAATTTGTTGCAGTTGGTCGAACTTCTTCCAAGGGAATTCTGGATTGATTACCGTGGCGAAAAAGTTTCGCCGGACGACACAACCATAACAACCAAAAATATAGACACTCACTTCTGGATGGACCCGCTTGCAGTGAAGGCGCTGCTGCCCGCGCTTGCGGACACGCTTTCGAAGCTCGACCCGCAAAATGCCGCAACCTACCGCACAAATGCTGAACTATTCTCAAATAGATTGGATTTGTTGCACCGTCAGGTGGACAACATTCTTCACAATGTGAAAGGCAGAACTGTATTTCTGCATCATCCATCGATTATGTATTTGCTGAACCGCTATGGCTTGATTTACGGTGGCTCAATCGAAGAAGCCCCGGGAAAAGAACCAAGCCCTAAATACATTGCTACGCTTATTCAGAAAATTAGAGAAAGCGGAGCGAAAGCAATTTTCAACGAACCGCAGCTATCCGATAAAGCCGTAAGAAGCATTGCCGATGAAGCTAACGTAAGCGTTTATTTGCTCGACCCCGTTGGTGGAACAAGCGGACGGGAAAGCTACCAGGAATTAATCCTCTATAATGCTCGAACTCTTGCAAAAGCACTTGCAGGAGATTAATTATGTCCGATTATGCAATTAAAACAACCAATCTAACTGTTGAAATTGGCAATAATATAATTCTTGATAATATTAACGTTGAAATTAACAAAGGCGATTTTGTTGCAATTGTCGGACCGAACGGTTCGGGCAAAACAACTTTTCTGAAGGCGTTACTGAACATCATAAAACCAGCGGCGGGCGAAATTAAAATTTTCGGCAATAAATTAGATGAAATCGAACCGGGCGATATAGGCTACGTTCCGCAGATTAAAACAATCGACC
>JAKIZO010000059.1 GCA_022707965.1 Bacteroidota bacterium
TTGACTTGCCAATTGCAATTGAGAACGTGCCTGAACTTCCTTCTTTTGAATTCAAAGGAGATTTATCCAGTTCCTTATCCGATTTTCTTAACAAATTGCTCGAAACAGGTTCATCGCAAGACATTTCAACTCCTCAATCCTCAGATAATGAAGATTCGACTTTATCCATTGGTGAAGATACATTTTCTACTTCTCAATCTGAACCCTCCGAAACTGAACTATTGGAACAATTTGCGGAGAGTGATTTCGACAACTTTGAAAATACAAGTGAAGATGCTATATCAGAATATAATGATATTGATGTGCAGATTGATGACTTATCAGCAGGTCAAACATCAGCTGAATATGAATTCGATGTAGATACTGGTGAATTAGTAGAACAAAAAATCGAGGACGAGACTACCAAAGCAGCCCTTGAAATATACGAGTTGAATGATGAATTGCTAAGCAATATGAAAGAAAAAGAAAAGAAAATAAATGTTAGCGACGAAGAAATTGATATTGACTTATTACTATTAAACAAAAAAGAACAAGATAATGAAATTCGTTGATTTAGTTGAAATTTATGTAAAAGCTGGTCGTGGTGGGAATGGTGCTGTTTCCTTCCGTCGCGAAAAATACGTACCCAAAGGTGGTCCCGATGGGGGAGACGGCGGTCGTGGTGGCAATATTATCTTAAAGTCCGACAGGCAACTAACTACTTTGCTCGATTTTCATTATAAAAACAAATACATTGCCGAAGATGGGCGCCCCGGCAAAGGTGGAATGAAAACAGGTAGCAATGGAAAAGATATTATCATAAAACTTCCACAAGGAACTGTTGTCAAAGATGCTACAACGGGCGAAGTAATAGTCGATATGGTCGAACACGGTCAGGAATTTGTCATTGCTCACGGTGGAAATGGCGGCTGGGGAAATACTCACTTCGCTACTCCAACAAACCAAACTCCACGAAAAGCCAATCCCGGTCTGCCTGGTGAAGAACGCAATCTTCTTCTCGAACTTAAATTAATCGCCGATGTGGGAATTGTCGGTTTCCCGAACGTTGGCAAATCCACTTTGATTTCTGTTATTTCTGCTGCAAAGCCCAAAATTGCAAACTATCCATTTACGACGCTTACTCCTAATTTAGGGCTTGTGCGTATTTCTGAAACTGAAAGCTTCACCGTAGCCGATGTTCCAGGTCTTATCGAAGGCGCATCAAAAGGAAAAGGTTTGGGGCTTCAATTCCTTCGCCATATCGAGCGAACACGAGCATTGCTCTTTATGCTCGACGGACTTAGTCCTGACCCCAAAGCAGACTATAAAATTCTTAAAAATGAACTTAAATTTTACAACAAAGACCTTCTAAATAAGAAGAAAATCATTTGTTTTAGCAGGATTGACGCACTTTTGCCCGAACAAATTGAAGAATTGAAAAATATTAAGTTCAGGGAAAAAGATGTAGATACTTTTTTAATTTCCTCTGTGGCTAATATCGGTATAGAAGAACTTAAATACAAAATGTGGTCTTTAATTAATGATAAACAATAATTAATTTGTGAATTTTAAATGAATTTTTTGTAATCTTGAAAGTAATTAAATGTAAATGTATAAAATTTCTTATATTTATCTTGAAATAAATAAATTTTTTTTGTATTATAAACATTAATATATTTGTAGATTAATAAAATATTGGTTCTGGTAAAGGCAAAATGTCGATAATCGAAAGTTTAATAGAGACGCAAGAATTTGCAACATTGCCTCCTGTTGTATCAAAAGTATTAGCTTTATTAGAAGATGATAATATTGATATTCGAAATTTGTCCAAAGTAATTGAAGCCGACGCATCTCTTACTTTGAAATTATTGCGAGTAGCAAATTCTCCTCTCTATGCAACTCGCACTGAGATTAACACAATCCATCAAGCAATTATCACTCTTGGGTTGAATAGACTTACTAATATTGTTTTAGGAGTATCCATTTTTTCGAAATTTTTGCTTAGCTCCCAGAAAATTGCTGCCGGGCTTATGGAGAAATTCTGGTGGCACGCTTCTTGCACCGGTATGGTTGCCAAATCATTATCTACAAAAATAAATAAATCATACAAAGAGAATGAATTCATTGGTGGGTTGCTTCACGATATTGGCAAACTTGCTATGCTTCAATATGATGCCAAGAAATATTATCAGGTCGTCGATAAAGTTACTCAGGGCGCAACTGATATCGAAGCTGAAATAGAAATTTACGGCGTCAATCATATGCAGGTTGGTGGTGAAATTGCCAAGTTGTGGCGTTTGCCTCACGAACTAACTACTATTATTGCTTACCATACAAATCCATTCGAAGCACCCAACTATCAGGAATTGGTTTCTGTTGTCCGTATTGCAGATTTGCTTTGCGAAGTGTGGGACGCAGGTTTCTACGAAGGAATTCAGTCTTTGAAATTAGAAAATCATCCCGCCTGGCTTTGCCTTACTAACTATTTACCTGAATTGAAAACTCTTGATGTCGAAATGTTCACTTTCGAACTCGAACAAGATTTTCGAAAATCTTCCGACTTTTTAAGTATTATTGCAAAAGAAAGTGCCTAAGCTTTTGGGTGTGCCTGCTTATATGCTTGCTTCAATCTTTCTACCGAAAGATGTGTATATATTTGTGTAGTTGATAACGATTTATGTCCAAGCATTTCACTTACTGCCTTCAAGTCCGCTCCATTATCAAGCATATGAGTTGCAAAAGTGTGTCTCAAAGTATGTGGGCTTTTACGCTTTGTCCCCGAAACTTTTGTTATTTCTCGCTTTATTTGACGATAAGCAACGGCTGGATTTAACTTACTACCCGTTTTAGAACAAAATAAATAGTTGCTGCTTGTTTCCCGCATTTTCAAATGATTCTTTATTGCCTCTATTGCTTTGCTTCCAATTGGAACAATTCTTTCTCTGTTCCCTTTTCCTAATACTTTTACCTGCTTATTGTAATAATCAATATCATTGAGTTTCAGATTAAGTGCTTCGCTTATGCGTAGCCCGCATCCATACAAAAGTTCTATCAGGCATACTACTTGTGATGAACTCTGGCTTATTGCCTCCGAAAATAAAAGTTCAGTCTCTGCTTTTGTAAGATAAGAGGGCAACTTTTTCTCTTTTTTGGGCGTTGCCACAGCCTTTGCAGGATTAATGTCTATTATATTATACTTCCTCAAATATTTGAAAAATGATTTAATAGCCGAAACTTTTAATTTTATGCTACTTTTTGATAAGTTTCTGTCGTGCAACCACCCAAGAAATGGCTTTATATCCTCTGTTTTTATTTCACTTATATCTGGAATTACACCATAAGTTTCTTCAAAATATTGGAGAAAATCATTCAACGCCCGTTCATAAGTAATTACGGTTCTTGCAGAAAAATTTCGTTGATTTTTCAAGTAATTATTGAAATTTTCAATATAGTTGCGTATATTCATTTTGTAATAGAAAATTAATACTACTAATAATTCATACATTTATCAAAAATTGAGCCACAATTATGATTATATTTCGTCAAATTCATTATGGAATTTCAAAATTTGTTGTTAATATTGCATATAACTTTTTGGGGCATTTGAAAAATATGAGATATTCAATTTTTTTTTTTGCTACTTTTAATGTTTGTTGCTTCTTCTTGTAAAAAGGACAACGTTCAAAAGCAAGATTTAGATACTGCTGATACAACGACCTCAATTATTCTCCCGCAAAATGGAATTATTGAATTTGCAGGTCTTAAATGGAAAGTAAAAGAAAAGAAAGAAGCCGAAGGAATAAACGAACTTTTTTACGCTACAAGTTCGAAAAATGTTTTCGTTGATAATAACGGGCACCTTCATCTTCTGGTTACCAGGCAAGATGATGAATGGGCAGGTGCCGAATTAGAAACTGTTGATAGTTTTGATTTCGGTAATTTCGATTTTGCTTTACTTTCTGCTCAAAATACCATCGATTCTAATACCTTTGTTCAATTTGCAGTGCGTCGCCAGGGTCGAAACTATAGCGGAATGACCGAAGCGGGAATTAATATATATGGCAAGCCTATTTTTATTGAAACTCAACACATTGAATACTACCAATATACTACTTCTCATAAATTCGCTTTGATTAAAAACCCTGTAATAGACAAAGATTATAAATCCAATCCAACTACACACTCTATTACAATTAAGCCCGATGAGATTTTTTATAAATCGCAAAGCATAGATAAAGTTCTTTCTTCTTATTCTGCCAAAAAAGGGAAAAAAGTTGCTATGTATTCCGAAGACGAGTTAGTTTACAGTCCAACAGGTGCTCCTCTTAAAATTGCGATTGGTTTTTTCCTGGATAATTTCGAAGAAAAACCTAAGAAAGATACTGCCGAAATAATAATTAAAGATATTAATTTTACTCCTCTTCAACCAGTAATTGCTAAATCAAAATGACAAATGCTGTTTCAGTTTCCCAACTAACGCAGGCTATTAAGAAAACATTGGAAATTTCTTTCGACGATGTTTGCGTCGAAGGAGAAATTTCTAATTATAAACCACATAATTCGGGTCATAAATACTTCAATTTGAAAGACAGTGGTGCTGTCATAAATTGCGTTATGTGGGCAAGCCGTCCCCTGCAATTTGAAATGCAAGACGGTATGAAAGTCATTGTTATGGGGCGTGTAACAGTTTATGCTCCACAAGGCAAATATCAAATTGAAGTGTCTCAGATCCAGCCCGCTGGTCTGGGGGACTTGTTTATCGCTTTCGAAGCACTGAAAGAGAAACTAAACCAGCTCGGATACTTCGATAGTTCAAGAAAAAAGCCTCTGCCAAAACTCCCTTTGAATATTGGCATTGCTACTTCTCCGACCGGTGCCGTAATTAGAGATATGAAAACTACCATCGAACGTAGATTCCCAAAATGCACAATATATTTTCGTCCAACTATCGTTCAAGGTGAAACCGCTGCGGAAGATATTGCAAAAGCAATCAGCGAACTCGAAAAATCCCCTGCCGAAGTAATTATTATTGGACGGGGCGGTGGTTCTATCGAGGACCTATGGTGCTTCAATACTGAAATCGTTGCTAATGCAATATTCAATTGTAAGAAACCAATTATTTCTGCCGTCGGGCACGAAACTGATTTCACTATTTCCGACTTTGTTGCTGATGTTCGTGCTGCTACTCCCACTGCTGCCGCTGAACTTGTTACACCTAAACTATTAGATGATATTTGGGAGGAACTGACTTTATATAAGTTAAATTTCAACCGTTTGCTGAAAAATCACATTAATCAGAAAAGACAACAAATCGAGTTGAATTTCGGTAAGTATTTAAAAAGAATAATTGCTAATAAGATTAATACTTTTAATCAAACGATTGATTCAATCGATTTACAAAAATTAGTCTCTCAACTTATCCAAAATAAAAGAAATGTTTTATCAAATTTAGAACTTCAAATTTCGTCTAATAATCCAGTGCGACCGCTGGATAAAGGTTTTGCTTTATTACGTCATAAAGGTAGAATTATCAAAGCTGACGAGCCAATTTCTAATTTTAAATCGGTTCAAATTATTCGTAAATTTGATTCTGCTGATGCTAAAATTATTAATATTTTACCAAAAGAATTGTTTTAATGGGTAACTTTATGAAAAAAAAGATAAATTTCGAAGGCAATATTCAAAGATTACAAGAAATTTCTCAATTATTAGAGGAAGGCACTCTTCCGATGAATGATTTGATTGAATTATATGAGGAAGGTATTAAACTTGCAAATGAATGCCGACAGTTCCTGGACGAGGCAACAATGAAAATCGAAACAATTTCCAAAGATTTTGAGCAAAATGAATAATTATTATTTTGATTAATAATATTTTTTGATTAATTTGAAATATTCAATCGGTTACTTTTCTTGTTCTATCCGTGTTATCTAATTTGTCTAAATATATTCAAGGTTTTTATGGCGTCTAATCACCAAAACAACGAAACAAATGGAGCTGAGAATAAAAGCTCTATTGACGTAAATGAATTAAAATCCAAACGTATCGCTGAACTTACTAATATTGCCAAAAATCTGGGTATTACTAATTTCAGCGACCTTACTAAGCAGGAGCTCATCTTAAAAATTATCGAGGCACAAGCCACCGTTCAGGTAAAAGACACTCAAACTGATGGAGCAATCACCAGCGAGGGCGTTCTCGAAGTTATGCCTGATGGCTATGGCTTCCTGCGTTCCCCTGATTATAATTATTTGCCTTCACCTGATGACATCTATGTTTCGCCCTCACAAATTAAAAAGTTTTATTTGCGAACTGGCGACACAATCCGCGGTCAGGTGCGTGCCCCAAAAGACCAGGAACGTTTTTTCGCATTGCTAAAAGTTGAAACTATCAACTATCTTCCTCCCGAAAATATTCGCGAAAGAACAATTTTTGATAATCTTACTCCACTTTATGCAAATAGTAGAATTAAACTCGAACGCCAGCCTAATGAATATTCTATGCGTGTTGTTGACCTGCTTTGCCCAATTGGCAAAGGTCAACGCGGGCTTATTGTTTCACCTCCAAAATCAGGTAAAACAATTTTGCTACAACAAATTGCTAATAGTATCACTACAAACCACCCAGAAATTAAGTTAATAGTTCTCTTAATTGATGAACGTCCCGAAGAAGTAACCGATATGGAGCGTTCAGTTAAAGCAGAAGTTGTCGCCTCAACCTTCGACGAACCCCCAGACCGCCACGTTCAAGTTGCTGATATGGTGCTCGAAAAAGCAAAAAGACTTGTTGAAGCTAAGCAAGATGTAGTAATTTTGCTCGATTCTATTACACGTCTTGCTCGTGCTAATAATACTGTCGTTCCCCATTCAGGGAAAATCCTCTCTGGTGGTGTGGATGCAAACGCTCTTCATAAACCTAAACGCTTCTTCGGCGCTGCTCGTAATGTCGAGGAAGGTGGTTCTCTTACAATTATTGCAACTGCACTTATTGAAACAGGTAGCCGTATGGACGAAGTGATTTTCGAGGAATTCAAAGGCACTGGAAATATGGAAATTGTGCTCGATAGACGC
>JAKIZO010000005.1 GCA_022707965.1 Bacteroidota bacterium
AAATCGCCCGCTTTGCAATCTTGCCCGCAAAGACGCGGCGTCTGCACTCGCGTTTATACAACTACGCCAAAAAAACCTAATTCAGCGTTGAGAAAAGTGGCACGTGTTAGGCTGTCCAATCAAATTGAAGTAACCGCCTATATCCCGGGCGAAGGACACAACCTTCAGGAACACTCCATCGTTTACGTTCGCGGTGGTAGAGTAAAGGACTTGCCCGGTGTTCGTTACCACATTATACGTGGTACAGCCGATACACAAGGTGTTGATGGTCGCAAGCAAGGTCGCTCTAAATACGGTGCTAAAAGACCGAAAGCAAAAGGACCCGCTGCTGCAGGTAAAAAATAATCTTGGATATGTTTATTAAGAGTTTGATATGAGAAAAAGAAGAGCAGAAAAACGTCCAATGGTACCGGATCCAAAATTTGGGGATCCTATCGTTTCTAAGTTTATCAACTGCATAATGCTACAGGGCAAGAAAAGCACTGCTCGCAGCATCGTTTATGATGCCTTCGATATTATCGAAGAACGAGCTAAACAAAATCCACTCGAAGTGTTCCACAAAGCTATGCAAAATGTGGCTCCTCTGGTGGAGGTTCGTTCCCGTCGCGTTGGCGGTGCTACATACCAGGTGCCCGTAGATGTTCGCGAAGAACGTCGCATCGCCTTAGCTATTCGCTGGCTCAAAACTTATGCTAAAGCTCGCCGCGATCATTCTATGGCTCAACGCCTTGCCGCTGAAATTATGGCTGCTTCTCGTGGAGAAGGCTCCGCTGTGAAAAAACGTGAAGATACTCATAGAATGGCCGAAGCTAACAAAGCTTTCGCCCACTTTAAATGGTAATTCTATTTTTCGTTCTTTGTCAATTTGTTAGCCTGATTGCGTGTAACTATGCCGACTGAAACCGACAAATCAAAAATCAGAAACATTGGAATAATGGCTCACATCGATGCAGGTAAAACTACTACAACCGAAAGAATTCTATTCTATTCCGGCTACCTGCATAAACTCGGTGAAGTCGACGAAGGCACTGCCTTTATGGACTATATGGAGCAGGAAAAAGAACGTGGCATCACTATTATGTCCGCTTGCACTCCTGTCTTCTGGAAAGATTATGTGATTAACATAATCGATACTCCCGGCCACGTTGATTTTACTGCCGAAGTCCAACGCTCACTCAGAGTTTTAGATGGGGCTGTTGCCATTTTCTGTGCTGTCGGCGGCGTAGAACCACAAAGCGAAACTGTCTGGCACCAAGCTGATGAATATCGCGTCCCTCGCATCGCGTTCGTTAATAAAATGGACCGTATGGGCGCTGATTTCTACCGCGTTCTCGATATGATGCGGCAACGCTTGGGCGCTAACCCAATCGCAGTTGAAATCCCAATCGGCTCCGAAGATAGCTTCTCGGGTGTTATCGATCTCGTAAAAATGAAAGCTGTCTTCTTCGACTATGAGTCTCACGGCTCTGTTTTCTCCGAAGGTGAAATTCCCGATGACTACAAAGATAAAGCCGATGAGATGAGACAAATTATGGTCGAAAAAATTGCCGAATTGGATGATGTGCTTGTGGAAAAATATCTTAACGGCGAAGAAATTTCGGAAGCTGAACTGAAAGCTGCCTTGAAAAAAGGTGTTCTCGAACTGAAAGCTGTCCCGGTTCTTGTCGGTGCCTCGCTCAAAAATGTCGGTGTACAACCACTTATTGAAGCGATTATCGATTACCTTCCATCACCTGATGAAATTGAACCGGCTTTCGGCTTCGACATCAAAGATGCTGAAAAGATAATTGTTCGACTTCCGAAAGATGATGAACCTTTCTCGGCACTCGCTTTTAAAGTGCTGGTCGACCCATACGTCGGGCGCGTCTGCATCGTAAGAATTTACTCCGGCGTGCTTAAAGTTGGCGAAACCAGATACAATCCCGGTGCCGATAAAAAGGAAAAAATCCTGAAAATTCTCAAACTTTACGCTAATCGCCGTGAAGAAATCCAACAAGCATCAGCAGGCGATATTGTCGCTATCCCCGGACTTCGATTTACTAAATCAGGCGATACGCTTTGCGACCCGCAAAAGCCAATTCTGTTCGAGAAAATCCGTTTCTCTGAGCCTGTTATTAATCAGTCCATCGAAGCTAAAACGCTTGCTGACCAGGATAAACTGCTCGAAGCGCTCGAAAAACTTGCCGACGAGGACCCAACTTTCCGATATAAGTTTGACGAAGAAAGCGGGCAAATTATCATCAGCGGTGTGGGCGAACTTCATCTGGAAATTATCGTTGACCGACTGCTACGAGAATTCAACGTTGCTGCTCGCGTCGGCAAACCAATGGTCGCTTATCGCGAAACTATTTCCCGTGATGTCGAGCAAGAAGGACTTTTCGATAAAACAACTGGCGGCAAAAATCAATTCGGTTACGTTAAATTGATTGTTGCCCCAGGTCGTCAGGGCTCCGGAATTGTAGTGAAAAACGAAATTCCAAAGAAAACACTCGACGAGTTATACGCAATCGCACTTCAACAAGGCGCCCGCGAGGCTCTCAATATCGGTCCAAACGGGTACCCAATGGTTGATGTTGAAGTAAGGCTAATCGATTCAAGATACGTGGAAGGCGAATCGACCGAAGTTGCATATAAAATCGCTGCTTCTATTGCAGTGAAAGATGCAGTTCGTCAAGCTGACCCCGTATTGCTCGAACCGGTGTTCAAAGTTGAAGTGGTGTCGCCCGAGGAATATGTCGGCGATATTATTTCAGATATGAACTCAAGGCGAGGACGAATCGAAGGCATTTCGCAAAGAGGGACGATGCAAGTGGTCAATTGCGTAGCTCCGCTTTCTGAAATGTTCGGTTATGTAACCAAACTGCGTTCGCTCAGTCAGGGTCGCGCAGTTTATTCGATGACGTTTTCGCACTATGAACCGGCATTACCAAAAAATGGAAGCTATTGATTTTTTATAAATTTATTAACTAATGTAGTTCAAAATTTTAGGAGCTAAAAAATGGCTAAAGAAAAATTTGATCGTTCCAAACCACACGTAAACGTTGGAACTATCGGCCACGTTGACCACGGTAAGACTACTCTTACTGCTGCTATCACAATGGCACTCTACAAAAAAATTAACAAAGGCGAAGTTCGTACCTTCGATTCGATCGATAACGCACCAGAAGAACGTGCACGCGGGATCACGATTGCTACTTCTCACGTTGAATACGAAACAGAAAAACGTCACTACGCTCACGTTGACTGCCCCGGTCACTCTGACTACGTAAAGAATATGATTACTGGTGCCGCTCAGATGGACGGTGCTATCCTTGTTTGCGCTGCTACTGACGGTCCTATGCCTCAAACTCGCGAACACATCCTGCTTGCTCGCCAGGTTGGCGTTCCAAGAATAGTTGTTTTCCTTAACAAAGTTGATATTGCAGACCCCGAACTTTTAGACCTCGTCGAAATGGAACTTCGCGAACTTCTTTCGCAATACGAATTCCCAGGCGACGAAATTCCTATTATCCGCGGCTCAGCTTTGAAAGCTTTGGAAGCTGGCTCAGATTCAAGTGTTGGCGCAGACGACCCACGCTTGCAATGCATCTACGAACTTATGGATGCTGTTGATAGCTACATCCCAACTCCTCAACGTGATGTTGATAAACCATTCTTGATGCCTGTCGAAGACGTGTTCTCGATTACTGGTCGTGGTACTGTTGCTACTGGTCGTATCGAACGTGGCGTTATCAAAGTTTCAGAAGAAGTTGAAATCGTTGGTTTCGGTTTGCACAAGAAAACTACTTGCACCGGCGTTGAAATGTTCCGCAAACTTCTTGATGAAGGCATTGCTGGCGACAACGTTGGTCTGCTCCTCCGCGGTATCGAAAAGAAAGAAATCGAACGCGGTATGGTTATTGCAAAACCAGGTTCAATTACTCCTCACCACAAATTCAATGCACAAGTTTACGTATTGAAGAAGGAAGAAGGCGGTCGCCACACTCCATTCTTCAACGGTTACCGTCCACAATTCTATTTCCGTACAACTGACGTAACTGGTTCGCTCCATCTGCCAGCTGGCGTTGAAATGGTTATGCCTGGCGATAACCTGGATAACTTAGAAATCGAACTCATTACTCCAATCGCTATGGAAGAAGGTCTTCGTTTTGCTATCCGCGAAGGCGGTCGTACAGTTGGTGCTGGCGTTGTAACTAAAATTATTGAATAATTTGTTCCTAATTTAGGATAGTTTGAGGAAAAGTAAAGTGGCAACACAAAGAATAAGAATAAAACTAAAATCATTTGACCACAATCTGATTGATAAATCAACGGAAAGAATTGTTCGTACAGTCAAACAGACCGGTGCAGTGGTATCAGGTCCGATACCACTGCCTACCCGTCGTACTGTCTATACAGTTAATCGTTCCCCTCACGTTGATAAAAAATCTCGTGAGCAATTCGAAACAAGAATTCATAAGAGACTTATCGATATCTTTAGCTCCACTCAAAAAACTATCGATGCTCTTATGAAACTTGAAATACCTGCTGGTGTAGATGTTGAAGTTAAGGTTTAATGTAGGAGTTTAGGATGAAATCAGCAATATTAGGAATGAAACTCGGAATGACATCTGTATTGACAGAGGACGGGAAATCAATACCGGTTACTGTTATCGAAGCTGGACCTTGCCCTGTGGTGCTTGTCCGCACCCCTGAACGCGATGGCTACAAAGCCGTTCAAGTGGGCTTCGTTGATAAAAAAGAAAATAGAACTAATAAACCTTTGCTCGGTCATTTTAAGAAAGCTGGCGTCGAACCTAAAAGATTTCTCAAAGAATTTCGCGAACTTCAACGCGAACTTAACGTCGGCGATGTCCTTACTGTCGAGCAATTCGTAAAAGGCGATAAAATTCGCATCAGCGGAACAAGCAAAGGTCGCGGCTTCCAGGGTGTTGTTAAACGCCACCACTTCGGCGGCGTCGGTATGACAACACACGGTCAATCAGATAGAGTTCGCCACCCAGGTTCCATCGGTTCATCGTCATATCCATCACGCGTATTCCGCGGTTTGAGAATGGCCGGTCGTATGGGTGGTAAGCGTGCTACGGTTCGCAACTTGGAAGTAATTGATGTTATCCCGGAAAAAAATCTACTACTTGTCAAAGGTAGTGTCCCGGGCGCTCCAAAAACTTTATTAGAAATTATAAAGCAATAAGGCTAAAGTAAAATGCTTGTAGATGTATATACAAAAGATGGTCAAAAATCTGGGCAGATAGAACTTCCCGATGATGTGTTTGCTGTCGAACCAAACGAACACGCAATGCATCTTGCAGTTGTTCAATATCTTGCAAACCATCGTCAGGGCACAAGAAAAACTAAAATTCGTTCAGAAGTGTCCGGCGGCGGGAAAAAACTTTGGAGACAAAAAGGTCGCGGTACTGCCCGCGCAGGCTCAACCCGCTCTCCTCTCTGGGTCGGCGGCGGCACTATCCACGGTCCGAAACCAACTGTTTTCGAAATGAAACTGCCCAAGAAAATTAAACGCCTTGCAAGGAAGTCCGCTCTATCCTTGCGCGCAAAAGAAAATAATCTTATGGTTGTCGAAGATTTCTCCTTCGACGAAATTAAGACTAAATCAATGGCTCAAATTCTCAAAAATTTGCAATTAGACGGTGCTTCGACTTTGTTTTTGCTTCCGCAGCCAGATTATAAATTATATATGTCCGCTCGGAATATCCCTAAGGTCGAAATTGCACCTGCCGACAAAATATCTACTTACGATATTTTGAAGCATAAAAAGATTGTTCTTTTTAAAGGCGCTGTTGAGCCAATTCAAAAGACATTCAATAATTAATGGAAACGATTAACTATGTTGCAGATAATAAAAAGACCGGTTATCACGGAAAAAGCAATGAAGCTTGCGAGCGCTCGCCAATACGTGTTCGCCGTGGACCCCAAAGCTAATAAAATCGAAATTAAAAAAGCTATCGAAGAAATGTTCGAAGTCGATGTTATTAGCGTTCGCACCGTGAATATCAAAGGAAAGAACAAAATTCGTCTAACTCGTCGCGGTCTTATGCGTGGTCGTACGCCTAATATCAAAAAGGCTTACGTTACATTGAAAGAGGGACAATCAATTGAATTAGTCTCCGGACCGGTTGAAGAATAATATTATTAAATTAATGATGAAACTAAAATGGGAATTAGAGTATTAAAACCAATAACACCCGGAACAAGGTTCTACTCGGTATCAGATTTCGCCGAAATCACTACCGATAAACCTTATAAACCACTTACAACACCACTGAAAAAAACTGGTGGTAGAAATAATACCGGTAGAATTACTTCACGCCATCGTGGCGGCGGGCATAAACGCAGATACAGAATTATCGATTTCAAAAGAAATAAAATCGGTATCAATGCTGTTGTCGAAACTATCGAATACGACCCAAACCGTACTGCTCGAATTGCCTTAGTCCGCTACGAAGATGGTGAACGCCGCTATATTATCGCCCCCGACAAACTTAAAGTCGGCGACGTTATCCAAACCGGACCAGACGCTGAATTCAATGATGGAAACGCACTTCCATTATTCAAAATTCCCGTCGGTCTGTTTGTCCATAACGTTGAACTAAAACCAGGCAAAGGCGGCCAAATCGCTCGTAGCGCTGGCGCGAGTGTCCAATTGCTTGCTATCGACGGCAAATTCGCTCACCTGAAAATGCCATCAGGCGAAATTCGTATGGTGCCAAGCAAATGCTATGCTACTTTGGGTGTTGTAAGCAACTCAGACCACGAAAATATTCTACTCGGTAAAGCCGGTAGAAGCCGTTGGCTCGGTATCAGACCTCAAACACGCGGTATGGCGATGAACCCAATCGACCACCCAATGGGCGGTGGCGAAGGTCGTTCAAAATCCGGCGGTGGTCGCCAGCATCCTCGTTCGCCTTGGGGTCAAATTGCGAAAGGGCTTAAAACCCGAAAAAAACGCAAGCAATCATCGAAATATATTGTTCGTTCTCGTAATAAGAAATAGTAAGGACTAATGTAATATGGCTCGTTCATTAAAAAAAGGTGTTTTCGTTCATTATAAATTGCTCAAAAAAATTAATGAATTGAACGAAACCAAGAAAAAACAAGTAGTTAAAACGTGGTCGCGAGCTTCTACTATAACACCAGATTTTGTTGGACACACTGTCGCTGTCCATAACGGAAAAAACTTCGTCCCGGTCTATGTAACCGAAAATATGGTCGGTCATAAACTCGGCGAATTCGCACCTACTCGCATTTTCCGTGGACACGCAGGCAACCGTAAAGAAGCTAAGAAGAAATAGTTGGAGATAAATGATGGAAGCAAGAGCACAAAAAAATATATTCACTCATCACCACGCAAAATGAGATTGCTTATTGACCTCATTCGTGGCAAAAAAGCAATGGAAGCTCTGACGATTTTGCGTTTCAACAAAAAGCTCGCAAGCCGCGACGCTGAAATGGTTCTTCGTTCGGCTCTCGCTAACTTGAACCAAAAAGCAAAAGAAGAGGGTATTAACGTCTCGGACGAAAATATCGTTGTCAGCCGTGCTTACGTTGATTGCGGACCAACAATGAAAAGAATACTGCCCGCCCCTATGGGTCGTGCGTATAGAATGCGTAAACGCTCTAATCATCTTACAATTGTTGTCGAAGCAAAAGAATAGTATTAATTAAGGAGTATAAATTGGGACAGAAAACTAATCCAATGGGCCTCAGGCTCGGTATCATAAGAAGTTGGGACGCTAATTGGTTCGACGAAAAAAATGTCGCTGAAAAACTTACAGAAGACATTAACGTCCGTAACTATATTCGCAACCGTAAAAAGAAAGCCGGCGTCTCCCGTATCCTTGTTGAACGCACTGCGAAACAACTTCGTATAACGATATTTACTTCTCGTCCGGGTCAAATTATAGGCCGTTCGGGTAAAGACATTACTCAATTAGAAGAAGAACTCAAGAAAATTACGGGCAAAGACGTTAAAATTCTTATACACGAAATCAAACGCCCCGAACTTGATGCTCTTCTCGTTGCTGAAAATATTGCACAACAACTCGAAGGCAGAATCTCATTCCGTCGCGCTATGAAACAAGCAGTTTCTTCCTCGATGAGAATGGGTGCCCAGGGTATTCGTGTGATGTGTTCCGGTCGCTTGGGCGGCGCCGAAATGGCTCGCACCGAGCAATACAAAGAAGGACGTATTCCATTGCACACCCTTCGCGCGGATATCGACTACGGTACTGCAACAGCACACACTATCTACGGTGCTATCGGCATTAAAGTGTGGATTTTCCGCGGCGAAATTATCGGCAAACAATCATAGTTAATTATTAAGTGAGTTAGATAAAATGTTATCACCAAAGAGAATAAGATATCGTAAAGCACAACGCGGCGTAATGCGCGGCAACTCCAACCGTGGTCATCTGGTTGCCTTCGGCTCCTACGGCTTGAAAGCTCTGGAAGAACACTGGATTACCAACCGCCAAATTGAAGCCGCTCGTATTGCAATCAATAGATATCTAAAACGCGATGGTAAAGTCTGGATTAGAATCTTCCCGGACAAACCTTATACCAAAAAACCTGCCGAAACTCGTCAAGGTAGCGGTAAAGGTAGCCCAGAAGGTTGGGTAGCAGCAGTTCGCCCCGGCAGAATCCTCTTCGAAGTCGATGGCGTCTCTCGCGAAGCCGCCCAGGAAGCTCTCAGACTTGCATCGCATAAGTTACCTATTAAAACGAAATTTGTAACACGTATAGATTTGGCTTATAATGAAACCACGTAAAGCAAAAGACCTAAGGGAGCTAACCGATAGCGAACTTGAGCGCTTGCTCCAAGAGTCGCAGGAAACTCTTGTTAAACAAAGATTCCAGCACTCTCTTAAGCAGTTGCAAGATACGGCTTATCTTAAAATACTTCGCAAAGATATCGCCCGTATCAATACTATTTTAACTGAACGTCGTAATGCCAAAATTTAAAGGATAAGCAATGGAAATTCAGACTGTTGAACAAGAAGTAACTAAATCGCGTAAGAGAATTCTTACCGGCAAAGTAGTCTCCGATAAACCGGAAAAATCTATCGTTGTGATGGTTGAACGCCAGGTTGCTCATCCGATTTATAAAAAGTATTTTAAACGCTCGAAAAAATATATGGCACACGACGAAAATAACGAAGCGCACGTAGGCGATACTGTCCGCATTATCGAAGAGCGCCCACTGAGCGCTCGCAAAAGATGGAGATTACTTAAAATTGTTGAGCGTGCTAAGTAATTAAAGGGTTATAAACTATGATTCAAGAAGAAACAAATTTGACGGTAGCTGATAACTCCGGTGCTAAAAAAATTCGCTGCATTAGAGTGCTCGGCGGCCACGGCAAAAAATACGCAACAGTTGGCGACCTCGTCGTCGTCTCAGTTAAAGCCGCTATCCCCGGTGCTCCCGTCAAAAAAGGTAGCATTCATAAAGCTGTTATCGTTCGCACTGCTAAAGAAATTCGTCGTAAAGATGGCTCCTGCATCAGATTCGACGACAACGCAGCCGTTATCCTGAACGATAAAGGCGAACCTCGTGGAACTCGTATTTTCGGTCCTGTTGCCCGCGAGCTTCGTGAAAAAAATTATATGAAAATTGTTTCACTCGCTCCGGAAGTATTATAAGGTGACTACTATGGCTAAACTTAAAATTAAAAAAGGCGATACCGTTCAAGTTATTGCTGGCGACGACAAAGGTAAAATCGGCAGAGTGTTAGAAGTTTACCCAAAAACTATGAAAATTTTGGTCGAACAAGTTAACGTTCATAAAAAACATACTCGCCCTAATCAGCAATATCCTAACGGCGGTATTATCTCTAAAGAATTGCCTATTCATTACTCTAACGTAATGATTCTCGATTCCGAGAAAAAGCCAACTCGTATTGGTATCCGCCACGAAATTAAAGGCGGTCGCAAAGAAACTATTCGCTTTGCTCGTACTAATAATAAAGATTTATAATATTAGGCAGTAATAGATATTATGGCAACTAAAACAACTAAAAAACCAGCAGCACCTGCAAAACCCGGCGTAAGCAAACGCGGAGACTTCCCCTTCGAAGGTAAACGCCTCGAAGAGGTTCAGGATAAAGAAATCCCAACTCCACGTCTGTTTACCTTCTACAAGGAACACGTAGTGCCTGCATTGATGAAGAAATTTAATTATAAGTCAATTATGCAGGTGCCTCGCCTCGAAAAAATTTGCCTCAATATGGGCATCGGCGACGCTGTTCAGGACTTGAAACTTTTGCAAAGTGCTATGAACGAACTCGAACTTATCTCAGGTCAACGCCCTGTGGTAAGACGAGCTAAAAAAGCTATCTCGAACTTCAAACTACGCGCCGGTATGCCAATCGGTGTTTCCGTTACGCTAAGAAGAGCAAGAATGTATGAATTCTTAGACAGATTCATCAATATTGCTGCTCCACGTATTCGCGACTTCCGTGGTTTTAGCGAAAAAGGATTCGATGGACGCGGAAATTACTCGCTCGGTATCAAAGAGCAAATCATTTTCCCCGAAATCGACGTAGATAAAGTTTCGAAAATCGGTGGGCTCGATATTACTTTCGTAATGAGCTCCCACTCGGACGAAGAGTCGTATGCATTACTACAAGAATTTGGTTTTCCATTCCGTAAAAAAGATTGAGAATGAACTATGTCTAAAGTAAGTGTAAAAATGCGCAACGAAAAAAGACGCAGATTGGTAGAAAAATATCAAGCTAAACGCGAGGCTCTCAAAGCAGCCGGCGATTGGGAAGGCTTGCAAAAATTGCCACGCAATAGCTCGCCTACACGTCTGCGCAACCGTTGTTCCATCAGCGGACGTGGTCGCGGCGTCTACCGTAAATTCGGTCTCTGCCGCAATATGTTCCGTCAATTAGCTCTGGAAGGAAAAATTCCAGGTATTCGTAAGGCCAGTTGGTGATATTAATATGGTAGGAATTATGCCAGTAACAGATCAAATATCTGATTTCTTAACACGCATTCGTAATGCCGGCCGCGCTGGTCATAAAACAGTTACAGCACCGGCTTCGAAGCTGAAAATCGCTATAGCCCGTATCCTCAAAGATCAAGGCTTTATAGCAGACTATGCAATTATCGAGGACAAAGTACAAAATCAAATAAAAGTTACTTTGAAGTATTATAATCGCGAACCTGCTATTCGCGAAATGAAACGTATCAGCAAGCCCGGACGCCGTATCTACGTGTCGGTCGATAATTTGCCACGCATCAAAAACGGTCTCGGTATTGCTATTATCTCTACATCCAAAGGTGTTCTCACCGATAAAGATGCGAAAAAATTTAACGTTGGCGGCGAATTTATTTGTTCAATTTGGTAATCTAATTTAAGGAGAGCCTGTCGTGTCCAGAATTGGTAAAAAACCCATACAAATACCTGACAAAGTTCAGGTCAAAATCGAAGATAGACTTCTTACTGCTAAAGGTCCAAAAGGCGAGCTTTCTTTTAGATTGCCCGAAGGTATTGACTATTCCTTAGAAAATAATACCCTTACTTTCAGCCGCCAAAACGACCTCAAACACATCCGTGCGCTCCACGGACTTACTCGCGCAGAAGTCTATAACCGTATCGTCGGAGTTTCCGAAGGGTTCACCCGCACTCTGCTTATCGAAGGCGTCGGCTACAAAGTTGAAATGAGAGGCAAAAACCTCCTCCTCTCTATGGGATACTCTCATCCAATTTTGTTCATTCCGCCCGATAATGTTACTCTCGAAGCTCCAAACCCAACTACTATCAAGATTTCAAGTATCGACAAAAATACTCTGGGTCTTGTTGCTGCGAAAATTCGCTCCATTCGTCCACCTGAACCATACAAAGGCAAAGGTATCCGCTACGAAGGCGAATATATCCGCCGCAAAGCTGGTAAAGCTTCTGCTAAATAATGTTGTGTAATGTTACAATGTTTGTTTTAAGAGTTTAAAATGAGAAAACAAAGAATAAAGCAAGAAAGAAAAATCCGTCGTAAGTTGCGTATACGTAAAAAGGTTCACGGAACCGCCGAACGCCCTCGTTTGAGCGTTTTCCGTAGCCTTACTCATATCTATGCGCAACTCATCAACGACGACGAAGGTAAAACACTGGTTTCTGCATCCTCGATTGATAAAGAAATTGCCCCAAAAATCAAACCCGAGATGAAGAAATCAGAAGTTGCAAAATTTGTTGGTACAGAATTAGCCAAACGCGCTCTTGCTGCTGGTATCACAAAAGTTACTTTCGACCGCAATGGTTTTATCTACCACGGTCGTGTGAAAGCACTTGCAGACGGAGCTCGCGAAGGCGGTCTTATTTTTTAAGATAAGTTCTAATAGAACTGAGGAGTAGAAGTGTCAAAGATTAAAGCATCAGAATTAGAATTAAGAGACAAATTAGTTTACGTCGGCAGAACCGCTAAGGTTGTTAAAGGCGGACGTCGTTTTAACTTCTCGGCAATTGTAGTTGTCGGCGATGGTAACGGTCATGTCGGCTATGGCTTGGGTAAAGCAAGCGAAGTAGTAGATGCAGTTACGAAAGCTACCGAAGCCGCTAAAAAGAATATTCATAAAGTTCAATTACAAGGAACTACCGTTCCTCACGAAGTAATTGGTAAATTCGGAGCGGCTAAGGTGCTCATCCGCCCAGCTACACCCGGTACAGGCGTTATCGCCGCCGGCGGTGTACGTGCTATCTTGGAACTTGCTGGAGTTCAGGACGTTTTAACTAAAAGTCTCGGTTCGTCTAACCCTCACAACTCTATCAAAGCTACTCTCCGTGGCCTGCTCGCTATGGAAAGTGCTGAATCGGTCGCCGCTCGCCGCGGCATTCCCGTCGAAAAAGTTGTGCGCGGTTAGTTCGCTTTTTGCATTGGTTTAATATTAGCGCGTATTTTAAAGGTAGTTAATATGAAAAAATTAAAAATTACTCAAACTCGCAGCATTATTAAGTGCCTGGAAAACCAAAAACGCACTATTAAGGCGCTCGGGTTGGGTCGTCCTAATTATTGCAACATCCTCCCCGACAACCCTCAAACTCGCGGGATGATTAATGTTGTTAAGCATTTAGTTAAAGTTGAAGAAGTTTCAGAATAAGAAGAAATAAAATGAAACACATTGGTAACCTAAAAGCAGCCGAAGGCGCTAAACATAAAAAGAAACGCATTGGTCGCGGTCCCGGCTCCGGCCACGGTGGAACTTCTACTCGTGGTCATAAGGGACAGAAATCAAGAAGCGGCGCCGTTATCCCTAGTTTCTTCGAAGGCGGGCAAATGCCTCTGAACAGACGCCTTCCTAAATTCGGCTTTACAAACAGATTTCGTGTCGAATATCAAGTCGTTAATGTTGGAACGCTCCAAAAATTAATCGATGATAATAAAATTTCCGGCTCTGTCAATTTCGATAATCTCCTCGAATTGGGCGTTATCTCGAAAAGCCGCGTTCCACTCAAAATTTTAGGTAGTGGAGAACTTCACTCCTCTATCGAAGTCCACGCTCATGCTTTTTCTCAGTCTGCTAAAAATAAGATTGAAAATGCGGGAGGCAAGGCGGTAATCAATGGCTAACTTTGTTAATACTATAAAGAATATTTTCAAAATCGAAGAACTTCGCCAAAGAATTCTCTATACTCTGGGTATTTTGATTATTGTCCGGTTGGGTGCTCACATCACCCTCCCGGGCATCGATGTTCACGCCCTCGCTATTTCGAACCAGGACGCTGCATCGAATACCCTATTCGGTCTCTTCGATTTGTTCGTCGGTGGTGCGTTCTCCAACGCAGCTATTTTTGCTTTGGGTATTATGCCCTACATTACTTCTTCGATTATCTTCCAGCTCGCGGGGGTTGTCATCCCTGAAATTCAAAAAATGCAAAGGGAAGGCGAAGAAGGTCGACGCAAGATTAATCAATACACCCGACTTGGCACTGTTGTCATCTCCGCTCTCCAAGGCTGGGGATTAAGCATCAAACTTGCTTACCAGCAAACTGCCGGAGGAGTCCCGGTTGTCCCGGATAGTGGTTTTCTCTTTACTATTTCGACAATATTCTTACTTACTGCTGGCACCGTCTTTATGATGTGGCTCGGCGAGCAAATTACCGAACGCGGTATCGGCAACGGTATCTCGCTTATCATCTTCATTGGTATTATCGCTCGTCTGCCTGCCTCACTCTGGCAAGAATGGTTGCTCATTCAAGCAGGTTCAAGGCACTGGCTCGTTGAGCTTGTTGTTATTACTCTGCTCGTTTTCATTATTGCCGCCGTTGTGCTGGTTACGCAAGGCGCTCGCAGAATACCTGTTCAGTATGCTAAACGTCAGGTCGGTCGCAAAGTGTATGGCGGAACAACTCAGTATATACCACTTCGTGTAAATACTGCGGGCGTGATGCCGATTATCTTTGCTCAGGCTCTTATGTTTATTCCTAATACCATACTTAGCTTTTTCCCTGAAAGTAAATTTATTATTACATTAGCTCAACTTTTCCATTATGATTCGTTCGTCTACGCAATTCTCTATTTCACTTTGATTGTTCTTTTCACTTACTTCTATACTGCAATTATCTTCAACCCGAAAGATATTGCAGATAATATGAAAAAACAAGGTGGATTTATTCCTGGAATTCGTCCTGGACAACATACAGTTGAATATATCGATTCAATCTTGACAAGAATAACTCTTCCTGGCTCGATTTTCCTCGGATTAGTTGCAATTTTGCCTACTTTTGTTACTAACATTTTCAATATAAGTATGGGGTTCGCACAATTCTTTGGCGGTACTTCCTTGCTTATTGTTGTGGGCGTTGCTCTCGACACCTTGCAACAAATCGAATCGCACTTGCTAATGCGCCATTACGACGGATTTATGAAGAGCGGTAGAATTAGAGGAAGAGTTGGAGCAGGCGGTTTCTAACAATGAATAGAAAAATCAGCAACAATTATCAGGTGAGAGTTAAAATTAACACCAAAGACGAAATTAGCAAAATTGAAAAAGCTTGCAGGGTTGTTGCTGATACACTTAGTACTTTGAAAAATTATGTGAAAGTCGGGGTTACAACAAAAGAGCTCGATGAAATTGCAGAAGATTGTATCCGCTCTCGTAATGCCCGCCCCGCTTTCAAAGGTTATCAGCCGGATAAAAGCCTGATGCCTTTTCCCGGCACCATTTGCGCCTCTGTCAATGAAGTGGTCGTCCACGGTATTCCGAGCGACTACAAATTAAAGGATGGCGATATTATCTCGATAGATTGCGGTGCCGAACTCGATGGCTTCTATGGCGATAGTGCTGTTACCTATCCAGTTGGTAAAATAGAGCCTTCGGTTGAACGTCTATTACAAGTTACCGAAGAAGCTCTATTTCTTGGTATCGATAATGCTATCGAAGGGCGAAAGGTCTATGACATATCAAAAGCTATCCAGCAGCATTGCGAAGAGAACGGATATTCTCTTACTCGCGAGCTGGTCGGACACGGAATTGGGCGCCGACTGCACGAAGAGCCACCCATTCCGAACTTTGTGCCACCTTTGCTCTATCGAAATCGATACCCGAACGTTAAACTATTGAGCGGTATGGCTCTGGCTATCGAACCGATGGTTCATATGGGTCGCAAAGAAATTGCGACTGCAAGCGATGGCTGGACAATAATTACAGCCGACAACAAGCCAGCAGCTCATTTTGAACATACTGTAATTGTTGATAAAAATAAAGCAATTATACTAACTTTGAGAGATTAACAGGAATATGGGTAAACAAGATTTAATTAAAGTTGATGGTATTATTGAAGAAACTTTGCCTAATACTCAATTTATTGTCCGTCTCGAAAACGGTCATAAAGTGCTCGCTCATATTTCTGGCAAAATGAGAATGAACTTTATTAAAATTTTGCAAGGCGATAAAGTTACTGTTGAAATTTCTCCTTATGATTTGTCCAAAGGAAGAATTATTTACAGATATAAATAACAAAATATAGAGAGAGACAAAATGAAGGTTACTGCATCAGTTAAAAAAAGAAATCCCGACGATAAAATCGTTAAAAGAAAGGGTCGGGTCTATATTATTAACAAAAAAAATCCACGTTTTAAACAAAGACAAGGTTAATAGGAGGGAGACGTGGCACGTATTGCAGGTATTGACTTACCAAAAAACAAAAGAGGTTTTATAGGTTTAACCTATATCTATGGTATTGGTCGCACAACCGCTGAAAAAATTCTACAAGAAGCGAACGTTGAACCAACTAAAAAAGTAAGCGAATGGACAGACGACGAAGTTGCACGTCTTCGCCAGGTGATTGATAATTACAAAGTTGAAGGTGCGCTCCGCAGCGAAGTTCAAATGAACATCAAACGCTTGATGGATATTGGCTGCTATCGTGGGCTTCGCCACCGCCGTGGCTTGCCTGTTCGCGGTCAACGCACCCGCACAAACGCTCGCACCCGCAAAGGTCGCAAAAAGACTGTTGCCGGTAAGAAAAAAGCAACTAAGAAATAATTTGTTTTTGTTAACTATTGTTGAAATAAATACAGGTAGAATCTGTGGCTAAGAAAAGAATTAAGAAAAAGACCGTAACCGATATTCACGGCAAAGCATTCATCCGCGCTACCTTCAATAATGTTCAGGTTACTATTGCGGATATGTACGGTAATTCGCTTTGCTGGTCCTCAGCTGGTAAAAACGGTTTCCGCGGCAGTAAGAAAAATACTCCTTATGCCGCGCAAGTCTCTGCTGAAAAAGCTGCGAAAGAAGCTTACGATATGGGGTTACGCAAAGTTGACGTTATCGTCAAAGGTCCCGGCTCGGGTCGTGAAGCCGCAATTAGAGCACTTACTCAGGCTGGATTGGAAATTCATTCTATCATTGATAAAACTCCAATCCCCCATAATGGCTGCCGTCCGCCTAAAAGAAGAAGAGTTTAATTTTGTTTTTTATTTTGATTAACTAAATCTGGCGCTAAATTTATGAATATTCAAATGCAAATGCCCGATAGAATTCAGATTGAAGAAACCTCCGATTTCCACGGTCGGTTCATTCTTCAACCTCTTGAAATTGGTTATGGTGTTACTCTCGGTAATTCTCTCCGCAGAGTGCTTCTTTCTTCCATTCCCGGTTCGGCTATTATCGGTGTTAAAATTAGCGATGTGCTTCACGAATTCCAAACTATTCCCGGCGTTACCGAAGACGTCTCCGAAATTATTCTGAACCTGAAAGAAGTTCGCTTCAAACTTCTTGATAAAAAATTAAACAGAATCTATTTCCAGGTTAATGGTCCGGGCGAATGGACTGCTAAAAATATCCAGGACGCTAATCCTCAAATCGAAGTTCTCAATCCCGAGCATCATATCGCTACTCTTGCTGATGATGCTTCATTCGATGTCGAACTTCGCTTAGGTCGTGGCAAAGGTTATGTCCCCGCAGAAGAACATCAAATTGTCGACTTCCCTGTCGGTATGCTCCCAATCGACGCTATATATACTCCTATTAAAAATGTTATTTTTAGCGTCGAACCTTACCGCGTCGGGCAGAGAACAGACTACGAACGTCTTGTCCTCGATGTCCGCACCGATGGGACAATTTCGGCTCGCGACGCAGTTCACTTCGCTGCTAAAATCATAAGCGACCATATGAAATACTTTATCAACTTCAACGCTGTCGAAGAAGAAATTCCACAAGTCGAAACAGCAGAAGAAGAAGTTAAACTCGCTGAAAAGAATAAACTTCGCAAAATTCTGCTCACTCCTGTCGAAGAGCTTGAACTTTCCGTTCGCGCTCACAACTGCCTTAAAGCAGCTAATATCAAAACTCTGGGCGAACTTGTCCAGCTTCAAGAATCGGAATTGCTAAAATTCCGCAACTTCGGTAGAAAATCTCTTTCCGAACTCGCTGAAGTTATTCGCCTCTGTGGATTGGAATTCGGTATGAACGTTGAAGAATATCTTAAAGATGAACCCAAAAACGCTATTGATTAATTTTGATTATTGATTAATTTGAGATAGAAAAATGAGACACCTTGTTAAAGGAAGAAAATTAAAGAGAACTGCAAGCCACCGCAAAGCCTTGCTTGCAAATCTTGCTACTTCACTTTTTGAACACAAAAAAATTACCACCACTCTGGCTAAAGCTAAAGAATTGCGTCCTTATGCTGAACATCTAATTACAAAGGCTCGCACTGCTCTTATGCGTGAGCGTCAGGGATTGCTTCCCGAAGGTCATACAGTCGATATTCACAATCGCCGTTTGGTTGGTCGTGTTATTCGCAAAAAGGCTGTGCTTCAGGAACTTTTCGACGCTATCGCTCCTGTTGTCGAAAGCAGAAATGGTGGCTATACTCGCATTGTGAAACTTGGCACTCGTCGTGGTGATGCTGCTCGGCTTGCTGTGATTGAACTTGTCGATTGGTCTGCTCCGCAAGATGGTGCTTACAGCACTAAATCAAAGAAAAAAGCTGCCAAAAAAGCTTCTAAACCTGCTTCGAAAAAAGCTGATGAAGCTAAACCTGCTCCGAAAGAAGTTGTTGAAGAAAAAGCACCTGAAACAGAAGTTGTCGAAACAATTGACACTGCCGAAACCACAATCAACGCTCCTGAAACTCCTGCAACCGAAGAACCAACTGCCGTTGCAGAAGAAACTAAAACCGAAGAACAAGCCCCTGAAAATTCCGAAGCATCTCAAAAATTATCCTTCGACGATACTGCCGAGCAAGAAGAACAAAAATAATACACTCGCAAAAACACTATTTAACGAAAAAGCGTCCCACTACTGCGGGACGCTTTTCTTCTTTTAGGATATTTTCTAAAATCTTACACTTCTTTAATCAATTGCTCGATGATATCAGCTGCCGAGACATTGTCCGCTTCTGCATTGAAACTTGTTACAATTCTATGACGCAGCACAGGCAAAGCAACAGCCCGAATATCGTCAATATCGGGTGTGTAGCGTCCTTGTAGAGCGGCACGCGATTTTGCACCCAAGATTAAATATTGCGACGCACGCGGACCAGCTCCATAATTGATGAAATCCTTGATAAATTTGCTGCTCGATTGTTTCGGACGTGATGCGCGGACAAGCCCAACTGCATATTCTACCACATTATCAGCAACAGGCACCCGGCGAATTAAATCCTGAAACTCAATTATCGACTTGCCGTCGAGTACTTTATCTACTTCGGGTCGCCATTCGGCAGTCGTAGTTTTTACTATTCGAACTTCTTCGTCGAAACTTGGATAATCGAGCCAGATATTGAACATAAAACGGTCTAATTGCGCTTCGGGCAATGGATAAGTGCCTTCCTGCTCTATTGGGTTCTGAGTGGCAAGCACAAAGAAAGGCAATTCAAGCTTATGAGTTTTGCCCCCGGCGGTAACTTCATATTCTTCCATTGCTTGAAGCAGTGCTGATTGCGTTTTCGGCGGCGTGCGGTTTATCTCATCTGCAAGCACAATATTAGCAAAAATAGGTCCGCGAATGAAACGAAATTCCTTCTGACCCGTTGATATATTTTCCTCGATTACTTCGCTCCCACTAATATCGCCGGGCATTAAGTCGGGTGTGAACTGAATTCGGTTGAATTTCAATTCCAGTGCTTTCGCAAGTGTTCGAATTAAAAGGGTTTTTGCAAGTCCCGGCACACCAATTAGCAAGACGTGCCCACGCGCAAACAACGATACTATCAACTGCTCAATTATTTCATCTTGACCAATGATTACTTTGGCTATCTCATTTTTAACCATTTTTATGGCTTTTGCAAGCTCAGCAATTTTTTCCTTATCGCTAACTCTTTCGCTCATACTATATCATTTGAAAATTAACAAATTTTTATTGACGTTATTCTTATTATGTAATTGTTACAAATTGCAATTTAATCTATTTTTTTATCATTAAAAATAATTAACCAATATAAACAGAAATTCTTCGTCTTACTTAAAAATTAATCGAATGAGATGGAATTTCTAATTATTCTCATACAGCTTTTCGTCGAAATGTCGCCCTACATTATGTTAGGGTTAGTATTTGCCGGCTTGCTAAACCTACTGATAAAAAAAGAGACCATCTCCAAACATTTAGGCAAACAGGATAATTCCTCGATAATCAAGGCTTCGCTTTTTGGTGTGCCGCTTCCATTGTGTTCCTGTGGCGTAATCCCTACTTCTGTATATTTTGCGAAAAGTGGAGCAAGCAAAGGTGCTGTGATTTCATTTCTTACTTCGACACCTCAAACAGGCATCGATTCAATCATCGCAACGTATGGTATGATGGGACCGATTTTTGCTGCGTTTCGTCCATTTGCTGCGTTACTTATGGGAATAATCAATGGCTCGCTAATAAACAAATTGTTCAAACAAGAGGAACCGACCCGCACTTTGTTTGTCGAAGAATACTCGACTGCTGAGAATGCTTCTTCATTCAAAAATAAAATTATAGCCTTCTACAAATACTCGTTTGTTGAATTTCTTGATGATATTGCACCGCAATTTGCTTTGGGGCTATTGATTGCAGCTGCAATTACATATTTCATTCCCGATAACTTTTTATCTGGAAGCATTATTCAAGACGGGCTGCCTGGTATGCTTGCTGCAATTTTGATTGGCGTCCCGATGTATATTTGCGCTACCTCGGCCATTCCAATTGCAATGAGCTTAATTGCAAAAGGTTTTTCCCCCGGTGTTGCGTTTGTATTTCTTGCAGTCGGACCCGCTACAAATGCTGCTTCGTTTGTAATCTTGATGAAAGTATTAGGGCGAAAAGTAGCTTTTTCGTATCTTCTTTTGTTGATAATTACTTCAATAATTTTTGGCTACTTGCTCGATTATATATTTCTTGCTTTGGATGTAAACCCATTGTCTCAATTGTCCTCAATTCATCACCACCACTCATCCGTGATAAATAGTTTCTACGTTATCGTTTCTATTGTGTTTTTTGCATTTCTCTCTATGTCGTTTTATCGATTATATATTAAAAAGTATTTCGAAAAATCAAAGGAAAACAAAATGATAATAATCAAAGTGAAAGGAATGAACTGCAATCATTGCGTTAGCAATGTTACAAAGATTATTCAATCTGTCGCCGGCACATCGAAAGTAGAAGTAAATCTTGCCACCGAAACCGCAATAATAGAAGGCAACCCGAATTTAGCAGAAATCAAAAGATTAATCGAAGAAGCAGGCTATCGAGTCGAAATGGAATAAGATGTCTCTTAGTTCGATGTCCGTATAGTAGCTTCAAATGCAGGTAATATTTGTATTTGTAGGTACACTGCAAAGAAAAACCCTAAGTTGAATTTGTGAATACCTTCGGAAGGTTCCCGCCATTGCGGAGGTTAATATCAGGTGCATTTGAAACAACACCACTCAAAAATCATCGCTTCTCTAATAACTTATTTCATTTTCCCCACTTTTATTAACTTGCTTATTTTTTAAATTCTTGTTAATTTTCAGTTTATTTTTTTGCACGTTTTGAAAATGGACGAAGAAAACTTATCTAAACACAAAAAACGTATTTTTATACTACCTGCGTTTGTATTACTGCTTGTTCTTGGGGCTTATCTCAGTTTTCAGCATTTTTCCTCAACCGCAGATAATCAATTTATTGCAGATACTACCAGCACAAACACACTCGAAGAAGACAAAGAATTTATCGAAGCTGTTATTCCAATCGTCGATTCAACCGAACAATACATAATTATGAGCTCGCAGGACGATATTTCAGTTGCTATCGACAATTCCGCCGGTAAATCTATCAAGCAAATCTATAACGGACGCCGTATCAACATCGCTGTTACAGGAGTGGACAGCCGCCTCGGCACAAACACTCGTCACGCCGATGCAAACCACATTATCTCTTTGCTGATTGATAGCGGCAAAATTGAACTTTTTGCTATACCAAGAGATACTTACGTCGATTGCGGCTACGACGATAGCACCGGCTTGAACAAACTTACCGTTCTGCGTGCCGGATCTGGTCGCGAACGCTACCTTCGCGAACTTGCTAATATTGCCCGCCTCGATAAAATTCACTACTGGGTTGAATTTGGCTTTTCCCAGGCTATGGGATTAATCGAACTGCTCGGTTATAGCAATCCAAAAGCAACTCTACGTGTCCTTCGTTCGCGTAAAGGTCTCGGTGGCGACGACTACCAGCGCGTCTATAACCAGTCGCAATTTATTCGCCAGTCAATTCTACGCCACTTTGGAAAACTCGACGGCCAATTCGGTGCTTTGCTCGTCCGCGCCGGGCTCGCTTTGGTCGAAACTAACCTCACTTTCGACATTGTTAACGAACTTTACGAACAAATGAAAAATAAAGGTTTTCCTCATTCTGCTTCCGATATTAAAGTGTTTGTACGTCCGCCCGTTCCAATCAACTACAAGGTTTACGATTTTACCGATGAAGAAACTATTGCCGAACTACGAATGAAAATCGATAGGTTCTATCGCTATAACGAAGCAAACGCCGATAGCAATAATCGAAATATTGAAGTGAACCCACTGCGTCTTCTGCAAAAAGCTATCTCGTCTGCTGCCGCAGATACTGCTCGCAATCCGCAAGCCTCTATCAACAAACTTCGAACTTATTTCGACCAGCGTTCCTGGTACCAAATTGATGACCACAACGAACGCATTCGGCTTCGCGACGAAATGGCTGATATTTTAATTACCGCCTACATCAAAAGAAAAAAAATAGATGAAGCTGAAAGAGTAAAACACATTATTGAAATTGAAAACAAGCTATTGAAAAACAAGCAAATTTCGGATAAATATGAAGAAAGTGATAATAGCTCGGCACGCTAAATCCAGCTGGGACAATCCCGATTGGAACGACTTCGAACGCCCGCTGAACAAACGTGGGCTTCGTGATGCCCCTTTTATGTCTCAAATCGTTGCCAAATTAATCGAAAAACCTGATTTAATAATTAGTTCCTCGGCTGTTCGGGCTGCTACCACCTGCCGCTTTTTTGCCGAAGCTTTCCACTACGACGAAAGCAAAATTCTGTTCGATGAGAACATCTATTCAAATGGTGCCCGCTATATCCTGAACCTTCTTTCTTCGCTTGATGATAATATTAATTCTGTTATGATTTTCGGGCACAACCCCGATATTACTTCACTTTTCTCACGGCTTACGGGCGAATATATCGACAATGTCCCTACTTGTGGCGTTTTTGCTGTCGCTTTCGATATCGAGAGCTGGAAAAATATTGACGATGAAAATGGGCAATTGCTATTTTACGAATACCCGAAAAAACATTTCAAAGGTGATAAAACAATTATTGATTAATCGATGCTTTTGCGTGCTATTGCCACAAGTATCCGCAAAATAGCATAATCAATTTCTTCTACTAAATTGTCTCGAAGCCTGCTGAGCGTAATCGCAGGCTTTTTGTATATTATTTGCTTGATTTTATTGAATGTTTTGCTATCGGTAAGCAGACGCCAATCAAGCGTAATCTGGTCGTTCATTATTCCATCTTGCACAAGTCGGGCAATTGTCCCCTTGTCTGTCTTGTAAATCTTAGCAATTTCCACAATTTCTTTCTTTTCGTTGAACAATCTTACAATATTCAGGAGCTCGTGGTCAATTATTTGTTCTTCCTCGCTTTGCTCGAAACCTTGATTTACTGCACGATAAAAATCTTGCCCGTATTTATCCAGAATATAGCGGCTTATGCCAGGAACCTGGCAAAACTCTTTGTAACTCAGGGTCGGTTTGCGAGCAATTTCCCTCAGAGCCTTGTCGCTTGCTACCGAACGTTCAGTAATCCCCTCGCTTTGAGCAATTTGTTGCCGCACTGCTTTCAATTTTTCAATCAATTCATTGTCCGAAGCAGGTTCGGCGAACGCTTTGCCAATATGTTGCAATCCTTCGGGTGTTATGCTCAATATGGGATACATTCCCGACGAAACTTGTAACAACCGCCGCGAAATCGCATTGTCTATCACATACTTAATATCATACTCCGAAAATTCACTCAACGCACCAAATAGTTCCATCTCATTTAACTGGTATTTCCTTATTTTAACGTTGCTTTTGCCTTGTAGCAACTGAATAAAAACCGTTTTCCCAAATTTATTGTTAATTTGATGAACTGCATTAAGCAACGTTTTCAAAATCAACTCACGCTTCTGCAATGTTGCTCTTGTGCTGCTTTTGCTTCTGCAGGAAGAGCATCGCCCGCAAATTGAAGTGTAGCTATCGTCCCGAAAATAATCAAGTATGTAATTCCGCTTGCAATTTGTTGTATAAGCATAGTTTATTACATTGTTCAGCTTCGAAATAGCAATTTTGCGTCTCTCTTGTATTTCCTCATAGTTAATCTTGCTTGCTAATACTGCTTTGGAAGTTTCCAATAATTTAATTTCGCCCGCAAGCGAACCATTTTCGTATTCTATGAAACGCAGAATTGACAGTGTTTTCAAAGTGTCTTCGAGTATTTTCTGATGAATATTAAACTTTACCATTATCTGCCCAACGTCCAATTCCACAGGACGGCGAAATGCCTCAGCCGAAACTTGCTTCAATATCGCTGTAAGTGCGTCTCGACGCTCCTGGGTAGTGTTTTGCAGAAAATTTCGCACTTCTTCCGTTGTAGCAAGAAACTTAATTTGTGCAGCCACATTTCGGCGTGATAATTCAATTATTCCCGCCCTTTCCAATATTTCGAGCGACGAGGCAAAACGACCTTCGCTAATTGCAGCCTGATTTGCCAATTCCGCAACTGGCAGGGCAACTCGCTTGCTCTGGTCTGCGCAGCTGATTAGTGTGATGAAAACCCTTTCAAAGTCCTCTTGCTCGGGGTAGCGGTTCGATATAAAGAATTCCTGCAATGCAATATCTTGATTGTTGTGCAGCAAGTAGCAACTCGCAGGAAGTCCGTCGCGACCGGCTCGTCCCGCCTCCTGGTAATATGCTTCCAAAGTGCCTGTGTAGTCGCAGTGAACCACGTTTCTCACATCGGGCTTGTCTATGCCCATTCCAAACGCGTTTGTTGCAACAATAACTGGGTACTCGCCCGATAAAAACAAATTTTGTGAGTTTGTCCTTTGCTCTGTGGGCATTCCCGCGTGATATGCCACACACTGAAAACGCAAACTTTCCAGCTGCCTGGCAATTTCTTCCACTCTATTCCGTGAACCGCAATAGATAATCGTCGAACCTTTCGGCGTCGATTTAAGTATTTCCGAGATTTTCTCAATTTTCTGATTTGTCTCGATTGTATGATAAGATAAATTCGGTCGGTCGAACCCTTTAACGAATTTTCTTACATTCCTCATTCGCAAATATCGCACTATGTCTTCCTGCACTTCGACACCCGCTGTTGCAGTGAAAGCCGAAATTGGGCGTATATCCAGATTTTCCAGCGCTTTGGAAATATTCAGGTAAGCGGGGCGGAAGTCGTGTCCCCACTCGGATATGCAGTGTGCTTCGTCCACCGCAAGAAACGAGATTTTAATATGAGCAAGCAATCTTTTGAAAAAGTCGTTTTCCAATCGCTCGGGGGCAATATAGACTATCTTGTATTGTCCGAGAAGAGTGTTTCGCATCCTCTCTTGCAATTCCTCGAATGGAAGCGAACTATTTATGAAGGTTGCCGCTATTCCACGAGCAATTAGTGCATCCACCTGGTCTTTCATCAAAGCAATAAGCGGCGAAACCACAATTGCAGTGCCATCGAGCATAAGCGCCGGTATCTGGTAGCAAATTGATTTCCCGCCACCTGTCGGCATAATTGCAAGTGTGTCGTTCCCCGCAAGAATAGACTTGATTATTTCCTCTTGCCCCGACCGAAATGATTTATATCCGAAATATTTTTGCAAAACTTCAATTGGTTCCATTCTTAAAAATAATCATTATTTTTCTTTTTTACTGCATAGTTCGTTGAATATATCAATTGATTAATTTTCATAGATTTATTAATTTGCACTTCTTTTAAATTGCTATTTTTGAATTAATTACGGAATGGATAATGAGCGTTAGAGTAAGATTTGCACCTTCCCCAACCGGTTACCTTCACGTTGGTGGGTTGCGGACAGCACTTTACAACTACCTTTTTGCTCGTCATCACGGTGGGCAATGCGTATTGAGAATAGAAGATACCGATAGAACTCGTTTCGTCGAAAATGCACAGGAAAATTTAATAAAATCGCTTCGCTGGGCGGGCATCGAATTCGACGAAAGCCCCGAAGTCGGCGGTCCGTATGGTCCCTACGTCCAATCTGAACGCTTCGATTTATATCGCAAGTATGCAATGGAACTTTTAGAACGTGGTGCTGCATACTATGCTTTCGATACACCGGAAGAACTCGATGCTATGCGCGAGCGCCAGCAAAAAGCCGGCATTGCACCAAAATACGACCGTTCCACTATGCGCAATCAATTCACACTCGGACAGGAAGAAACACAACGTCTGATTGATAGCGGCGCCCCCTACGTTATTAGAATGAAAGTGCCAATAACGGGCGAAATTCGTTTCAGCGACCTAATTCGCGGTGAAGTGGTTGTCTCGGGCAAGGACGTCGACGACCAGATTTTGCTTAAATCCGATGGCTTCCCGACCTACCACCTTGCTAATGTTGTCGACGACCATTTAATGAAAATTACACACGTTATCCGCGGCGAAGAATGGCTGCCTTCCACCCCGAAGCACGTTCTGCTTTACGATGCTTTCGGCTGGGAACGCCCACAATTTGCTCATTTGCCTTTGCTACTGAACAAGGACAAAACTAAACTCAGCAAGCGCCAGGGGTCTGTTGCTGTCGAAGATTTCGTCGAACGCGGCTATTTCAAAGAAGCTTTCGTCAATTTTATCGCTCTGCTTGGCTGGAACCCCACCGCAGACCGCGAAATCTTCTCTATGGACGAACTCATCGCAACTTTCTCGCTCGAAAAAGTTAATAAAGCCGGTGCAGTCTTCGACACACAAAAACTTGACTGGATGAATTCCCAATATCTGCGTGCTTTCGAACCCGCCGAACTTGTTCGCCGACTGAAACCCTATATGTCCGACGAAATGCTCAGTAAATTCAGTGATGATTATATCGAGAAAGTTATTGTTCTTCTTCGCGAAAGAATCGATATTCTCCGCGATGTGCTTACTTTCGGCGACTATATGTTCGATAAACCCAAAAACTACGACCCCGATTATTTGCAAAAGCACTGGAAGGACACCACTCTTGAACTTATCAAACCTTTGATTGACATCTTCCGTTCCGTTGAAGTATGGGAACACAAGCATCTTCACGACGAAACAATGAAATATGTCGAAAGTCGTTCTGTTAAACTAAAAGATGTTATTCATCCAATTCGCGTGATGATTACCGGAAAATCTGTCGGTGCTGGTATGTTCGAAACAATGGAAGTGCTTGGAAAGCAAGAATGTATCGAACGTTTTGACCTCTTTGTCGAAAAAAAAGAGAAAGGTTTGCTCTAAATTATGTTCTGGGCTAATTTAATAGCGAAAATTCAGACGCACACAAGTATGACCAAAAATGAGATTTATGCTATTCTCTTCATTTTTGGTTTTGGATTTTTGGGATTTGCCTTGAAATCGCTCAATGCAAATGAAATTTTTATCTCAAATGATGAATATAATTCCGCGACCGTAAGTGCTATGAAGGTGGAACGTTCCACCTTCATTAGCACTGATTTCCGCAACAATCCAAATCCTTTGCTTGCTTCTGCTGATACCCTAAAGCCAAAAGAAACATTTTTCCCACGCCCGAACAGACCTTCGAAAAAATCGGAATTTAGCGGAATTTTCAATATCAATACTGCTTCGAAAGTGCAGCTTATGCAACTTCCCGGCATCGGCGAGAAAACAGCCCTTGCGATTATCGAATACCGCAACAACAAAAAATTCAACTCAATTGAAGAAATTATGAACGTCAAAGGCATTGGACCGAAAAAGTTCGAGAAAATTAAAAACAACATTACGGTTCAGTAAGGTGCCACCTATTGGCGTATATATTCACTTCCCATTTTGCAAAAGAAAATGCCATTACTGCGATTTTTATTCAATCACCAATCTGAAAGAAATACCCGATTACATCAATTACTTGCTGAAAGAGATAGAACTTCGGTGCCAAACTCTTGCCGAACAATCCAAGATTGAGACCAACAAAATCGACACAATTTTTATCGGCGGCGGCACTCCGTCGCTAATTAACCCTCGTTATATTGAAAAAATTATCGCTACAATTGATAAATATTTCGATATTACTTCCAATGCGGAAATAACGCTCGAATGCAATCCTGCCGCAAGCGATGCGAAACATTTTCCCGATTATGCCGCACTTGGAATAAATCGAATTAGCATCGGGGTGCAATCTTTTCTTGATGATGAACTTCGGTTTTTGCAGCGACTGCACTCTGCAAGCGAAGCCATTGCAACAATCGAAGCTGCACGAAAATACTTCAACAATCTCTCAATCGACCTGATTTTCGGGCTTCCCGAGCAAACTTTTGATAATATCAACAAGTCGCTTTCGCAAGCGATTGCACTTGATTTGCCACATATTTCCTGCTATGCTTTGATTTACGAGGAAGGCACACCGCTATTCGAGGATTTGCTTGCGGGCAAAGTTAGCCCAATTGCTGACGAAGAAAGTGCCGACTATTACCTGCAAATCAGCGATTTCCTTCGCTTGCGTGGCTACGAACACTACGAAATTTCGAACTTTGCTCGTTCGGGGTTTCGCTGTCGCCACAACATAAAATACTGGACTTGCTCGGACACTCTTGCTTTCGGTGCGTCTTCGGTTGGTATGATTGCGGGTTCTCGCTATAAAAATGTTTCGAATGTCGCAAAATATTTCGCATTTTTGGGCAAGGGACTTCGTCCCGAAGAATATTCCGAGAAATTATCATCAGAAGAACGCCTAACCGAGCGTGTTTATCTCTCACTTCGCTATCTTGGCTTGAAATTTGAAGATTTTGCTGCAGAATTTGGTGTTGATTTATTAGCAATTCTTTGCAACGAAATTGAGGTGCTGGTCGCTTCGGATTTTGCAACATTCGAAAATAAAACACTAAAACTAACGCCAAAAGGTTATTATATTTGCGATGAGATTACTTTACGATTATTGAAAAAATTAGAGAAAGCAAATGTTCAAAATATTCGATAGATATCTACTACGCGCTCACATTGCACCATTTTTGTTTGGTTTTTGCACTGTAATTTTTCTTTTTCTGATGCAATTTTTGATGAAGTATCTCGATAGGCTTGTCGGCAAAGGAATAGACGTTTGGGTGATTCTGCAACTTATCGCGTATAATATTGCTTGGATGGTGGTGCTTGCTGCTCCGATGGGCGTGCTTTTCTCGACCTTGATGGCATTCGGCAATTTGTCTTCGAACCACGAAATTACAATAATCAAAGCAAGTGGCGGCAGCCTCATTAGAATGATGACCCCAATTATTGTCGTTTCAGCCTTTCTTACTCTTGCGCTTTTCTGGTTCAACGATAGAATTCTTCCCGAAACTAACCTGCGCGCAAAAACTCTTATGGGCGATATTACTCGAACTAAACCGACATTTATATTAGAATCGGGGCAGTTTTCCACCGAAATCGAGGGCTACACTATTATTGCTCGCAAGGTTGATTCTTTGACGGGGCTTTTGCGTGGCGTTACTATTTACGATTTAACGGGAATGGCTTCCCGCAACATTATTTCTGCTGATACTGGAACTTTGAATTTCACACCCGATTATAGCAAATTGATTTTGAAACTTCGCAATGGCGAAATTCATCAGCTCCAATCTGGTAGAGCAAGCAACTATAAAATAGTCGAGTTTGTTGATTACCAGATTATGATGAACGCAAGCGGTTTTTCTTTCCAGCGTTCGGATATTGATGGCACTGCACGCGGCGACCGTGAAATGCGAATTAGCGATATGCAGCAAATTGTAAATGAATCAATGAAATACGTTGAAATTGCTCGCAATAATAAATCAAAAACAATTAATGCACATCTTGACTACATTCTCCATAGCAAAACTCCACTGGAAACAGATGAATCGCGAGTTGTTTCCAGCGATTTTGCTTATATAGATACTTCCTGGCAAGCTCGCACCAGCCGCATCACTCAAAGACTGAGCTTTCTCGAAACAACTGTTCGCTCTAATTCTTACGCCGAAAGGGACTACACTTTGCGAGCTAATCAATACCTTGTCGAAATTTACAAAAAATACGCAATACCGTTTGCTTGCTTTGTGTTTGTATTCGTTGGTTGCCCGCTGGGAATTATTGCTCGCCGTGGGAATTTTGGGATTAGTGCCTCGATTAGTCTTGGCTTCTACATTTTCTACTGGGCTTGCCTTATCGGCGGCGAGAAATTAGCCGACCGCGGTTTTATCGAACCCTGGCTTGCTATGTGGGCAGGTAATATTATTATCGGTATTGTCGGAATTTTGCTAACCTTGCGCACCAGCTACGAAACTCTGGAATTTCTGAACATTTCGAAGTATTTTAAACGCAAAGTTGCTACGAACTAACTCGTTCGTATTCTGCTTTCATCAATGCAATTTCGAATTCATTAAGCGATTTCCCTCGCCGCTTCATCATTGCTTGCGCAGTTTCGATGGCTTGCTCGAATGTGTGAGTTTTGCTTCCTTCGCCGCCGCCCCAGGTGAATGACGGTATCTGGCTTGGGAAAAATCCCGAATGAAACAAATTGCAATGTATTCCGCAGGTGGTTCCAGTTGTAAATTGCGTGTTGATTGCTGTTTTGGTGTGGTCGCCCGCCATTAGCCCTATGAACATTTTGTCTGTCGGCACACGCTTTCCCGGCAACCTCATAACAATATTTGAATATGTGTTTTTTAGGTCAGAATTGTTTGTGTCCGCACCGAAATTCACCCATTCGCCAACAAACGAGTGACCTAAAAATCCTTCGTGTTGCTTGTTGGAATATCCTTGAAATACTACTGCTTCGAGTTCGCCGCCCACTTTACAGTATTCGCCAAACGAGCAATTTTCATATATTTTTGCTATTGCTTTGATAAGCGTTTTTTTCCCGATGTATGCCGGACCAAAAATTACGCTATTTGCCATAACTTTTGCTTCGTCGTCTATGATGATTGCGCCTTTGCTGGCGTCCAGAACCACTCCAGGCATAATTTCTACATCCCGACCTACATAAATCTCGCTTCCTATCAGATGAGTGCCAGAATATGGGTTTGTAATGTTTTTTATCTGTTGAAGTCGCCCTTTAATCAATAGTAAATCATTGTTTATTTGATTGCCATTTATATCAATAATTTCCCAGATATAGTTTATTGTTTTTGCTTCTATTTCTACATTGATTTTTTCGCTTTCTTTATCCGAGAATTGTTTGAATTCGGCAACTATTTTGCCTTTGCTACTGAATGAAATATCCTTTGAGTGATTTGCCGAAACTGCAAACTTTATTTCTTCAATTAGCGCGAAGTCGGGAATTATATTCCCATCAATGAACAATACATTTTTGTCAAACTCGGGATTTGCTAACTTATTACGCTCTAAAAAAGACGACTTTCGCAATTCATCGCTTTCATAAGCAAACGAAACATCAGGCAAGAGCAATTTCCATCGTTCATAATTTTTCAGGCAACCGCAAAAAAATTCGTACGAAGGGTGCAAAATAGAAAATGGATACAAATTTTCTAAATCTTGTGGGTCACGCAGAACTATTGTGTTAATCATTTCAAAGCTCCAATTACCAGGGAAGTATTTTGTTCAGTGCGGTATCGGTAAGACGAACAATTCCGCGACGTGCCGACATCGCAAAAATTATGCTACCATCGCCCGTAACAGCAGGCACAGTGTAGAAAGTATCGATTTCGTTCAGCGAGCGGTCCTCAATCAATCTACCATTGTCGTTATCAAGGAAAAATATTCCTGCGCCGTTCGGATTTGTCCCGACAACTGCTGATTTTGCCTTGCCAACAATTAGGGGAGAGGTAGCAGAAATAGAAAGGAAAATTCTCCAATTTTGCTTGCCCGTCCGACTAAACGAAAATACGCCGCTCATTGTTTCGCCAACACCTGTATTATAGCCGATTACATAAGCATTTTGCTCGTTTGCCGATAAATATCTTGGAAATACTGGAAGCTCCTGCCTCCATTTCTCGAACCCTCGCTTATCGAAGCAAATTAGCAGCGAACCGCTTTTATCCGCATTTTGCATAAAACCGATAAGATAAACGTTGTCGCCGCTTACAACCGGATTTCTGATTATTCTTACAAAATCAATCGGTTTGTTGTAAAGCTCTTTTCCATTTTTATCTATTTTTACTAAATTATCTGTATCGCCGAATGTGTTTTTTGTCAGCACAAAATATATGTTTCCGTTTTCGTCCGCAGCAAAAGCCCTCGAAATCGCTGTATTATACTGTTTTTGAAATATCAATTTCCCATCGAACGACACTTTAATCAATTTCCCGCTTGTTGTGCCTATTAGTACTCCGTCATTGGTCGCAAGCACATCAGAAAACATTTCGAACGGGTCGAATTCATCAGAAAACTTGTATTCCCAGCGTTTTTCCCCGTGATTGTTGAATGAATACAATATCGGTTTTAGCGAAACAAAATATATGTTTTGTTCGTGGTCGGCAGCGGGGCGGGTCGAAACCGGTGTGCTATCGGGCACCATAAAAGTAGATTTCAGAATATCTTTCGAGATAAATGAAATTGTTCCGTCGGCGCTAATCAGATAATAATCATTGTTGCCAACAACAAGCGGTTCAATCTGGCTTCCTGCTGTCAAAGACGTGTCCGACCGACCGTCGAACCTCTTTGCTTCCAGAACGTTTATGGAAAATTTTTTGTAGTTTGAATAGTCATTCGAGCGAGTGAAACTTCCCCCCGCGTTGAACACGCCTTCTTTAAATGGATTGCCGCAAGATGAGACGATTACAGAAATCCAGAATAATAATATCAGGCTTTTTTTCATTTTAGACTTTCTCGTATGAATTTAAAGTATAAAAATATAAACGAATTTGTTCAAATGCAAGAAAAAATGAGAGAACTTGTGTTTATTACTTAGCAATAAAAAAAAGAGACGCAGCATCTGCGTCTCTTTATAACAAAAACCTGCCTATTATTGGAGTTTGTGAATTGCATCAACGGGGCAAACATTTACGCATTGTGGTTCGTCGAAATGACCAACGCATTCAACGCACTTATCGGGGTCAATCATTGTATGCTCGTCGCCTTCATATATGGCTTGAACAGGGCATTCTGGTTCGCAAGCACCGCAGGAGATGCATTCGTCGTTAATGAACATTGCCATTTTAATATCCTCCTAATTAAGTAGAATTAGTTTTACAAAATTTCGTATTTAGTTTAAACTAAATAACTTACGTTATTTTGTTTACAACTACAAATTTAATTAAAAAAATCATTCTACCAAAAAATATATAAATTTTCTTTTAGAAGAATGTCTATGCTATTGCTTAATAATAAACCTTCCGAAGGTTTTAAACCTTCGTAAGGTTCTAAGCTTGGGAAATTAGAAAGAGCCTGATAAAACGAAATTCAATTTCACTGCTTTTGTATTGCACAGATAGGAATGTCAATGCTACCGCTGTATAATAAAAAACCTTCGGAAGGTTTCAAACCTTCCGAAGGTTCAAAGTTTGGTAAATTAGCAACAATCTGATAAAACGAAATTCAATTTCACTGCTTTTGTATTGCACAGACAAGAATGTCTATGCTACCGCTTATTAATAAACCTTCCGAAGGTGTCCGCCCTTCCGAAGGTTCTAATACTTTATATCAAACAATTATCTTATTTTTCTTCTTCGTTTTGCTCGCCATCTTTGTTTGGCATCAAGATTTTGTCTATTATTCCGTATTCGAGAGCTTCTTCGGGCGTCATATAATAATCGCGGTCAGCATCTTTGCGGATTTTTTCGACATCTTTGCCCGTGTGTTTGGCTATAATGTTATACAAATTATCGCGCATTCGGATAATCTCACGAGTGTAAATTTCAATGTCCACCGATTGACCTTGCGTCCCGCCTGATGGCTGATGCATTAAAATGCGAGAATTTGGCAGAGCATAGCGTTTGCCTTTTGTCCCGGCGCATAGAAGCACCTGAGCCATAGACGCACACATCCCAATTGCGATTGTTGTTATATCCGGCTTTATATATTGCATAGTGTCGTATATTGCAAGACCAGCACTGACGCTTCCGCCCGGTGAATTAATATATAAATGAATGTCTTTTTTGGGGTCTTCGCTTGCAAGGAAAAGCAATTGCGCTATCACAAGCTCAGAAATGTGGTCATCGATTGGTCCGCCAAGAAAAATAATCCTGTCTTTGAGCAGCCTTGAATAAATATCATAAGAACGTTCGCCACGACTTGTTTGTTCGATTACAATTGGCACTAATTGGTCATTCATATTCTTCCTATTAATAAATTATACAGTAATATTGAGCAATGACGAACAAAGTTTGAAACAATTTCATTCTGCTTTTTCAAGCTCTACAAAAAAAGTGGAACCTAAGTTCGGTTGGCTTTCCACCCAGATGCGTCCCTTGTGGTAATCAATAAATTCCTTGCAAAGCAGCAGCCCCAAGCCCGTGCTCGATTCTTCCTCTGTCCCTGTGCGAGACACTTTTTCGGCAGGATTGAACAACTTGCTTTTGAGCTCGTCATCCATTCCAATTCCATAATCTTTGATTGAAACAATATATTTATTCTCGAACTCTGATAGTCTTACTTCAACTTTTTCGCCTCGGAACGAAAATTTGAGTGCATTCGATATCAAGTTGCGGAATATTGTATTTAGCATCTGTAAATCTGCAAAAACATACGCATCATTTTCGATTTCCAAATTCAAAGCGACTTCTTTCAATTTATAACTATTTATCAGCAAATCTGCAACGTTTTTCAGTACTAAGCGAATGTTTAGCCGCTCGGGATTGAACTGCTTCTTTCCTCTTTGCACTCGCGACCATTCAAGCAGGTTTTCGAGCAATTCAAGAATATGAGAAGCAGATTTATGCATATTCTCTGTGTATTCTTGCAACTCAGTTAGCGTCAGTTCGTTTAGGTTCTCAGAGAACATTTTAGACATACCGACAAATGCAGAAATAGGTCCTTTCAGATCGTGAGCAATAATAGAGAACAGCCTATCCTTCTGGTCTATTATTTCTTTCAGTTTTTCGCGACTTTCGAGTATTTCGTTTTCGTATTTTTTCTTCTCAGTGATGTCTGTTACTGCACCTATTTGATAGATTACATCCGGTTCGTCAGGCTTCACAAAAGGTTTAATGTGGTCTAATATCCAGCGTGTTTCGCCGGATTTACTCATTATTCTATATTCAGCTTTAATTTCCTCTAAATTACGTAATCGAGGTATATAGTCTTCATTAAATTTCTTGAAGTCTTCGGGGTGAATAATCTTTAATATTGTTTCGTATGCTTCTTTATAATGATTTAATTTATAGCCGGTAATTTTTTCAAATCCACCCAGCAACCATAATACATCAATTTTGTCGCCGGGATAGCCCTTTACTAAATAAACATAGTCGGTAATCATTTCTGAAATCATTTTGTAGCGTTCGTTTGTTTCGCTGAGCATTTGCTCGAATTCTTTCTTCTCGGTGATATCGCGTCCTACAACTACCAATCCTTTTCGTTCACCATTTTCGATAATTGGAATTTTAATAACATCAAAAATTCTATTTCCACCGTCGGGCGTGGGTATTATTTCGTCTCCACGCGAGGGTTTGCCCGCTTGCCAGGCTAATTCATCGGAGTGTATACAAAATTCAAGTGCTTCTTCATAGAATGTCGTATACTTGGCAAGCTCGGCATCAGTTTTTCCTCTGTAATCGACGTTTTCTAATCCGAAAAGCTTCAAATTAAAATCATTTGTAATTATCCAGCGACCTTCGCCATCTTTGAAAGTGATTATATCAGGAATAGTATTAATCAATGTACGTAAACGAAGCTCACTTTCCTGCAATGCGTTCTCTATAATCATCTTTTCTGTTACATCTTCAATAAGAGTTGCAAACTGCAACCTGCGCGGCGAAAAAGCAATTACCTTGAAGTATTTATCTAATTCCTGGGAGTAGTTTGTAAATTTTTCCACTGTCGAATTAAGTGCTACATCACCGTACTTCTCTATCCAGTAAAATTCAGTGTCGGGAAGCACTTCTTTCACTCGCTTGCCAATAATCTTTTCCTTTTTCAAACCTGTGAGCCTTTCGAAAGCAGAATTTACATCAAGAAATACATAATCAACGGGATTGCCCTTGTCGTCCAGAATAATTTCGTGCAGAGCCAATCCCTCCTCCATTTTTTCTATGAGTTCACGGTACTTTTCTTCGCTTTCACGAAGACGCATTTCGGCAATTTTTCGCTCTGTTATGTCTTCAATTGTGCCTTCGTAATACAATTCTCCATCTTCATCAAGCACCTTCTTACCTATATCTCTAACCCATATAATCGACCCATCTTTGCGAACAAACCTATATTCTTCTGCAATCATATCGGTTGTCCCGAATTGAGCAGTTTGCGCTACTCTCAGCTCAGGGACAGCATAAAGGCTAAAAGCATTAACTTTGCTTAGTTCTTCAAACGATTCATATCCTGCAAGTTTTACCAGCGCTTTGTTAGCATAAATTATTGTTCCATCTGGCTTCGACTTGTATATTCCAACAGGCAAATCATCTAAAGATAAATGAACCTCTGCAGAATTATTTGAGGAAAATATATTATTGTCATCACCTTCAATGTTTTTTCGAAGGGTTTTATTTGATTTATTTGTATGTCCTTTCTGAATTTTCATTTTTAGGACTTAGAATATTATTTTCTCAATATAATTATTAATAAATTAATACATAATTAAAAATATGTTAATATATTTTAATGTAATTAGAAATAATTATGAAAATAATCTAATTGGTATTGTTGAATAAGTGAGTTAAGTTAATTGAACTTACAACAACTGATTCGATTTTTCCCCCTTCTTGTTTTACGGGGTCTATGAAAAAAATAAATTTTTCGAAATGTCCATCAGTTGCTGGAATTTCTAATTCCACTTGCGAATTTTCGCCTGCAAATGCCTTTATCAACTTCTCAAATAACAAATCTTTCAGATGTGCGGGACATATTTCGTAGATTTTTTTTCTTATATCTAACTCATAACCGAAAAATTTCTTGATATCTTTTTCAAAACTTGTATTGTATGCGATAATATTATAATTTGTGTCAATCAGGACAAATGATTGCCGTGTGTTGTTCAATATTGCGTTGAGTGTTTGCTCCGAACGAGCAAGAGCATCTTGCTTCTGCTGCAAAGTCCTTTGCGTTTCCTTTCGCTTCGTAATGTTAATTAAAGAGCAAATAATGAAATTTTCCTGATTAAGTCTGAATTTTCTTGAAAAGAGTTCAATAGTGAATTCTTTACCATCTTTTTTTCTCTCGTTAGACTCAGTGAAAAAATCATAGTTTAATATGTTTGTTGAATAATTATCAAATAATTTTTCTAACAGTTCACTGCTCAACAATAATTCAGCTTTCCTGCCAATTAATTCACTTTTACTATACCCGAACATTTTGCAAGCGCTCTGATTTATAGCTACAACTGTTGCGTTTATGTCGAGTATGATAATTCCTTCCACCACCGATTCGAAAATCATCTGATATTGCTGCATACTTATTTCAGTTTGCATCTGTGCTAATTTCAAATCAGTAATGTCGCGAGCAATTCCATCAATTTGGTAAATTATTCCGTTTTTGTCGATTTTTCTTGTTAATTTATCTAAAATATATCTGATTTGACCATCAATCCTATTTATCCTATAAACTACTTCAACTTGTGGTGTGTCCTCCAATCTTGCAATTGCGTTGAAAAAAATATTCCTATCGTCGGGGTGAATTAGCCCAAACCATAAATTCGGCATATTGCTTAAATTCTCTATTTCAACGCCATATACTTTTTCGACAGCCTTGTTTACATACAGCATCTTTATAATCGGATACGAGACAGACCACACAATATCATCGATAAAATATAAGATTTCATTCAGATGTTCCTCTTTCGAGCGTAGCTCTTTCTCGATTTTCTCTAACTCAGATTCTTTTTCGTATAATTTTTGGGTTATTTTGTCGATTTTTTCCTGTGTTTTATCAATAGTCTCGTTTAGAATTGCAACGCTCTCGAAATACGAAAAGTCGCTATCATAAGCAAGAGAGGATTTCTCTACTCTATACATTAGGGCGGCAATAATCTTCTCCGATTGCTTCAATTTTTGTTGTAGTTCAGCAATTGATTGAGAAATCTCTTTATTTTGGTTGCCTTGCATTTATAAATTAATCCTCTGCTGGAATATCCACATAAAAGGTGGTGCCTTCATTCAACTTGCTCTCGACTGAAATTTTCCCGCCCATCTTTTCGATAAAATCACGGCAAATGACAATACCTAAACCCGTGCCTTTTTCTTTTTCAGTGCCTGGTGTCGATTGAACCTTTTCGAGCGAAAATAGCTGCGATATTTTATCTTCGTTCATTCCAACCCCTGTGTCTGAAACAGATAAGCGAACGAACGGCTTGCCCTGAATTGTTGTTTGCTCCGAATTAAGTGAAACTTTCCCACCCTTGTGAGTGAATTTTATTGCATTGGAAATAAGGTTTCTCACTATTGTCGCCATCATATTGTTGTCGAAAAATGCGTAAGTGCCAATTGGAACATTATTTTCAATTGTAATATTTTTCAATTCTGCTTGCTGATTTAGTGTTAATAAAGTCCCCGCAATTATTGAGGATAAATCTTCTTTCTCTATGTTCATCTGAATTCTTCCCATTTGCGAGCGCGACCATTCGAGCAAATCCTCAATGAACTTATATGTTTGCTGTGCAGTTTTATTCAGCGAACGAAGCATATCAACCAGCTCGTCTTTGCTAAATTCATCAATGTGGTGATTTAATATGTCTGTCATTGTCAATATCCCCGCAAAGGGGCTTCTCAAATCGTGCGAAACAATAGAGAAGAATTTATCCTTCATTTCATTGAGTTTTTGCAGTTCTTCATTGCTTTTCCGCAAGAAAGTCTCATTTTGAATAAGTTGAAGATATAATTTATTCAAATTCTGAGCTTGATGTTCTAAATCGCTATATGCTTTGGTAAGCTGCTCGTTTTTTTTGATTAACTCGCTGTATTGCTGCTTTATCGTATCTTTTGAGTTTTTCAGTTCGAGGTGTGTTTTGATTCTTGCCATCACTTCAAGTGCATTGAAAGGCTTTGTAACGTAGTCGACGCCACCAATTTCAAAAGCTTTCAATAAGTCTTCGGTCTCCGTCTTTGCAGTAAGGAAAATTATCGGTATTTCACGAGTTCTCTTATCATTTTTTAATGCTTCGCATACCTCAAACCCCGACATTTCGGGCATCATTATATCCAGGAGAATTAAATCTGGCATTTTGCCAAGAGCTGTTTCTATCGCTTTCGGTCCGTTATCTGCAATTAGCAAATTATAATGTTCTCGCAATAAAGTCCCTATTAAACGAATATTCTGCGGCTGGTCGTCCACCACAAGTATTGTGTTCTTTTTCGTATTCTGCGAAGAATTATCCATACTCTCACCAATCTATTTAATTTTGTTTTGAATTTCGCTGAATGCTTTCGATAGTTTTTCAATTTCGAAATTTTCAAAATAGCTATTCAAAACATTGTAAACGTTAATTAATTTTTCATTATTGTTTGTTTCAGCAAATTGTCTTAATCTATTTATAAAATCTTCGGCTTCCTGCAAATCAGTATATTTCACTAAATTTTCAATTTGATTTGCAAATAAATTAGAAAATTCTTTTAAAATATCCGAATTAATTGAATTTAATAATTCATTAATACTACTTTCAGCAATTACTTCTGCTTGTTCGTCTTCTTTATCGCTTGCAATGAAATCAAGATGCCGCACAAGTTCGGAGATAATTTCATTGCGGTTGGCTGGTTTACGCAGAAATCCATTGAAGATATTATTAATTCTTACCTCATCTTCTTTCATCGATGACGCTGTAAACGCAATAATAGGTATGTTCTTCAACCCAAGCTCGTCGCGAATAATATTTCGCGTCTGGTAGCCACTCATTTCGGGCATTCGCAAATCCATCATTATAATATTTGGCTGAATAGTGCGAAGCAATTCAATTGCTTTTCGCCCACTATTCGCCTCCAAAATATTAATATTTGTGTCTTCAAGATATGCCCGAACAATATCTATATTTTGCTGTATGTCATCAACAATTAGAAGCTTTGCCCCTTTGAAGTCAACAATTTTGTTCGACCAGTCAATTTGTTCGCTCGCCTTTTTGATTTCATCAAGTCGCTGAACGTTGTATAGATAAACAGTGAATGTAGAACCCCTCCCAAGCTCGCTCTCTACCGTGATTTCCCCACCCATCATTCTCACCAAGCGGCTCGATATTGCAAGCCCAAGTCCTGTGCCACCAAAGTGCTTCACACTAACAGTGCTTGCCTGACGAAACGATTCGAAAATTAAATCTTTGTCCTCTGGTGCAATTCCAATTCCCGTGTCTTTTACGTCTATTTTCAAATTGTAATGCTGATTATCCACTTTCTGGTGAGTAAGTGATATATACACACCACCTTCTTTTGTGAATTTGATTGCGTTCCCTACTAAATTAATCAGCACCTGCAGAATTCTTACCTCATCAAGGAATAGATTATCAGGTGGATTTTCCTGCATTTCGAGCTTGAATTCTAACTTTCGCTGGTTTGCCTGCTCGAAGAAAATCTGATATATATCGTTTAGAGTTTCTGCGATATTAACGGGTTCGGGTTGAAGTTCGATTCGCCCTGCCTCGATTTTTGATAAATCAAGTATGTCGTTGATTAAGGCAAGAAGCGTTCTGCCACTTTTCTGAATTGTTTCAAGATAGCCCCGAAACGGTTGCTCCCTAATAGATTTCAGCATTATATCCGAAAAACCTAATATTGCATTCATCGGTGTCCGAATTTCGTGGCTCATATTTGCCAAAAATTCCGACTTTGCACGATTAGCTTGGTCTGCTATTTGCTTTTGTTTGATAATTTCAAGCTCAAATTTATTCCTTGCTATTGCACCTGCAATTATCTCTGCCGCAAGCCTGAAAAGAGACACTGTATCATAATCCCATTCTCGTTCTTCAGTCAAAGTATCAAATACAATAAAGCCTATTAATTCATTCCCATAAAACATGGGAACACTGAGCAAAGAAACTATTTTAATCTCCAACAGGATTGCTTTTTCTTCTAAATCATCTGGTAAATTCGCGACTCTCTTAATCTGAACAAAATCATTGTTCTTAAAAAGCTCTATCCAGCGTTGTATTGTTCGATACCTTATTAAACTAATTTTTTCTATCTCCTTTGGAACATTTTCCGATATCCAGCTATAGGTATTCTCGATATGTTGGCTCGACTCGTGTAATGAAAAAATATATACTCTATCTGCTTCAGAAAATCGACCCAAAATTTCGAGTGCAAACACAATCCCATTATGCAAATTTTCTGTTGTTGATTGAATTAATACCGACGAAAGCTCATTTATTATAGAGTTTAATCGATACATTCCTTCTAACTTCTTTTCCGCTAACTTATTCTCAGTAATGTCGCGTACAATTGCCATTACTAAATTGTTCCCGAATGGGCTTATCCTCACTTCGTAGTATTTATACACATTTCTGTAATTAATATCGAACTCGTAGTGTTGCAATTCATCTGTTTTTATGGCTTTTTCAAGATAATAGTTTAGATTATTGGCAATTTCTTCGCTTAGCACCTCACTAATTTTTTTCCCGATAAAGAACCTTGGTGGAATAAGCAATTGCTCGGGGTTTGAAGTATGATAATCGATAAATCTTCCCTCTCGCGAAAGAATAAACACAAGGTCGGGCGACGAATCGAGCAATGCACGGTTGCGTGCCTCGCTTTCGCGCAATGCTTCGTTTGCTAATTTGCTTTCTGTTATGTCCAGAGCAAGACCAAGCACACCGATAATTTTCCCTTCTTCGTCCGTCATTCGTGATTTTACTATTTGCAGGTAGTGCTTTGTCCCATCATTGAAAGTAACCTCCTCGACAAATTCAATCGGTGTGTTCGAATTGATTGCCTGACGGTCGGTTTCTTGCAATTGTTTTAGCTCCTCTTCTGTAAACGACAACCCATCTGCATCTCTTGTGCTTATTCGCATAAGCATATTTTCGAAAATAGTATTGCTTTCGGTGTCGTTCAGCCAGATGAATATTGGAGCATTGTCCAATATCGATTCAATTAATTTCTTTTGCCGATTTAAATCAATTTCCGCAAGTTTTTTCTCTGTAATATCACGATTCGAAATTCTTCGTCCAAGAAAATTGCCTTGTTCGTCGAAAATTGGTCTATTTATATGCTGGATATATCTAATTTCGCCGTCCTTGCGTTTTATGCGAAATTCGAGTTCTACTGTTCGGGTTTCTGCCCGAAAATCCATCACCCCCGAAAAGAACTCATAATCATCGGGATGAACTATGTTGTAAATTAAATCAGGGTTGGTAATAAATTCATCGGGCAAATATCCCGTAATTCGTTCGCAGGATGGCGAAATATACACAAATCTGTTTTCGGGGTCGAGCCAGTATTCCCAGTCGTATGTGTAATCTGCAAGTGTTCGGAACTTCCGCTCGCTGCTCAATAGCTTCAATTCCGCTTCTCTTTGATATGTGATGTCTGAGGCAATTCCGTCTAATCTATGTCTATTTTCCTCTTCATCAAATGACATTCGGAAGCGATTTCTAATCCAGCATATTTTGCCGCTTGGCAAAAATACTCTATATGTAATTTCTTGCGGGGTACCGTCCTTTGCCAGCTCAATTTTCCGCTCAAATTCTGCTCTATCCTCGGGGTGGATTATATCCAGCCATAGTTGTGGGTATTTCCTGAAATCTTCTGCGGGAAATTCAAAGATTTTTTCTATACTCTGGTTAGTAAATAGCAAATCTAATTCGGGAAAAGAAGCCGACCAAACTACATCATCAAGTGAATTAATAACGGCATATAATCTCTCTTCGCTTGCTTTTAAGCTTCTTTCGTAGGACTTTTTCTCCTCTGCAAAATGAGAAAGCTCGGAATAAATTGATTGAAATTCCAGATTCTTCTTTTCTAAAATTTCGTTAAGCAAAGCATTTGTCTCGAACAATCCATAATCATTTTCATCAATTGAATGACTTCTTTCGATACGCTCAATTAATGCTTTCTGTATTTTTCTTGCTTTGCTTAGCTCATTTTCGAGATTTCTAATTTTTATAAGAAGCTCGTCAATATTGCCGTTGCTATTCTCCATAAGTTTTTCATAAATCAAGTGTTTTCAACAATAGGAAGAGTGAAGAAAAATGTTGTTCCTTCATTCTCCTTACTGTTAAAATACATAATTCCGCCGTGTTTTTCAACAAATTCTTTGCATAAAATAAGTCCAAGCCCCGAACCTGTTTCTTTTTCTGTTCCTTTTGTCGAAACTTGCGTGTCTAATCTGAATAATTTGTCTTTTATATCATCTGGAATACCAATCCCATTGTCCTCGACAGCGATTTCAACAAAATCTTCTTCTACCTTGTTGATGAAAATCTTAACATATCCCCCACGGTGTGTGAACTTTATTCCGTTTGTTACAAGATTTCGAAATACTCCCGTTACCATATTTCTATCGCAAAAAACTGAAAAATCATCAGGGACATCTATCAAAAGTTTTATTTCTTTGTTAGTTGCAAGTTCTCTCAATGTGTAAAGAGAATTATTGATTATTTCTTTTAATGTAATTTTTTCTGGATTATAAGGTATTTTCCCAAGCTGCAATCGAGACCATTGCAATAAATCATCAAGTAATTTATATACAGAATTTGCCGATTTGTATATCGCTTGCGACATTTTACGAAGTTCTCGCAAGGACAAATCTTCCAAATCCTTTGCCATCATATCCGTAAGACCCAAAAATCCACTAAATGGTCCTCGCAAATCATGTGAAATTATTGAAAAGAACTTATCCTTTGCTTTTATGGTTTCTTGTAGTTGATTTTGAGTATCTTGAAGCTCGTTTATTAGATTGTCTTTCTCTTGCAGTGTTTGCTCTATCTTTTGGTTCGATAGTCGTAATGCATCTAATAACGCTCTCTGCTCCTCTTCTGCTCTTTTTTTGTCGTCAATATCCTCTATAAAACATAGAATTTCATCGTCTTTTAGTGGTACTGCCGAGATTCTTGACCAAAATATCTTTTCATTTGTGTCTTGCATAATTAATTCAATTGTTCAGCTTTCTTTAGTTAATTGAGAGATAGCATCTTTGAACAAATCTTGCCTCTGGAAAATATAATAGAATATATTTGTGTCTAAAAGATTTTCTTCTGTTGTTTTAAGTAATTCCTGAAATGCTCGGTTGCATCCACGAATTTTGCCATCTTTATCAATAGAAACAATCCCCATCGGTGCAGCTTGAATATATGTTTTGAACGTTTTGTAGCTTTGCTCCAGCAAATTCTGATTAATTTTCTTTTCTGTAATATCGAGCAAATTCAATAATACATATCCGCTATTTCCCGATTGAATATAAGAAGTTGTTGCCAAAAAAGTATACTTATTTATTTGTCCATTTTTCAAAAGCATTGCGTCGTGTTCGATACCGGTAACGCTTTGCCTGGTTTCGAGTGTTTTTTGTATTGCTTTGTTTAATTTACATTCAGAGCAATCAGGTCCAAATCCACAGCCCAGATCTGATTCTGTTTCGTGAATGCAACCGAAGCAACCACAAGCTCTCTTACTTATCAGTTCTTCAAGCGGAATTCCCAGAAAGTCTGTTGTTGTTTTGTTAGCATATACAATTCTTGAACTTGTGTCCAGTAAACTAATAAGAACAGGAGAACTGTCATAAATTGCTTGTAGTTCTGTGTTTATTTTGTTGAGCTCTTTTATTAACTCTCTTTCGTAAGTCATATCGCGCTTAATCGCAACATAATTTATGATTTTTCCTTTGTCATTTTTTACCGGAGTTATTGTTAAAAATTCTACATATTTTGAACCATCTTTACGCCTATTGATAATTTCTCCTTTCCAGGTTTTACCGTTTGCTATTGTTCTCCACATAGTTTTGTAGAATTCTTTGTTCTGTTCGCCAGAATTAACAAGGTCTCTTGGATTTTTTCCTATTGCTTCATTCAGCGAATAACCCGTCAGTTCAGAAAATGCCGGATTTACATATTGAATGTTGCCGCGCGTGTCCGTTATCACAACGCTTTCCGAAGTAGCATTAATAGCAGAACTAAGAAGCAGTAGCTTCTCTTCTTGCAATCGCTTTTCTTTGTCTATGTCTATATGCGCGGCAATGATTTTAGTTGGGTTGCCCTTTTTATCCCATTCTGTTATTTTTCCGTTGCATTTCACCCACTTCCAACTTCCTTCTTTTGTCTTCATCCTATATTCGTGACTAAAAGTTCCGCTTTTATTTGATATGAGCTCTTGAATAGAATTTGCTACTCTTTCTCTGTCGTCTATGTGAATGTGCTCAATTATATTTTCAAAACTATTTTCGAATTCATCAGGGCTATATCCCAGCATTTTATAAAATTTTTCATTAAAAGTAATTGTGTTGTTTGCAATGTCGAATTCCAGAATGCTATTTTCTATAATATCTGTTATTGTTTCCAGCTTTGTTAAATAATTTTTCCGTGCGGTAATATCTCTTGCTATTCCAACAAAGCCAACGAGTTTATCGTTTTTCATCATAGGTCGGGAACTAACTTCGAACCAAATTAATTTGCCTTCTTTGTCTGTGTATGGTACTTCGAAAGTAGAGTTTTCGGTAATTCCTTTTTCCAACACATCTTTTCGTCTATCCATTAAAAAATTGAATAAATCGTTTCCTTCCCTAATATTTAATAGTTCGAATACACATTTGCCAATTAATTCTTTGCTAGGTATCCCAAAGATTTTCTCAAAAGCAGGCGAAACATATTTTATCAAATAATTTTCATCAACTTCCCATAGCACATCCCGAATGCTATCCATATACAAATCAAATCGCATCTTTTCCGTTAATATGGTTTCAGACTGCATCTTTTGGAATGTAATATCTCGGTTATCGGCTATTCTGCCGATATACTTGCCATCCTCAAAAATTGGTTTGCATATATGCGCTATTGTTTTGATTTTTCCGCTTTTTGTAACAATTCTGAATTCTAATTCGTATGTTTCTGAATTCTCGGTGTAAGCTATTTTTTTATGTTCACAATACTTTTCTTTATCCTCATCATACACTATATCTATTAAAAAATTCTCATTTGCAGATATTTCCTCTAATGTATATTCAGTAAATTGCTCGACAGATTTTGAGTGAAACATTGCCTTTCCTTCCGTGTCCACCCAATAAATCCAGTCAGCAATATGGTCTGCAATTAGTTTTAATGATTTTTCTTTCATAATTTTTTGTCATAAATATTTCAGTACTAAAGATGTTTCTTTATTGACTTTGTTATTATCACTATATTGTATGAAATTTAATCAAAAATAATGTTCTTAGTATTAAGTAAAAATACTGATTTTTGAATTTCTAAAAAATTAACAAATAATAATTAAGTTGTTTTGATTATACATTATTTACACAATTTTTCTATAATTACTTGATTTTTAGAAATATAAATATTAATTTATGAGCTTCATTCGCAATTATGTAGGAAGCACAATGAATAAATCAAATAAAACTCAAACAAATACAATAGACTTTTACGCTCCGCAATATTATTTAAATCGCGAGCTTAGCCTAATTGAATTTAACCGCAAAGTCTTGCTCGAAGCCACCGGCAACCAGCACCCACTGCTCGAACGTCTCAAATTTGTCTGCATTTTTAGCTCGAACTTGGACGAATTTTTTATGATACGCGTCGCAGGTCTTAAAAGCCAGATTGCGGAAGGCGTTATTGAATACTCTTATGATGGCAAAACTCCTCGCGAGCAACTCACTGAAATCCGCAACGCTTTGCTGCCGCTTTACCAAATGCAGGAAAAATTGCTTATCGAAGAAATCTTGCCCGAACTTCGCAAATACGGTGTTGTCCTGCACCGCTTCGACGAACTTGATGAAAAAGACAAATCTTACCTCGAAAAATATTTCCGCGAAAATATTATGCCGGTGCTTACTCCGCTTACTTTGGGTCCCGCAAATCCGTTCCCGCGCCTTATTAACCGTAGCCTGAATATTGCTTTCGCTTTTCAAGATAATCTCTCTGATGATGAGGAACGCCGTATCGGATTTTTGCAAATTCCAACTGTTGTCCCAAGATTTATTCCACTCAATGGCAAACGCAAGCATAACTATATTCTTGTCGAGCAGGTTATTCGTGCTTTTGCTGAGCAACTTTATCCCGGTATGACTATCCATTCGTCGAACACTTTCCGCGTTACTCGCGATGCAGATATTGAAATTGCCGAAGACGAAGCCGAAGACTTGCTCTCGGAAATTGCCGAACAGGTGAAACAACGCCGCTGGGGTGGTGCCGCTGTCCGTCTCGAAGTTAATTCCAATATGCCCGACTTCGTTGCCAATATTCTTATGAAATCGCTCGATTTAGAACCAACTGATGTCTATACTCTGAACCGCCCGCTCAATCTCCCTGATTTTATGGAACTGCTCAAACTCGAACTCAAAGACATCAAAGACAAGCCTTTTTCCACTCGCGACCTGCCTCAATTCAAGCAGGATGGTCCTGGCGTGTTCGAAGCTATTCGCCAATCCGACCTGCTTGTGCATCATCCATATGATTCTTTTACAAATAGCACTTTGCGACTATTAAATCAAGCTGCCGACGATCCCGACGTCCTTGCCATCAAGATTACTCTCTACCGTACTGGACGGCATTCTGCTATCGTCGAGGCTCTTAAACGTGCCGCCGAAAATGGGAAATACGTTACTGCTTTCGTCGAGCTCAAAGCTCGTTTCGACGAGGAGTCTAACATAATCTGGGCTAAGGAACTCGAAAATGTCGGTGTTCACGTTGTCTATGGCGTTCCTGGACTGAAAACCCACTGCAAAATCGCTCTTATCGTTCGCCGCGAAGGCGGTAAATTGAAAAAATACCTGCATCTTTCCACTGGCAACTACAACCAGGTTACCACTCGCATCTATACAGACATTGCTATGTTCACCTCGAACGATGAATTCGGCGACGACGCTGTCGATTTGTTCAACTACCTGACGGGATATTCCCATTACAATAATTGGAAGCACTTCTCTGTTGCTCCGATCAACTTGCATAATAAATTGATTTCTCTTATTCGCCGCGAAGCAGAACTTCATTCGCCTGATAATCCAGGACTAATTATCGCAAAACTCAATCAAATTGCCCAAAAAGAAGTAATCGCAGAACTTTACAAAGCTTCTTGCAAAGGTGTCAGAATTCAACTTATCTGCCGTGGTGTTTGTTGTCTGAAACCAGGTGTGCCGAATGTTAGCGAAAATATTGAGGTTCGCTCTATTCTTGGGCGTTTCCTGGAGCATAGCCGTGTCTTCTACTTCAAAAATGGCGGCAATGAAGAAGTTTACCTTTCAAGTGCAGACTGGATGACACGCAATTTGCACCGCAGAGTGGAAATTATGTTCCCCATTTACCAAAACAACTTGAAAAAACAACTTATCGAACTTCTTCATCTTTACTGGAAGGACAACACTAAATCCTGGCGATTGCTCCCCGATGGCTCCTACGAAAAAAATTCTCCATCGAAGGGTGCAAAACCATTTTCTGTGCAAGAATATTTATTGAGAAACAATAAAAATAATTAACTTTTTTATTGTTAAATTCGTCATAAATTTGAATTTATCATTAATTTGTGATAAATTAAATTCTATTATTTTCAATTTTTTTGTGCAATGTATGAAGAAATTTTTGCTGTTGATATTCACCCTTTTTGTTAGTTCGCAATTTGCTCATAGCCAGCTGACACGTGGCGAGACAATGGACAAGGTGCTTGCTGTTGTCGGAAATGAAGTGATTTTGCTTAGCGACGTTCGCGGGCAGATTTTGATGATGGCTCAGCAAGACCCTCGAGTTAATCCCGAAGACCCACAACTTTTTCAGGAACTACTGGACGCTCTGATAAACGAAAAATTGCTTATCACAAAGGCAATCGAGGATTCCATCGTTGTTTCCGACGAGCAAATCGAAGCCCGCTGGCAAGCTTTTCTGCAAACTTTAATTCAGCAGTTTGGTTCAGAAGAAAGAGTTGAGCAAGTTTATAAGAAATCTATCAATAGAATTAAATTTGAACTTCGCGACGATATCCGCAATAAATTGCTTTCCGCTAACCTTGTTCAGCAACTTATTGGAAATGTGTCCATCACACCGAAAGAAGTCGAAGAATTCTACAATTTCTACCGCGATTCTATTCCCAAAGTGCCCGAAACTTACGAAATCTATCACCTTGTAAAATACGTTGAAGTCCAGCAGGACGAAAAGAAACGCGCTTTCGAACTTGCCCGAAGTGTAAGGGATTCTATCCTTCGCGGCGGTGATTTCGAAAGCTTCGCCGCTCGGTATAGTCAGGATTTCGCTACTTCCTCGAAAGGGGGCGACCTCGGCTGGGTTTCTCGTGGCAAGTTCTTCCCCGAATTCGAAAATGCTGCTTTTTCGCTCGAACCAGGCGATATTTCGCGCCCCGTCGAAACACCATTCGGCTTCCACTTAATTCAGGTTGTTGAGAAAAAGAAAGATGCAATCCGCGCCCGCCATATCCTTTTCAAAATATCACAATCCACCGACGATTATGAACGCACTCGTGCTTTTCTGGATTCGCTTCGATTGGTCGCTATCGAACGCAACAATTTCACTGAGCTTGCCCGCCTTCACTCCGACGACAAAGAAACTCGTGGCTTCGGTGGGCTCATCGGCAGACTGCCTATGAGCGAACTTCCATCTAACTTCCGCGACCAAATCAAACAACTTAAAGATGGTGGCATCTCCGAACCACTTTCTTATAATGTTGTTCAGAATAAGCCCGCTTCCCACATCATCTACAAAAAAGCAACTATTCCCGAGCATTATGCTACTCTCGAACAAGACTATGAGTATATCAGCAATATTGCACTTGACCACAAAAGAATGAAAATTTATAATGATTATATTCAAAAATTGAGAAAAGAAATTTATTGGGAAGTAAAAAAATAAAAGGCTTCTTATGGATAATAGCAAAAAAATATTAATCGTTGATGATTCCATTGTTGCTCGAATGTCACTTCGGAAAATCCTATCAAAAAAATTTTCGAATATCAGAGAAGTAAGCAGTGGAACAGAAGCCATCGAATTGCTTAAAACTGAGCAATTCGACTGCCTGCTTATCGATTACCTGATGCCTGGCATAAATGGAATTACTACAATCAAAATTTTGCGTGAAATGGGCATCAATTCCCCTATTATTGTCATTTCTGCCAACCAACAGAAATCTATCGTAGACAAATTCAACGAACTCGGGGTTGTTGCCATTTTGAAAAAGCAAGTTTCAGAACAGGATTTGTTCGATGCTGTCGAAAAAGCACTTCCATCTTACGGAGGTTAGTTATGAGCTACGAACTTACTCAAATCCAGCAAGAAGCTATTCTCGAACTTCTCAATATTGGAGTGAACGAGAGCACTAATATTCTCAGCGAAATTCTCAACGTAGAAATTGATCTTGCTATTCCACAAATTCGTATTATCACCTCCGACCGTCTTATCGATGAGCTTAAAGATTTGGGAAAGGAAGATTATTCAGCTGTGAATATGGAATTTCACAATAGCTTCTCCGGTATTTCTCAGATTGTCTTTTCGCAGGACAGCGCTAACAAATTGGTTGATGTATTCTCACGTCAGGTGCTCGACACTTACGAATTCGACGAAATCAAAGCCGGTGCGCTGGTCGAAATCGGCAATATTATTCTCAACGCTATTCTTGCTACTTTCAGCAATTCGCTCAATCACGAGTTCGAATTCTATGTGCCCGTCTTTTTCGAGAACTACAAAAAAGATTTTTTCGAACAACGCCTGAAATTTATCGACGAGGTAGTTCTTCTTGGCAAAGCAATATTTCGCATCGAAGAACTTAATATTTCCGGCGATATTATTCTTTTCTTCAATATCAAGTCCTTCCAATACTTCGTAAGTATTATTGACCTGTATATTAATAAAATTAGTTAAAAATTAATCTATTTCGCTATGTTAAAAGATATTTATTACGAAAATCCATTTATTACTTACGACCATATCCCAATTGGTATTTGCATAATCAATAGTAATTTCAATATTATTTTCTGGAATAGAACCCTTGAAGCCTGGACTAATATTCAACGCGAAGAAGTTGCGTTTAAGAATATATTTGAATTATTTCCTCATTTGCAGTCGCCCAAATACAAAGCAAGATTGAAATTAATGTTCGACGGGCGTCCTCCGATGGTGCTTTCTCCGACGCTTAATGAATACTTTATTCCAATCAAAGATGCCGAAGGCAAATACCAGGCTCAAACTGTTACTCTGTCGTCTATCCCAACCAATGAAACTGGTTCATACAACGTAATCATTGCCGTCGAAAATGTTGCTACCCTGTTCAATAAGGTTCAGCAATATAGAATGATTAAAAATCAAGCAATTGATGAATTAAATCGCCGCATCGAAGCAGAAGAAAAATCAAAAGAATACGCAAAAAAATTAGAACAACTCAATTCCACAAAAGACAAGTTCTTTTCCATTATTGCTCACGATTTGATAAATCCTATCTCAGCCCAATATAAGCTTGTAAAAATTCTTAAAGACAATATCGAACAATTTAGCAAAGAAGACATTATCGATATTATTGCTGAAATTGAAAATTCAGCTTCCCAAACTTATAAGCTTCTCGAAAATCTTCTCACATGGTCTCGCTCGCAACTGAATAGAATAACTGTTAATATTGAGAAGCATAATCTTACTAAAATAATAGAAATGGCTGCAAGTGATGTTTCCTCGCAAATTTCGTTGAAGAAAATTTCCTTCGAAATAAACGAAAACTGCAATTCAACTGTTTGCTGTGATAGTAATTTGCTGGCAACTGTTATCCGAAACCTACTTTCGAACGCAGTTAAATTTACAAATTATGGCGGTAAAATTTCAGTTAGCTGCCGTATTGATGATGATTTCACTTATATTTTCATCGAGGATAACGGCGTTGGAATGGACGAGGAAACTTTAAGTAACTTATTTAATTTAGATAAAACGCAATCGAAGCTCGGAACTAATAAAGAAGTCGGAACGGGGCTCGGACTTGTTATCTGCAAAGAATTTGTTGAAAAAATGAATGGTGAAATCTCAGCCGAAAGCAAACTTGGCGAGGGCAGCAAATTTACAATTAAATTGCCGAACTGCCCTAATTAATAAACGAAATCGCCATTTCTGAACAATTCAAGAATTTGCCGAAAGTCCTCAGGAAGCGGACTGTCGAAGCGCATAAATTGCTTCAAAGCGGGGTGATAAAATCCCAGCGTTTTTGCGTGCAAAATTTGCCGCTCGTTTGCTATTTTCAAACATTTTTCCGCTATGGAACGAAATTTTGGGTTTTCCCCACCGACTACAATTGAAGTTCCGCCGTATGTAGGGTCGCCGAAAATTGGATGCCCAATGTAGTGCGAATGCACTCGAATTTGGTGCGTGCGTCCCGTGTGCAATTGAAAGCGTGCAAGCGAAACGTATTTATAGTTTTCAAGCACTTCGTAGTCAGTTTTGGCGTATTTACCACCTTTCGGCAAAATTGTAAAAAGCTTACGGTTTTTTGGAGAGCGCCCGATATTCCCAATAATTGTGCCTTTCTCTTGCTTCGGGCTGCCCCAGATAATTGCCTGATATTCGCGTTCGGTTGTTTTTTCGGCAAATTGCCGCGATAATTCAGCGTGAATTATCGCATTTTTAGCAACAACAAGCAGTCCCGAAGTGTCTTTGTCTATTCTATGCACCAATCCCGGACGTACTGCGTCGCTTGCAAAAATTTGCTCGTCTGTGAGTTCGTCGTCGTTTTCAATTTCCTCGTCTTCATCGTCAAGTTCAAGTTTTATTGCGTCTCGCAATCCAAAATGATAAAGCAAAGCATTGATAAGCGTTCCGCTTCTGTGCCCAATCGACGGGTGAACAACCAGCCCGCGTTGCTTATTGACCACTACAAGATGCTCATCTTCATAGACTATTTCAATCGGTATCGGCTCGGGAATAAGCTCAATAGGCGGCAATTTCAGAATAACGCATTCGACTTCGTCCCCAGGCTGGATTTTTCGACTTGCTTTGACAGGCTTGCCGTTAATACGAACGCATTCTGCATCTATGGCTTTCTGAACACGGTTGCGGGTTGCCCCGGCAATTGCCCGCGTCAAGAATACATCAACGCGTTCGGGCTTCTGACCCGATGTGATATTGAATTTATAAACGGTTTCAATTTTGTCGGGATAATTATTGTTCGCCTGCATTTTCCTTTTGCAAGTCCTCTATTTGCGTGTTTTTCCCAAGTATTTCCTTTATTCCAGGTAATTTGTTGTGAAATAAAATAAGCAGAATAATTCCGCAAGTAACGCAACTATCCGCAATATTGAAAATAGGGAAGTGGGTGTAATGAATGCCCATAAAATTTATGTCCGGAATATCTACCTGAATGAAATCGACCACGTGCCCGTAAAATAGCGGTTGTGTCCCATAGAATACACCGTAAAACACTCTATCGATTAAATTTCCAACCGCACCCGCAAACACAAGGCTTATTCCAATTTTCACTGCTTTGTGTGCGAAAGTGATTTTGTATAAGTAGTAACCAAGTGCAATTGAGGCAAAAATCGAGAACAAACTCAAAAATATCTTACCCCAGCCGAATTCTATTCCGAACGCCATACCGGGATTTTCAATATATGTAAGTTGCAGAAATGTCCCCCATATCGGTATGGATTCGCCATAATACATTCCTTCGTGTTGCCAACCGAACAGATTGAACCCTTTCACAGCCAGTTTTGTCGACTGGTCGAATATTATCAATAAAGTTGAAACCAGGAAATATATGTTGTTGTTTTCTCTATTATCCATAAATTTTTCAATGATATATCACAAAACAACAAATATAGTAAAAATATGGTAATTTTTTGCAAATAGTGCAATTAGCAATTATATAAGAAAACTCTTTTATAATATTCCAATCTAATGTAAATTGTAGTTTATTATCATCGATTTTTCTTATTTTGCTATGAGAATTTCTATCGCTTTCAAGCCCGAACGGAATATTTTCCTGCTTCCAACAAATTATAACTATGAATTAAGCTCTATGATTTATTATATTATGTCTTTGAGTGGTCCAAAGTTTTCCAATTGGTTGCACTCGCGTGGCTTTAGTCTTGATGGTGGGAAAAGATTTAAATTCTTCAATTTTTCCAGGTTATTTTTCCACGAAAAAGAAATACAGGGGGACGTAATCAAAGCTTCGGGCAATTTTAAGCTCATATTTAGCACACCTATCGACGAAAGCGTCCTCACAAACTTTGTTTCTGGAATTATGGAAAATTCCGAAGGATTATACCTTGGCAATAAACAAGTTGGCACAAAGGTAAAGATTGTTAGAGTTAATATTCTTCCTTATCCTCGTTTTGAGCATAATACTAAATACATTATGCTTTCGCCAACAGTTGCTTCCATAAAAAACAATCAGGATAGAGTAATATATCTCGACCCGTCCGACAGCAGAACAATCGAAGTCCTGCGAAACAATATTGTGAGAAAATACGAAGCCATTTATAGAGAAAAGTGCCCTTATGCAATAGATATTGCTTTCGATGAAGAATATTTGTCGAAAAAAGGCGACGTCTCGGAGGTAATGAGATTAATCAATGTGAAAGTAGGCAAAGCAAATTCTGCAAAAATAAAAGGATTTCTTTTGCCACTTTATATTCAAAGTGATGAAACTATCCACCGACTGATTTACGATGCCGGACTCGGCGAGAAAAATTCGCTTGGCTTCGGTATGCTCGAAGTTGCAAAATAAGCAACTATCTAAATTTTGCGTTTAATAAATTATCGTGAAAAAAGTTTACCAGATTTCTTATACTATCTTTGTTCAGTTCGAATTTCCCTTTCCTATCCAGATGGGCTATGTTATTACGTATTTTTTTCAGTTCAATGAGCTTCTCTTTAAAATTGTTAATTGGTTCAACAAGCAAATCATCGTTCTTTTCTAATAATTTTGAGAGTTTTTCGTTTGCCTCAACCTTGTCTTTTATCTTCTTCTGAGTGCAAAAAGCCTCGATAACTGCTTCGTAAGCGGCAATTACTGCAAGTGAGTAATTGTGGTTTCGCTGTTGCTGGCGTGCGACTTTCAGTATTTTCTCAACGTTTGTTTTCCCATTGTTTATCTCGTCTGCAAACTCTTTGATTATTGGCTTAACGTAAAGAAATGGTTTGGGTGGTTCTTTTACAGCGTCAATCTTTTGGGAAATTTCTTTCGAAAGCTCGATGATTTTAGTAAAAGAATTCACGCTGAACGCAGACGAAAAGTCTTCTATTAACTTACTTAATTCTTCCGTGCTTTTGTACCTTTTCAGTAGCTGAGCAATTTGCTCGGGGTCTTTGTATTTGCGTAATACTTCGGCGGCAGTTACCCATTTATTCAGCTCTGTGAATAGATTAAACTCAAAAATTGGTGCTCGTCCGTTGTGTTTCGGGTCGTTCATTAGCTCTAATGCACCATAGTAGATGCTTCCCAACTTTACTTTTCCATTCGTAATCGCATTAAAATAGAATAAGCTGAACAGAAAGAAAAATGGTTGATACCTCAATCCGTGTGTAATATCGAACGATACGGTAGAACTTTTTATATCGAGATGCAAAATTTTATTGAAAATCGACCACAGCTGTTCTACGTTTTCCCCAATTTCAATAATGTGGCAATAAGTGGGAATTTCGAAGTAATCTGTCAATCGACGGTTCAATGCTTCAATTACTTCCGGCTTTTCGCCTATGCTGCTGTCTTCCACTGATTTCCATATCAATGAGAATTCTTTGAGAAGATGTTCTTTGTCTGTTTCTTCCGGGATAGTGTGAACAAACAAAGTTTCCCACATCGACGACGAAGTCCCAAAAATATGCACTTCCTGAAATTTCTTTGGGCTAAGCTTTATGATTGCTTCGCCGACAAATGGAGATTCGACGTATTCATCGCTTTTGCTCGATGGCAGATAATATTTCGTTCGCCTATAATTGCGGCTGTCTATGCTTCGCAAAACATTCTGCCCTGTCCCAAGAATTAGAAATAGAGTGTTTTTCAAGTTAGATGCTCCATAAATATTTCAACTAATTCATCAGGAATTACTATATTCTTTATGTTACTTCTGTCTAAGTCTGTCAATACAAATTCCCTTCTTTCAGCAGAAATAGTTTTGTTCTCTCCGTTCTGAACTGTGTGGATTAATGCGAGTGTTTCAAGCTCGCATAGTTCGAACGTTCCATTCCACTTCTTTGCTTCGTCTTTGTCGCGAGAAACTATTATTCCGCTATTGCAATTCGAAAAAATTGTCAAATTTTTCCTGTCTAAACGACCGCCAACATCAACCAGCACAACTTTTTTCGATTTTGCCGTATTTTCAATGAAACGCGCCATTTTACTTGCAAATTCATCAGTAAACTCGCCTTTATAGCGGAACACCTTGCCTTGATTTTCCGGAATTTCTCCGAACCAATCGCCTTCTCCATCAGGGCAAGCGCGAATGATAAAAAAATCCTCATAAAATCTTTCGGGCTTCATTGCTCTGATTTTTTCTCTCAGTGCCTGGATAAACACGCTTTTCCCACTATGTGGCGGACCACCGACGACTGTTATTAATTTTTCTAACTTTTGCTTTTCCTTGCGTTTCTTGCTTGATTGATTTGTTTCGTGTTTAATATATTGAGTGATTTCCTCAACCGAGGCAATTGTGTCGCCCACGCTTTTCCCATTTGCAACGTGATTTTCTACAATTATCGCTCCAATCCTTGGGTCGAATGTAGCAACCCACGCAAAAGGGTGAAGTTCGTGCACCAGAAAAGCATAAAGCCATATCGGCGCTTTCCCGTTGATAATCACTCCCAGATCGGTACGCAATTCTTGTGGCAACTTGACGCTTTTGAGCAAAGCAGGTTCTATCACTCCGTCTTCGGAAATCTTAATATCCAATATTTGATAGTTTTTTTCAGTACTGACAACATTAAACTTGATTTTACCACAATTGTTCAATTTTTATCCATCCTAAATGTTCATAATAATTATTTATTTCAGACACTTTGCGAGAAGTGGGGAATTTATGCAAATCTACCTTTTTTGGCTTTGCATTTTTCCCAGGTGTTTGACCTATTCTAAATAAATCAAAAATTTCCTCGTATATTTTCTTAATTTCACCATTGTTCTGTGAAATTTTATCAAGTATGTTAAACAAAACAGTTTTGCTGTGGAAACCGCCACCCCATCCGATTTTTGTGGCAATATCTTTATCGCCAATCTTTGGGAGAATTAATTTCTTTGAATTTTTAGGATATCTATCGTAAAATCCAACATCAAGTTTTTCAATTCCATCAAGATAGTTGTACAAATAATCCATAATAATATTCATTACTTTTTTGATTATTTCTTCATTATTAAGTTGCTTCAAATCGTCATCAGTTATGCTAAACAATTTCTTCAATTTTCTATAATACTTCTGTTGATTCTTGATTGATTTCTCGACTGCTCGCAAAAATTCAATATCGAAATCTATAGTAAAATCGAACGAAACGCCTTTCTTAATCACTTCGAGTGCATTTAGCTGCCCTTGTGCAGTGCCTTTTGCAGTCAAAGTTTTTGGCAAAACCAGTTCGCAAACTTCCTCGGGCAATCGGCAATTTGTGTCGCTCACACGAACAAACTTCATCAAATCGTATTTTGCATCATATTCTTTTGTTGAGTAGTTGAATATTTCATTAATTTCATCTTCGAAAAAATTTTTTGCGTCCTTTTTCTTTTTATTATCTTGACTTTTACATTCTCTCAATTCTGATTTTAATTTATCAAGGATTTCGATTTTTTCCGAAGCAAATTCTTTGTCTGTGAATACTTTATAAAAATACTCATTCAATATTGCTGTCCGAATTATACCTTTAATAGTTGTGCCGGGGATATAAATTTTATTATCTGCTGTTTTAATGTGTGAATTGACAAGCTTTGAAACGTTTGGTTCGTTTGTAGGCATTTTGTATCTAATAAATTTACCTTCTTTTATCTTCTGGCGAATTGTATGTTCTAAGTCCTTTCTATTGAGATGATTGGAGATAAAATCGAAAATATTGAGCTTGTATGTTCCCTTCTTTTTCAAATTGGAACTTGATTGATTATTGAGTTTTTCATCTTTTGTTTCGACCCATTCCGATATTTTATGTATTGATTGCGGAACTTCCTTGATTACGTAGCTCAATATTTCGTCAGTTTTAAGCCGATAAAAGTAATTTCCTTGAATTAAATACTCGAAGCTATCTATTTGTTCTCCACTGGAAATTGCAATTGGAGTAAGTGTTGTAATTCTAAACTTATTGCTTTCTGTGTTCATTTTATTATCCCCGAATTTTTATTTTAATTGGGAAGGACAGACCATTGAATTTTATTGAAATATTATCTGCTGTCGCAACTTCTTTTATGCTTCCGTAGTGTTTCTTCCCGTTAATAATTGGGAAGACCGAACCCGCAGCAAAGTAGCTTACCGGTTTCTTGCGGAATACATTCCACGAATAATTGTTGCTGAATATTTTTCCTTCTTTCGTTTCGAGCTCGTAGAACAATAATTTTGTGTGTTCCTGATAATACTTTATCTCGTCAGCAGTCGGGTAATAGCACGAAAGATTAATAAACGCATTAGCATCTGATGGTTCTTCCAGTACAATTTCGTCGACTTCGTAACTAAATTGCCCTCGACCAGTGGAGGCATCGCGCCCAAGCCCGTAATGATTTAAAAAATTGAACACGGGCTCTACAAGCGAGAAATCACCTTCAAATAGGAAATACAGCCCACCATTATCTATAAATAAATCATCTGTATGATAAAAATGTTCTTCCTCTGATGAATTTGTCAGCCGATTTATTTGAACGTGCGGAACGGAAACTTCCCTAATTTGCGGTTGAGCGAGCTTCTCCTTCGAGTTTACAAATATCTCGAAAATATCTTGAATGGTAATTTCTCCCTTAATCAATCTGCTGAAAGTTTCCAAATCCAAATATCTCAACGACTTAAACTCTTTTGTTTTGCTGTATTCTTTTATTGTTTCAATTTCTTTTTCATCAGTTGGCAACTTCGGTTTTGGAAAATAAATTCGCTTGCGGCTGTCTATCTTGTTGAATACAAAGCAATTAGAGAAAAGAAATGGGGGCGAACCCGCTTCGAAGCTCTCGACAACCGAGCGAGTGAATTCTTCGCCTTTCAAATATCTCATCACCGTGAGAGTTATGCCGAAAAGAAAGTCGGCATCATATATTCTTGAGAAAGACGTTTTTGGATATAAATATACTATCTTCATTTTACAAATTTTTGAATTTGTTCATAATTCCCGCTAATTTCTCATCAGTAAAATCAGATAAACGCAAATATTTATCTTTATCAAATGTTACATCGATATCTTTAAGCGAATTCTTAAATCGCTCATCTGGTTTCAGATAATCTGCTCTTGTCAGAACGTATGGTTCTTCGAGTTTGAAACTTATTTTGCCATAACCGCGCGATCCACTTCCGCCAAGTGTGTTGTGTTCGAGTAGTTTCATCGATAATAATAAATCTTTGAAGAAATCAATATCTTGTTTTTCGCAATTGTCCAGCTTATAGACGCCAAAAATCATCTCAAAATTGAAGCACGAACCTTTTACAACACGTTCGAGAAATCTTGGATTGGCAGCGGAAGTGATTTTATTAATCGTGTTCTCCGGCTTGTATTCCGTATACATCAATTCTGAATCAAGGTTTTTCCACATCATTACTGTTTCCTGGTCGGGGTGAGCATCGCGGACAATCAATCGAGTTGGTCCAATTGCTTCTTCTTTGGGCGCTACTTCGGCGGGCACACCAAATATTCGCTGCAATGATGAATTGCTATCGAAATTTTGCAATGATGAATTGCTATCGAAATTTTCCTTCTCAGGAGGGTCTATGTCCGCTTTACCAAGATGATACGCAAGCAGCGTCCTCATCTTTCCTTTAAGCGATGAACCTGGAATATAAGGATACTGCGTAAATGGGTCGCGAATTACGGGCGAATCGACACCGCCAATTTCAAGTTTATCTTTCGAACCGCCTATGTGCAGTCCCGTTAGGCATTCTATTTTGCCTCGAAGAATAATATTTCCTAAAAATTCTATTTTCATAACTACTCCTTATTAATCTTTTCCACCATAATATTTATGATATGCTACTATTGCCTCTACAAATTCGAAAAAGTTTTCATACGCTTTTTCTTTGTTATTTGATTTATACACTTTGTCTATCACTTCAAACATTAACTCTTTGAAGTCTTCAACTTCCCGGTTTCTCCCTTTTGCGTAAGCCAACTTTGGTTTGATAAGAATTAAACTTGCGTCGAGTTCCTGGAATTCCATTTTGGTAATTTTCCTCTGTTTGAACTCGTTTCTCAAAGTATTGAAATGAGAGAAAAAGTTACGAATTTGGTTCGTTTTAATTTTTTGCGAAAAATCGTGTCCTTTCATATCCGCAACTTCATTAATTCTTTCAGCAGGAACCAGAGCGAAATCCTTTTCAGTGAAGACTTCGTTATGATTTCCTTTTTTGCTGTCGTTAAAGTTATTTCCCATTTTTACCTCTATTTTTGAATACTACATAATTTCCAATAATCGGGAATGTGCTATACCAGCGTTGCCTTTCGAGCTTTTCGCTTTTCAAAAATTGTCGCAGAAGTGTATTTTTGATTTCTCTAATTTCTTTGTCATCTTTATTGTCTTTTGAATTAATCGCGTGTTCCGACAATTCGCGGCGTGCGAATAGATAATGAAGTTTTGCAGTAAGATTGTATATTTTTTCTGTGTTCAGCTCGCCTTTTTTGTCGAAAGTCTGCCTCACATTCGATAGCAGGCGATAAACAAAACTCGACGTTATCCCTTTCGAAGATGACTTGTTTTTGTCTATTGCCTCGTTCAGGCTTTTGGCGAACTTAATTTTGTCTTCCAGTTCTTTCCAATAGACAACCGTTTCGAACACCGAAATTTTATCTTTTTTGCCTTTTTCAGTGTCTTCCCTGTGTATTGCAGTTCTCTTTGCTCTTGATTCTTCTGCACCCGAAATCAATGCGGATTTAGCAATAGGGTATGTGGGCTTTGTAATGGCAATTCCTGCCGATAGAGTAATATTTGGATTTTTTGTTGTGTATTCAGCGAAGTTTTCTTTCACTTTTTTTGCAAATTCAATGATATTTACCCACGAACCGACTGCAAAAAGGTCGTCCCCGCCCGAATATGTAATGTATATATCGTGCTCTTTCGCAAGCAAATCCACATCACGAGTGAAGAACATATCCATCTGCCGCGAAAGCGTAGCAAGCCGCGATATAGAATATCTCTTTTTCTCCTCTTTATTCTCCATTTCTTGTTTTTGCGTCCATTTTAGCCCCTTCTTGAAAATATACCCAAGATTGTCCACATCCATACGCAGAACCCCAAGCAACGGGTAGTTCTTTGACTTCAACTCGGATATTTCGCTAAACTCCAACAACTCGTAATTATTTTTCTGATTTCTTGGCGCATTTCTTGCAATAAACTTAAAAGACAAAGCTATCGGAATATCGCAGAATTCCCTTGTAATATCGGCATTTTGTGCTATTTCAGTGTCCTTAATTGAATAAATTGTTGCAAATTCAGGTTTTTGATTATATATACTTTTGATAAACTCTTTACAATGCTCTTTGCTGTCCGCCAGATACCAGTAAGTGCAAAAATGAGGCAATTTAACCACGCGTCTGCTGAATTTTTCCTCAAAACCAATTTCCTTTGTTGATACAATTTCCACGATATACTTTGTGTGCGGTATCGCACCTCCAATTTCATCAAAACTTATTCCCTTTATTTCACTCAGCTGTTCTTCGACTGTTTCGGGGAAGATACGTTCAAGAATACTCAAAGATTTTCTTGATTTTTTCTGCCTCAACTCACTGCCCAATTTTCTCTGAACTTCATCGAACTCAACAAAAATTTCGTTTATTGACGCTTCCACCCAGGCAAGAACAACTTGCAAAGAACTTCGAAATACTTCGTATAGCGACAGATTTATTCTTTTTTCCAGTTCTTCTAATTTCTTCCGATTTTCAGTATTTGCAGGAATTAATATCTCAAATCCGCCACCGCTATTATATACAATGTTCCCATCGTATAGATTGAATTCTCTAATAATATAGTTGCCAATTGTATCAGCAAGTAATTTCACAAAGAAAGACCTACCCCGAAGCTTTTTCGAAGCTTTGTCGGTGTCCTTTATCTCGGAATAAATGAAATTCTGTATTCCCGAAATGTCGCCTTTAAGCAATATCACTTTATCAATGCTTTCCTCTGCTTGCGACATACATACCGATGCAGCTGCAACCATTCGGCTATGGTCGAATAGCGAAATATCGGGGTTTGTCAGATAACTTGCTGAACTCACAGTAGAAGTGTATTTCCACAATAGCGAAAATAATGTGCTAAGCATAGCTTGCTTGTGGTCTGTGCAGCCATTCTTGTATATTGTCTCTAATTCTTCTGTAAATTCTTCCCAACTTTCTTTATGCAAATCAATCATTTCCTCTTCATCTGGTTGCCAGCTCTTTTCGGTAACATTCCTTTTGTGCACAGGTCTTGTTATCTCAATATTTAGGCGTTTTAGCGGCTTGGGCTCTAAATAATACACTTCGCTGGGGGCATCGCCAATACCAATATCAATATACTTGAAAATAGACATCAGAGGACGTCGAGTTTCTTTGCTCTCTTGTTTTATGCGTTCGCTTGCAGCAGCGTGGTCAGCTTCGCGAACAAAAGTATTGCCTCTTACAAGAGCTTTTAGTATTTCATTACCTTTTGGTTTGAAGCATTCAAACTTGGTTGTCAGATATTCGCTTGCGAACCTTTCGCCAAGCATTTCGTGGTCGACGCCTCTTTGGGTTTTTTGAGCTCGAAAGGCGAACTTCCCTATATCGTGAAGCAGTCCGCCAAGATAAGTAATATCAGTTTGGTTCATAAATTATTTCACTATTTTTATTCTATTTTTACTTAATTTAATCCCGTATTTTTTGTCGGCGTAGCTTCCAAGAGTGCTAATAATATAGAAATCGCTCATTAATTCATTATCTAACGCTTGTGTGATTTGGTTTTTGATAACCGAAATTGATTTTTGCAAGTTCTCGAAATTTAATTTCCCTTTCTCGAACAATCCCGACTGTGCTCTCTGCAAATGTCCTTGCGATGGTGTGTATTTGCAGTATATTTCCCATATTTCAGATAAATTCTTATCGGAAAACGATTTGCCACCACGTAGAAATTTTCCCGCTTTCTTTGCAAAAAAGAAATATACTGCAAAAGGCAACGGCTGCATTTGCACCACTTTGTTACCTATTGATATTCGCCTTGTGTTCGGATAAATTTCGAGTATTGGCAATTCGATACGGCTATCGAGTTCTTCCTGTGCGGTTTGTATTAAGTCGTTGACCTCTAAATTGCCACTTTTACCCGGATTAAACTTCAATTTTATAAAAGGCTTTTCGAAAAAAACAATCTCATTTGCTTCTTCATCGCTTTCGGGATAAAATTGCTTGCTTGCGGCAAATTTTTCGCTTGCAACAACGTGATACATCTTATCTGCGTCGCCACCGAACACCGATAGGGCAATTGCCAAATCAACGCTCATCGTTTTTCTGCCACCGGAAATTAAGCAGTGCAATGTGTTGCCTCGAAGCTTCTCGGATTTTACTACGTCGAATATTAACTTTGTCAAAGAACTGCTCGATTTTTTGTTGTATAATTCGTCATCTGCTGATAAATACTCAACACTCCATTCTTTTTTCAAATTGTAATAACCCTGGAATTCCTTTAATTTCAACGAAAGCGTTTTCTCTATGCTTCCCCGGCAATCGTTCGTTGTTATGATAATTATTCTTTGAATTTCCTGTCGCTGCTTGAACTCTAAAAAATATAACGCCTCCGTCAATATTTGCGGACTTTTGCCCACCAAACATATTAATACGTTATCTACATTCATCTTTCGCTATTATACTAAAAATTAATTAACAAAACAAAAATTTTTTTTATTTACTCAAAAATTCTAATATAGCACTTTCGAAATAACCTGTTGAATTGCAATTTATTGTTGTTGCCTTTGTTATATACCACAATTTTGTATTAAAATCCATCTTCAATAAATTATGCAATGCGTTATAGTTAGCTACCACTCTCACTTTTGTTTGGTTCTCATTAATCTTCGTTAGCAAAATATTCCAATTGCAACTAACTTCCTCGATTTTACCTTGCCAACCAAAACCGCTTCCAGGCACACCACAATCGCATAATTGTCCAGAACTGCCATATTTCATTGTTTTTGACCTGATTACGTTACTTGTTTTGTCCATTTGTTCTATCGGTATATCTGCTTCTACAAAGAAAGTTATCAGCATTTCCCAAACTTTGTCGTAACTTTTATTGACTACTCTTTCCTTTTCAAATTTGTATGTTTGTGGTGGCTTATAAGGTGTTGCACACCCACTTAAAAATAATACAACAAGAACTACAATTAATGAAATAAGTAAATTAGTTTTCATTTTGAACCTCAAAAAATTGTTGAATGAAGATTTTACTCAAACATAATTTCTTTTTCAGCCGTTTGCAAGAACAAGAATGTTATGAGAAGGTTCTCGGAATGTTCTTTTCTTTGATAGTTTCTATTAACATTATGAAATTGTGAATGGGAATTATTAAAAAACTTGGTTATCTTATGAAAAAAATCTATTACATCGTTAGCAAAGGGAGTTTGTATTTAGATAACGGAAATCTATATTTCGAACCATTCTACGAAGATTGCGATATCCCCAAAAAATTCAAACACGATAATGATGATGAAGAAATCCAGATTGTAAAGCAACGTCAATCAATACCTATAGAGACAACCTCTTCGATTTGTTGTTTTACTCTTGTTCAATTCGATTCAACTATCCTTAATTATATCGCTAAATACAATATTCCGATTATTAGTTTTGATAGTTATATCCCAACGGGCTACTTTTACAGTAATTTTTCCAAGCCTGATGGCAATCTTACAGTTTTGCAAGCAGCTCACTTTGCTAATAATTCTAAAAGACTATCCATTGCTCGAAAGTTTGTTCTTGGAGCTATTGCAAATAAAATTGTCAATCTTTCATATTATTACAATCGAGGTGCTATTTCTAATATTGATTTAAACAAATTTACTTTAATCATTAGCCAGGCGAACAAATGCAGTGATGTAAACCAACTTTTGCTTGCCGAAGCTCAAGCTCAGAAGCTCTACTTCTCATTTTTCAACCAGATTATCAAAAACGACAATTTTCATTTCGAAAAACGCGTCTATTTCCCACCTCCAGATCCTGTTAATGCTCTGATTTCATTTCTCAATGCTTTGCTTTATTCCACCTTGCTTACCGAAATGGCTTCTACTCCAATTTATCCTTTCATTTCGTATTTGCATTCCCCTGGAAATAATAAAATGTCTCTCATTTGGGACTTTTCCGAGATTTTTAAACCCGTTGTTTGCGACAGGCTTCTCTTCAAAATGCTTAATACAAACATTATTAAACCAGATATGTTCGATCAATCTGCTGATAAATGCCTGCTTAATAAAATTGGCCGCCACAAAGTTGTTTCCGAATACGATAAAAAAATTAAAACAACAATCTTTAATAGAGAAAATCAAAAACAACAGTCTTATAGAACTATCATTAGAGAAGAGTTCTATAAATTCATCAGATTCTTGCAAAATAAATCAGACTATAAGCCTTTCAGAATGAACTGGTGATAATTTTTTTTCAGGAGTTTATCAATGTTTGTAATTCTATCGTATGACGTACATCGTAAAAGAGTGCATAAAGTTCATAAAGTTGTAAAAAAATATTTGCACTGGGTTCACAATTCTGTTTTTGAAGGAGAAATTTCACTTTCTCAAATGCAAAAATTAATTAGCCAGCTCGACGATATAGTTAAGCATAATTATGATTCTGTCGTGTTTTACATTTATCCAAATGATAAATATGTAGTAAAAAAATACATTGGAATTGATAAAAGCTGGCTCTCGTCTAACATTTTGTAATTAAATGACTTACAAAAAACAGGGTAAAAATTTAGTCGTCGAGCTCAGAGAAAAATACAACTTACGAGGACAGCAATTCGATAATATTTTCTCTTTATTTTTGTAATTCATTGGAATATAGCGATTTAGGTCTTGTCGTCGAGGATTTTGGGTGAAAAATGTGTAAGTCTATGGAAATAAAAAAAGTTTGTAAAAAAGAAAAAAAGTGTTAAATTGCCGACGACAAAAAATAGAACTTTCTGATTTTTTGTGACTGAAAAGTGTTGTGCAGTCGAAAGCGTTCTTTGAAAATTTGTCCTCTCTGAATTGTACTATATTAGTATCGCGACAAAATAACGGGGTATTCTGTTAAAAATCAGGATGTTGCTCTGAATTGTACTATATTAGTATCGCGACCAA
>JAKIZO010000060.1:0-6667 GCA_022707965.1 Bacteroidota bacterium
CCCGACACTCTCACCGAGGACCTCGACCTTAGCTACCGCGCACAGCTTCGCGGCTGGAAGTTTGTCTATCTCAACGATGTTACTTCGCCTGCTGAATTGCCCGCCGATATCAACGCTCTCAAAACTCAACAATTCCGCTGGACCAAAGGTGCTGTCGAAACTGCTAAGAAGCTTCTGCCTCGTGTTCTCAAAGCTGATATTCCGCTTAAAGTCAAACTCGAATGCTTTGTTCATCTCACAAGCAATATTGTTTTCCCATTCATAATAATCGTTGCTTTGCTTAATGTTCCTATTGTGCTGATTAAAAACACTGTTGGGGGCTTCGACCAATTTTACTCATTTATGAGCATTTTCGTTCTTGCTTCGATTTCAACTTTCCTATTCTATATGTATGCTCAGAAAGCAATACATCTCGATTGGCGCCGCCGTTTATTGCTTTTCCCTGTCTTCCTTGCTGGCAGTATGGGATTTGCTGTTAACAACACCAAAGCTGTTCTCGAAGCATTGATTGGCAAGAAAACAGGTTTTGCTCGCACCCCGAAAGAAGGAATTGTCGGCTCTGCTCCAAAACCTAAGGTCAAAAAGTATAAATCCAATAAATTTAGCTGGACCGTGTTATTTGAAATTCTGTTAGCTCTGTATTTTGTTATAGGTGTTGGTATTTCTCTATATTATCTCGAAATTGCTGCAATTCCATTCCAGCTTTTGTTCTTGCTTGGTTTTGGCACTGTTGGCTATTTGTCGCTTCGACACGCAATTTTCTCAAAATAAATAGTGATTATTAACGAAAGATGGTATTTCAGGGGCTGCTTCGCAAGACGCAGCCCTTTTCTTTCTGCATTTTTTTATTACTATCTTACTGCAATAGAGTAAGTGAATAAACCTTCGGAAGGTTCCAAACCTTCGGAAGGTTCAAAGCTTTGTAATATCAAAAAAACTTTGGGATGTTTAAGGCTGATTTATTCTGGTGTGCATTTCACAGACAAGAATGTCCGTGCTACCATTTATAAGAAAACCTTCCGAAGGTTCTAAAATAGTTTCTTTCAGATAACCCAAAGGTATATTTTCAGCTTTTGCTTCCTTCTATTTTTTGCGTTAATCCAATTTCCTAATTAAAAGATATTCCCAACATTCAAAACATTTTGCGGGTCGAATGCTTTTTTTATCTTGCGAAATCCTTCAATTACATCTTCGCTGTATAATAGTCTCAGATACTCTTTTTTCAATTTCCCGATTCCGTGTTCCGCAGAAATTGTCCCGCCCAACGATACCGCTCTTGCCAAAATATCAACATATATCTTTCTCGCACGATTGAATTCATCGCTATCCTTTGTTAATATGTTTGCGTGAAAATGCGAATTCCCGATATGCCCCCAAATCACATACTCTAACTGCTCCTGCTTGAACAAATTTACGATGTATTCATAGTATTCCTTGACAAATTCGTTCGGAACAGCACTATCAGTTCCTAACTTCTGCTGCTTGTATTGCTGGATTTTCTCATATACCGCAAGTGGTAGTTGGTGGCGAAAATGTGCAAGCCGCTTGTGCTCCTGGTCGTTCAGTGCTATCCAGGTGTCATCAACCAAACTTGTGAATTGCGATGTGAAAACATACAGATTTGCAAGTGTTTCGTCCGATTTTTCGTTGCTTGTTTCGATTTCTATCCATAGAGCATACAAAGCACTTTTCGGTATATGCGGGATTGTTCCACGTAACAACATTATGGAATTATCGTCGAAAAATTCAATTAGTCGTGGTAAAACGACTGCATCTACCTTCCTGATTTCATTGAGAAATTCAAACATTCCCTCGTGCTCGTCAAAGAAAATTATTGCCCCAAGCACTTGCTCAGGGCTTGCGAGCAGTTGCAATTCCGCACTTGTAACTACTCCCAGTGTCCCTTCGGCTCCTATGAATAAATCAATCAAATCCATATTCGGTTCGACGAAATATCCCGCTGCGTGCTTTACTTTTGGCATTTGCACTTTGGGCAATTCAAAAGAAATTCGAGCCCCTTCGTCTGTGAAAAACTCAAAATTATACTCGTTAGCGAATATTTCGCCACGCCTTATAGTTTTGCTATCGCCTGTTGGCAGAACAACATCAATCGAATTTATATACTTGCGAGTTGCCCCATATTTATATGTTCTTGCACCCGAAGCATTGTTGCCGATGTTGCCACCTATCGTTGCAAGCTTTTCGGTTGGGTTCGGCGGGTAGAATAGACCACTTCCAGCCAAAAATTCCGCAATTTCCTCTATCCGGACAAAGCTCTCGACTTTCAACGTTTTCCTTTCTTTATCTAAATTGATAACTTTATTAAATCTTTCCATCGATAGAATTTTCCCGCCAAGAGGAACACGACTGCCCGTAAGTCCTGTGCCAGCACCGGAAATTGTGATTTTTTGGCTCTTTTCTGTTGCTTCTTTTAGTATTTGCTTGATTTCTTCAACACTTTCAGGAATAACTAATTCATCTGCAAACCCTTCGAAAGCCGAAGCATCAACAAGATAGTCTTCGAATTCATTTTTGTTATGTTTAACAATCATATTTTTATATATTTGTAAGTTATATAATTAATTAAACTTAAATTTATGAAAAAAGCATTATTTTACGCAATTGTTTTTTGTTTGGCTCATTTGGCTGTTTCTTCTCAGGTTGAAAAATACGAACTTTTCACGGTTCAGCCGAAAATTGGTTTTGGCTACAACCTGTATTCAGCTGACTTCAATAGTTTCGAGGGTGCTGCTGATTGCGGTCGCTTCAAAAAAGGCTCGGGAAGCGGTCTTTTCCCCGGTGCTTTATTCGAACGTTCATTAGATGCAACAAAATCTATTGGCTTGGCTCTTAGCTACATTAACCGCTCGGGCGTTCTATCGATTGATTACATCTATCCTCTGCGAAATCCCGATAATACCATTACCAAAGCCAAAATTGAAGATAAAATTGATGCTGAACTTTCCTATTTAGAAATCTCACCTTCATTTGTTTATTCGCTAACTGATGATTTCATCAAAGGTCCATTGCGTGCGATTGGAAGTTTGCGTTTTGGACTACCACTTACGAAAACTTTTGAGCAATACGAAGAAATTGTCTCTCCTGCGGGTGCTGTTTTCATTGATAATGGTGTTCGTCGCAAACGCCGCGATATTGCCGCCGGCGATATTAAATCCATTAATAATCTTGCTTTTGGCATTACTTTCGGACTTGAGAATAATCTGAAAATTGGAAACAACACATTCTTTACTCAAACTTTGTCTTTCGATTATAATTTCAATGATGTTACAAGCGACGCCAACTGGAAAGTGTTCGGTGTTCGACTTGATTTAGGTTTGCGTTATTCGCTGTTTAGAACTGTTGAGCAACCGAAGCCCGCTCCTCCTCCGCCTGTCGAAATTGATATTTATATCGAACCACCGAAAGAACCACTTGTCGAAATTCGCCAAAAACAATTCGACGGCAAAGTATTTGTCGGGAACGAACTTCTTGCAACTTCTCCGCTTGTTAATGCTGTATTTTTCGCTCGCAACAGCGACAAAATTCCTGATTATTACTCTGATGCTGTTCCTGCAAGCATTAATTATTTTGTGTCCAACCCCGTTGAACTTCATAAATATTTATTACCTCGTATAGTTGAAATCGTAAAGCATAATCCAAAAGCCCGAATTACAGTCGAAGGTGCTACCTCTGGTCCTGCGAACGAACCCGAAGGCATCGAACTTGCCCGCCGCCGTGCCGAAAATGTAAAATCGCGTCTTGTTGCTCTTGGTGTCCCGGAAAACATTGTTAAAACTTCTGCACGTGTTTCGCCTCGCTTCCCTTCAAATCAGGATTTCCCCGAAGGAATAGACGAAAATCAGCGTGTTGATATCCTTGTTAGCAATGCTCCTTTGCAAGAATATGTCGATTTGCAAAAATATTCCGAAATTCAAGGCAAAATCTCTCTCCTTATTGCAACCGAAAATATTGATAATTCTGAAATACTCAAAATTACCGACAGTTTCACTAATTCCGAGAAGCAATTCTCCGGCTCTGGTTTAGTTGAAATTCCTCTCAAAAAACGTTTAAATGATTTAGAAGACAAAATTTTAACCTACTCGATTAAACTAAACGACAGCACTTACTTTGTTTTCAAAGATACACTTGCTATTTCACTATTTCCGAAAGAAGTTATCGAACTGAATTTAAACAACTTCGAAGCAATTCTTCGTTTCGATTACAATTCAAGCGAACTTAGCGAGGACAACAAGGGTCTTCTTCGCCAGCTCTCTGAAAAATTGCCCGCAAATTCCACAATTGTTATACTGGGTTCTGCTGATGCTCTTGGCACTGCCGAGCGTAACGTCCGTCTATCGCGCGAACGTGCATCGAACACCGAACAATTTATTCGCTCAATAGTTGGCAACAAATTCAAAATCGAAACAGGAATTAGCGAAGAAAAATTTGATGAAACGACCCCACAAGGAAGATTTTTAAATCGTTCAATCAGAATTAGAGTAAAATAATGGAAAATAAAGATAATCTTGTGCTTGAATACAAATGCCTCGACTATGGTTTTGTCCGACTTGTTGATTGGATGGGCGACGATAGTTCCATAGTTCAGGCGGCTCGCGTTTCCTACGGCAAAGGAACAAAATCGGTAAGCGAAGATACCGCTTTAATTCGTTACCTGATGCGCAACTTGCATACTTCGCCGTTCGAAATGGTTGAGTTTAAATTCCACGTAAAGCTTCCGATTTTTGTTGCACGCCAATGGATTCGCCACCGCACTGCCAACGTTAATGAATATAGCGGGCGTTATTCCGAAATGCCAGACGAATTCTACCTTCCCGAACCCGACCAGCTTCGTCTGCAAAGCACTCTCAACAAGCAGGGTAGGGGAGAGGCAACTATCGACAACGCTTCGGACGTTCTTTCCCGAATGAAACAAACGCAGGAAAGATTGTTCCAGGAATATTCTGAGCTGCTTGCCACCGGGCTTGCTCGCGAAATTGCTCGAATAAACCTGCCTTTGTCGAATTACACCGAATGGTACTGGAAAATAGACCTGCACAATCTTTTCCATTTTTTGCGGCTACGGCTGGAAAGCCACGCACAATACGAAATTCGCATCTACGCAGAGGCAATTGCAAAAATTATCAAGCAAATTGTTCCCATCGCATACAAGGCATTCGAAGACTACATTCTCGAAGCAATCAGGTTCTCTCGCAACGAGTTGAACGCACTCAAATTGTTGATAAACAAAGAATTACCACCAGATGAAAAGCTTGCAGAATTGGGGCTTTCCAAACGTGAAATTCAAGAGTTCAAAGAAAAATTATCTAAAATTTGAATTTTCTTTTGGAATTTTTCATTAAATAATTTAATTTTGTAGTTCAAAAATATTGAGAACAAAAAAATAAAAGGAAATGGCTCATCATAAGTCAGCATTGAAAAGAATAAGACAGTCGAAGAAAAGACGTCTATACAACAGAGCAAACAAAAGACAAGTAAAATTGGCTATTCGTGCCGTTCGCGAAGCTAAAACTTACGAAGAAGCATTGCAACTTGTTAATAAAGCATACAGTGTTCTGGACAAAGTTGCTGCTCGCGGCGTAATTCATAAGAACAAAGCAGCTAATCATAAATCTGCTATTACTAAAATTGCTAATAAATTACAGGTAGCTGCTAATTGATTTAGTTTGCACCCGTAGCTCAACTGGATAGAGCATCTGACTACGGATCAGAAGGTTTGGGGTTCGAATCCCTACGGGTGCGCTCGAATAACAAAGGCTGTTTCATAATTGTCAAGCTTAGAACCTTCCGAAGGTTTCAAACCTTCGGGAGGTTTTTATTATGGTAGCACAGACATTCCTGTCTGTGCATTTTAAAGGGGCGTATCGTGATACGCCCCTACATTGAACCATCGGAAGGGTGGGGAAGTCTTCCGATGGATATAATTGATTCTTTTGATACAGATTCTATTTTTTTACATAAGTATTTATTAAGTTTCCTATATTTACTGCACTATCACTGCGCTTTCTTTTGCGACAGTTGCACCACTGCGAACGGTGACTAAATAATCACCACTCGGGAAGTCGATTTCGTTAATATTAATTACTCCATTTGATACTTTGTCGCTTGAACGGAGCATCAGAAGACCGTTCTGGCAGTGATTCTCAAACTCAATCCCATTGCTCGATACCTTATCCAATGTGATGTATAGCTCTGTCGATACTGTTGGGGGGCAAGTTTAATATGTTTATCACATTGCTCAATGTATATCAATGTATAAGATTATTATGTTTATGTTGAAAATGAAATTTGATGAACATAAAAATCAGAACCAGCCAAAGCTATTCTTAGATAATATTGAGTATTTGGCTGCAATGGTGCTGGCAAAGTAAAACTTTGACCGCTTAGACTATCATAAGTTACAACATTTGTTGTAAAAGTGGGGTCTGTCGATAATTGAAGTTTAACTTTATTATTAGATGAAGACCACGTTATTGTTGGAGTAAGGCTAACATTCGTTGCTAAGTTAGTTGGACTGGTAATTTTAATTGGCGATGGTAGTATGTAAAATATGCTTCCACTTATGTCGATAGCAATACAACTGCCATTACTGAACGTGTGAACGTCTACAAAATCATTCCAAGAATTAATACTGACATCTGTCCAGTTA
>JAKIZO010000060.1:6677-6918 GCA_022707965.1 Bacteroidota bacterium
TTGGTACTGTTTTTTTCTATCCAAGTTCTTCCTCCATTGGTGGTCTTTAGTATTGAACCCTCCGTACCGACAGCCCATCCCGTATCAGCATTAATAAAATGGGTGCCACATAGCCAATTTGTCTTGGTACTGTTTTTTTCTATCCAAGTTCTTCCTCCATTGGTGGTCTTTAGTATTGTGCCACTTGTACTGAAAGCCCACCCCGTGTTAACATCAATAAAATACACCCTAAATAATCTTT
>JAKIZO010000061.1:0-304 GCA_022707965.1 Bacteroidota bacterium
AATCCAGCAACTACGAATTAGCTATCTTCGACGCGCAAGGCAACCTTGTTAAAGTATTACACAAAGGTTCGCTCAAAGCTGGACAGCATTCATTCGACTGGAACCTGACAGACGAAGCTGGCAAGAAAGTTGGAAACGGCGTATATATTTACCGCTTGACTGGTAATGGCAACACTGTTTCGAACAAAGTGGTTATTTCGAGATAATGCTGAAAAGACTTTGTGGCTTAGGGCTGCTGATAGCAATAATGCTCAGCAGCCTCCAAGCCCAAAATAATACGATAACACCAACGCTTCTAAGCGTT
>JAKIZO010000061.1:314-6429 GCA_022707965.1 Bacteroidota bacterium
AAGACAATAGATGAATGCGGCAGCATTAACGACAAAGAATTATTAGTTCTTTTGACAATTGGTAAGATTACGAAGGCGGATTCTTTATTCGGATATAATTTCGAAATAAAGTATGACCCTTCGAAAATCAAATTTAATTTCGTCAGTACCTTTGGTACATTATCAGAGTTCTTTGAAATAAAGCAGTTTACAATTTCGGCAGCCGATAGCGCTATTTATGGAACTGCGGGGCATCTAAATCCGTTCCTTGCACCTGTGGAAGGCGATTTGCCACTGCTTGCTTTGCAGGGCGAGTGGCTCGGCGATTGCTTCGATACCTCGGAAGTAAGTCTATCGTACATTGCATTTACCGAGGAATTCAAAAAAGATATCGCTGAACCGCAAAACGCAACGGTCGAAGCTACTATCGCTGATAAACCTGATAGAAAACTTACAGTGCTATTTAGCGATACTGAACTTATTTTCGACCAAAAAGGTGCAAAGCAAACGAAGCTTGTATTGTCGAGCAACGGGAAAAAAGTTACCAACCTTCAATTGGATTTGATGTTAAACGGCAGTTCATTCGATATTACGAGTGTAAATACGGTCGGTGATAATATTGAAATAAATAACATCACGAAAGACAATGGCTTGATAAAACTCGAAATATCGGTAAATAATCAAGTGCTTCACGATACATTAGCAATTGAAGTAATGAATAATAGCGATATTGGCAAGGTAAGTGGCTGGTTATCTATTGATAATGCAATAGTAGGTCATTGCGATTGCATTACACAATACGAAATCAATAATCTGGAACTTGTTTCGGAAATACCAGACACAACAACAGTAGTAGAAGGAAGCGACGAAACAACAGCATATTACAGCCGAAATTGCGATTGTATAACTGTGAGAACGGATAATAACGACGAAAAAATTGTTAGAATTTATGATATAAACGGTAAAATGATATATTTAGAAAATACATACGAAAAACACATACGGATTAATGCTGAAAAATTTGCACGTGGTATCTATATAGTAGAAATAGATAGTAAAGCAGAGAAAATTATAAAAAATCTAATAAAATATTAATTTATTAATTTGGGGGTATCATGAATAAACTCTTATTAACTCGCAGGGTAAGTCGAATGCTACTCGGCATATTAGTTGTAGTCTTTGGACTTACAACGTATGTTGAAGCACAGGCTCAATGCGATGTAATTATACCACAGCTGAATTTAACCGGCGATTTAAGCGGTTATAATACAGCTTGGTATCCCGATGGCAGAATTTGGATTCCGCCTTCATCAACATCGAAGCGTGAATTCCTTTTGCCAGTGTTTATCGAAGTAACAGACCAAACTTTTGCTCCAATCAAAAGCTTTGAGTTTTCTATTTCGTATAATGGCAATGTTTTCAAAGCAGTAGGTATTCAAACTCATCATCCTGTAACTGCTCAGGAAGCTCAGGCAAGAAACGACAATAGGTTCCTTCCATACGTAGAACCTCTTGCTAAAAACTTCAATTTCCAGACATTCGACTTGCCTGACAATAACTACACAATTAACCTTTTCCCAACAAGACAACCAACAGACCCAATTCCTTCTGCTGGTAGAAAATTCAAAATTGTTGGTGCTTCGACCACTCCACTTCCAGCAACAACTGTTGCTAATCGCAAATACAATGTATTGCTCTATGTAGTATTTGAAGTATTGGTAGACAAAGAAAATCCAAATCTGCCTGTAAATACTCCAATCTACATCAATGCAGACGTTATCAAATACAATGGAATCAACATTCGTGAACACGTATTTACAGTAAATAACTTCCCTTGCGTTCCTCAATCGCTTGCATTCACAAATGCCGAAGGAACTACTACAAACCAATTGCCTATCACTGGTCTTACTGGTATGCGCAACGATAACTTGCCAGCTGCTGTTATCGATTGGCAAACATATCCAGAAAGATACATTCCAGGTTCGATTTGGGTTACTATCTTCGAAAAAATTCCCGAATTCCGCTTTATGCCAGGTCCTGGTGTTGTTCAATCAACAAGCCCAACTTCCAGCGACTCTGTTATGAAGATTAGCGAAGGATACTGGAAAATCTACACACCTCTCACAGTCGACAACGCAGACATTCAACCACGCCGCGCACAACGCATTGTACGCGTTAGAATTCCTGATGCTCTTTCCAAAACACGTATTCAGGACATCGTTGTTGAATCTGACAAACCTTGGTTGAACTTCCAGACTGTAACAGTTGGCACAATTTCGAAGAACCCGATTCCTCAGCTTACAAGAAAAGGCTTTATCAACTATATCGACTTTGGTATTCTTGGTTCCCAAGATTTCAAAGATCCAAAGGGTCAGCCAATTGGTCCTGATGGTGAAATTTTCTTGTTAGTTGATTGCGACCCATCGAAGCTGACTACTTCACCATTTGATAACGAAAAAGAAGGTCTCTATACGGGACATATTACATTCACTACTCCATATATCGACGAAAACCCAACTAAACTCGAAGTGAACTTCATTCTCTTCAAAGCACCAGTTGAGCCAATCGTTAAAACAAATATCGTTCCTGGTATCAAACTCACTGTTTCGAACAACAAAGGCGAAAGCAAACTGTTGATTTTCGGAACTGGTACTCGTGCTTCGGACGATATCGACACACTCTATGGCGAATGCCCATACGAATGGCCATTAGGTCAGGACCCACAAGGCAATACAATATTTGATGCTCGCTGGTTTCCTGTAAATTCAGTATTAGCTGCAAAATATCCGAATGGATTCTGGGATTTCGCTGCTAACGAAGCTGAACGCCGTTCTAACTCACGCGATATTCGCGATTTCAACTATACTGCAAAATCACACATTTTCTACTGCAAGTTTGAGCCAAATAATAGCTACCCAATTACTGTGACCTGGGATACTTCTGACTTCTATCCTGGTGCGCAACTCTATATTCACGACATGCAAAATGGATTATACTTCCCTGCAGTGAATATGCGCGAAGCAACTCCATTGAGCGATGGTAAATTCTCATTCACAATTCTTGACCCAAGAGTTAGAGAATTTGTGATTGAATACACATTGCCTACTGTTGTTGATTATATTAATAAAGCTGGCGAACCTATCATCAAGAAAGGTTGGAACTTGCTCTCGATGCCAGTTCGCCCTGTTAATCCTTATTACGCAAACTTCTACAAAAATGCTATCAATATCCCAATATTGTTTACTCAGAACCAATATCAAACTCCACCTGATGGTATTTTGCAACCTGGTATTGGCTACTTTGTAAAATATGATTCAATCGTTGACACAAAATTCCCTGGTACATTTATCTACGATCTTGACAAAAACGTAGCTCCATTCAACGGTATTCGTTTATATACAGGCTGGAATACTATTGGTTCGGTTTCTGTTCCATTGGGTATTGACCATATTAGATTTGATGCATTAACTGCTGGTCAAGCTGAACCAGATTTAAACTTCGTTCGCCAATACGGTGTCTGGGCTTACGAAACTAACAGAGGATACAAAGAAGTTTCAGAAATCCTTCCAGGTCTTGGATACTGGATTAAAGTTAATACTACTGGTTATCTGAAAGTTAATGTCCCTCAGAACTTGCGTCTTGGCTTCAAACTTAACTCAACCGAAGTTGCTTCTGTTAAGAAGTCTGTTCTCAATAACGCAGCTGTTTTGAGCATCAAAGACAGCGACAACAATAACGGAACATTGTACTTATCCAACGACTTAGCTATCAGCGGCAACCCATTCGAACTTCCACCTGCACCAATTGCAGAAATGTTCGATGTTCGCTTTGCTGACAATAGCTACCTGACAACTGAAAACGAAGGCGTTGTTCGCGTTCAAGGCGTCAAATATCCTCTTACTGTATCAATTGAAAACGCAAAAGATGCATATAAAGTAGTTGATGTTGTTACAGGCGAAGTATTTGGCGAAATCAATCGCTTCAACAATTCAATTACTATCAACCGCGCTACCTACAACGCATTCAAACTTGTTAAAACTGATGCTACTTTGAACGCTTCATTGAGCGTAAATCCAAACCCAGTTTCATCGACTGCAACTGTTAACTTTGCAATTCCGATGAATGCAAACGTTACAATTTCGTTGTTCGATGCACTCGGTAACGAAGTAGCTACATTGCTCAATAGCAGCTTGAATGCTGGCAACCACTCATATACTTTTGATGCTTCTCGCTTTGCGACTGGTAACTATATCGTTAAAATCGTTGCTGGCGACCGCACAGAAGTTGCTAAAATCAACATTGTAAGATAATTTTCTAATTATCTTTATCAAGACAAATGGGCATCTACTACAAATGATGCCCATTTGTTTTAGTTTTTAATAAGGAAAGTAGATATGAAAATTAAACTGTTTGCTATTGCTATAATTACTCTATTTATGTGTTCATTATCAAGAGCGGAAGAGTTCGATGTAAGAGTGCGCCTTACTATTGATAATACTTTCGCAATCGATACACTACTCGCTTTCGGGGCGGTTTCGTCCGCTACTGATGGACTTGACGCTCATCTTGGCGAAATCGAAATACCACCGTTCCCACCACCTGCTTTCGATATTTTTGCTGTATTCAATTTAGACACTACAAACATTGAAGGGCTATTTAGCTACAAAGATTTTAGAAGTGTCCCTGCCGACGAAATTGAATTCCACCATCGTTACAAAATTGACTTAAATAAGCGCGTTCCATCTATTGCAACAATATCGTGGGGCAAATTGCCTGATTTCGTAAAATCTGCAAGAATTTATGATGAATTGGGTCTTCTCTTCTCTGCTGATATGACAAACACAAATTCTGTTGTAATTAACAATGAAAACTTGCCGAAAGTGCCAATTTATATCGACGTAGTTTATACAAAAGTGCCTACATCGGTTCCCGAAACCAAAGATAACTTCGAAATTTATCCAAATCCATCTAATGGCTATATTTACATACGAAATAGCAGAAATATCAGCAAAATCGAAATTTACAATGAATTGGCAGAATTAATGTATAATACTAATAATACTAATTCGCTCGGAAGCGAAAAAATTAATCTTGTAAATTTAAAGAATGGTGTTTATTTTATTAAAATTTTTGACATCAATAACAATATTTATTTTAACAAATTAATTATTAACAGATAGATTATGGAAAACAGAAATAACGCAAACAGAAAGGAAAACACGAAAAAAGAAAAAGCAACCCTGAAAGAGACGCAAAACCAAAAGCGCCATCAGCAGAACCAGCAAAATCAGCAAAACCAGCAGAAAAACGCAAGAAATGAACTTCTGATTTCTGTTGTAATACCGCTATATAACGAAGAAGAATCTATTCCCGAACTCGCACTGCAATTGGAAAAGGAACTTCAAGAACTTACTCACGGACGCTACGAAGTGATATTTGTCGATGACGGCTCCACCGACGGCTCGCTCGACTACATAAAGCAAATTCATCGCCGCAATAAACGTTTCCGCTATATTAGTTTCCGCCGTAATTACGGAAAAAGTGCCGCTCTTGCTGTTGGCTTCGAAGCAGCTCGCGGGAAATTTGTCGCTACTATGGATGCAGACTTGCAGGACGACCCCGCCGAAATCAAAAATTTAGCAAAGAAAATGAAAGAAGGCTTCGACCTTGTTACTGGCTGGAAACAGCAACGCAAAGACCCAATTTCGAAAACAATCCCATCGAAATTGTTCAATTTTGTTACCTCTTTGGTAAGCGGAATAAAACTACACGACTTCAACTGCGGGCTTAAATTATACAGAAAATCTGTTACCGACACATTGCAAGTTTATGGGGAAATGCATAGATATTTGCCCGCGCTTGCCCACTGGGAAGGCTTCCGCGTGGCTGAAATTCCCGTTGTCCATCACGCAAGACGCTACGGCAAATCGAAATTCGGACTTTCCCGATTTATCAATGGATTTCTGGATTTGCTTACCTTTGTGTTTATCACACGCTTTATGAAGCGACCAATGCACTTTTTTGGGTTGTTCGGCACAATTTTCACATTGATTGGCTTCGCAATTAACGCCTATTTGACAGTTGAGTGGTTTCTTGGCAACACGTATTTGAGCAACCGCCCACTTGCAAACTTTGG
>JAKIZO010000062.1 GCA_022707965.1 Bacteroidota bacterium
GTAACCGAAAATAGAAGTTGTCGCACCAATTTCTGCACCCATATTACAAATAGTACCCTTGCCAGTTGCAGAAATTGATTTAGCGCCATCACCAAAGTATTCTAAGATATAACCGGTCCCACCTTTTACGGTTAGTATACCAGCAACTTTAAGAATTACATCTTTTGCAGAAGTCCATCCCGATAATTTACCCGTAAGTTTTATTCCAATTAATTTTGGAAATTTCAATTCCCAGGGCATTCCAACCATTACATCAACTGCATCAGCACCACCAACACCAATAGCAATCATCCCAAGCCCGCCAGCATTAACTGTATGCGAATCAGTTCCAATCATCATCCCTCCGGGGAAAGCGTAATTTTCAAGTATTACTTGATGGATAATCCCTGCACCGGGCTTCCAAAAGCCAATGCCATACTTATTAGACACTGATTCGAGAAAATCATATACTTCTTTGTTTGTTTCGAGAGCAGATTCTAAATCTTTTTGAGCTCCAACCTGAGCAAGTATCAAATGGTCGCAATGAACAGTTGTAGGAACAGCTACTTTATTTTTTCGAGCCTGCATAAATTGCAAAAGAGCCATTTGCGCTGTGGCATCTTGCATAGCAACACGGTCAGGGGCAAACTCAACATAATCAACGCCACGCTCGAATTCTCGAATTGAATTTAAATCGAATAGGTGTGAATAAAGAATTTTTTCAGCAAGAGTAAGTGGTCGGTTAATTTTAGATTTTACAAACTTGATTTTCTCCGCAAATGTGGCATAATGCTTGCGAAGCATATCAATATCGAGTATCATAATTCACCTATGAAAAAACATTTTGAATTTAGTCAAAATAATAAACGTATTTATGAAATTAATAATTTATGAAATCGCAGAAAAAAGAAAATTATTTGTTTCTAACTAAACGAATTCCGACAATGTTGTTTTGACTGCGGCGGGAGCTAAAACGAATGAAAGACCTTGGATCAAGGAAACATCCACCTCGATGGATACGGTGCGAGCCTTGATTTTGAATAGGATTTGTAGTATCAGATAAGTTATATTCAGCGTATAAATCCCAACACCACTCACTAACATTTCCTAACATATCGTATAAACCGAAGGCATTGGGTAATTTATTAGCTCCAATTTTAGGAATACCACCAGAATTTTCAACGAACCAGGCAAATGAATGAATGTTTGTAGGTGAATCTATTGCCGAACCAGCACGTGCAAGATATTCCCATTCAGCTTCGGTTGGCAGCCGCCAACCGTTAGCAGTTGTATCGAAAACAACAATAGTATCATTAATGGAGTAAGCAGGTGTAAGGCCGTCTTTTTCAGAGAGTTTATTGCAGAAAATTACTCCATCTAACCAACTCACATTATATACCGGGAGCGAAAAATCTTTGATGGTGCTTGGATTGCTTTTTGCTATAAATTCATAAAGCCTTTGGGTTACTTCTGTCTTGGAAACTTCAAGCTTTTTAGTAATATATACATTTCTAACTGGTAATTCATCTTCGAAACCTGTTGTGCTACCCATTTTAAAAGCACCAGGATTAACTATTGTGGTCTCAAATGGTGGATATGCTAATACAGTTATATTGAATTTTTCACTTGTATCTTTTCCAAAATTAATAATGAAATGACCACTCGGGATTTTTTCATCAATAATTATTCCAATAGAATTAGCTCGCCAGAAAAGGCAATTTTTTTTCCAAATAACAATGCTATCATTGAAAATAACAGCTGCACTATCATAATTAAAAGGGAAATTTCTGCCATATATTACTAATGTATCAGTTGGGAAAGTAATATTTTTTGAAATACCAGTAACTTTTGGTGAACCCGATGAAACAGTAAAATCATTACTGCTATCGCAGGAAAAGAGAAAAAGAAAAATTAGTATATACAATATAAATTTCATTATTAAAAATTTATGAGTTATTAATTCAAAAATAATATATAGATGTAGATAAAACAACTAAATTAACAAAAAAGGGGAGCTAAAAAGGAATTAAATTTCATTTATTTCAGCAACACTGTGGCGACCTATTGCTTTTTCAAGTTTTTTTCTAACTTCAAAATAATCATTAGAATTCAAAATATCTTCGGCGATTAATTTTGCTTCTGAATAAGTTAAGGACCTAACTCTGTTTTTTAGTTCAAGCAGAAGAGATGGAGCAACGCTCAATTCATCAACGTCCATACCGACCAGCAACTGGGTAGCAGCTGCGTGTCCTGCAAGTTCGCCACAAATAGAGACAGTAATCCCGTTTTTGTGAGCAGTTTTTATTATGAAATCTATTAAACGAAGCACAGAAGGGTGAAAATCATCGAAAATATCTGAGACAAGCTCGTTATTTCTATCGGCAGCAAGTGTGTATTGGGTCAAATCATTTGTTCCAATACTGAAAAAATCAGCAACTTTCGCTAATCCATCAGAAATAACAGCAGCAGCAGGAGTTTCTATCATTACTCCAAGAGGAATTAGATTATCGAATAGAACACCTTCTTGTTGAAGTTCATTTTTGCACATTTCTAAAATTTTTCTTGATAGCTCTACTTCGTGGAGTGAAGTTATCATCGGGAGCATAATTTTCAAATTTTTGTTCATTGAAGCACGCAGCAAAGCTCGCAATTGAGTTTTAAAAATATCCTGACGGGAAAGCAGAAAACGGATACCTCGTAAGCCCAAAGCAGGATTAAATTCCTTAATGGGCAAACCTTCAACATACTTATCGCTACCTAAATCAAACACTCTAATAGTAACAGGTTTCGGGTAGGCTCGTTCGCAAATCTCTCTATACCATTTATATTGGGTTTCTTCATCGGGAAAACCTTTAAGTTCCATAACCAAATTTTCGGAACGCACAAGCCCGTAACCATCTGCACCATTAATTTCGCCTGAACGAACATCATCTAAGAAATTTACATTCCCGAGCAAAGAGATTCTCTTACCATCAAGGGTTTCGGAGGGAAGTTTTGCCAAAGCACCAAGATTTCTTTTGTGTTCTTCTAATGCTTCAATTTTTTGCAAGTAAACTTCTCTAATATCCTCTTTTGGTTTTACTACAACAATGCCAGCAAAACCATCAACAATAAGTTCCGAGCCGTTTGGGATAATATCAGTAGCATCGTGAACACCTATGACAGCAGGAATATCGAAAGAACGTGATAAAATTGCAGCGTGTGAAGTAATTCCACCGACCTCAGTAACAATGGCAAGTATTCCTGCTTCCTTAAAATTGACAATGTCTGTTGTGGTTAATGTTTGAGCAACGACGATAGAATGCTGGCAGTTTTCATAATCGATTGATTGGTCTTTGAGAGATGCAAGAAGCTTACGTTTTATGTTATCAATTTCGTTTGCACGCTCTTGCAATAAAGCATCAGAAGCATTTAGAAAAAATTTTCTTTGGTTATCGAATTCCGAGACTATTGCACTTTCAACGCTGAAACCATCTTTAATTTTATTCCTAATCCCATCGTATAAAATCGGGTCAGTTAGAATTAATAAGTTAGTTTCGAGTATTGCAATAACATTGCTGCCAAGAGAACGAACTTTATGCAGGCTTTGCATAAATTGATGAACCAAATTTGTGTGGGCTTTTTCAAATTTTAATAATTCATTTGAGATTTCTTCTGTTGGAATTTTAACCGACGGACTAATTAATGATTCCGGTTGCAAAACTATAGCATTGCCTAACGCAATCCCTGCGGAAGATGGAATACCTTTCAAAACAAACTGTTCTTTAAGCAGTTTGTAATCTGTTTTGCCATATATAACTTCTTGTGGAGCCATCAAATTTCACCGAACCCACTTTCAAAAAGCTTAACAATTTCATCAACAGCTTCTTGTTCGTCTGGTCCTTCCGCACGCACCTTTATTTCACTACCCTGTTCAGCAGCAAGCGTCATCACACCAATAATACTTTTCCCATTTATTGCAAATTTATCTCTAATCAAATATATTTCAGACTTAAATTTAGAAGCCAATTTCACTATACTTGCAGCTGGTCGAGTGTGTATGCCCGAACGATTAACAACCTTGACTAATTTTTCCACCATTAGTAACAATATCCATATTCATCAACTGATATATAAAAAACAATTACTCATGAATATAAATAAAATATGTGCTTTTTGCAAGTGGAAAAATAAAGAAATTATGAAAATCATCTAAGTGGTTGTCAAGTTCAATAAATATTTACAAAGCTTACTTGTTGAGATTGCAATATTTTTAACCACTACCTATTTATTGCAAACATTTTCGCAATACTTTTCGAATAATATTACTATTTATTATGCAAAAACCATCGGTTGGTTCGAAACCTTCCGATGGTTTAAACAGAGAATTTTGAAATATCCCATTAAGTTAATTAATATTATGAACTAATATTTGACATTTCTCAAATATCTTATTTCTCAAACAAATCGACACTTATATTGCCACCTTTATTCCTGCGTAAACTGTTCTTGGGCGTGCAGGACCATACAAATAACCTGAATCTCGATTTTCTCCCATATCCAAATCTTTTTGATATGAATCGAAAATATTATACATACCTAAATATAAATTGATTTGTGGAAAAGCCATAATAGTATAATTAAATTTAGCACCCAACTCAAAAAATTGAGGTGTTTTTTTCAGTTCATCTTGTTCGATAAATCCAGCATAGTGAGGAATATACATTGGACCGGTATAAATTCCAGAAATGGATATATTTATTTTTTCAGACAAATTAATATTTGAGACAAAATTCCCGTAAATATTCGGGGATTTAAACAATTTATCAGAATATTGGGGTTCAACACCATTATCAATATCACCAGCAGACCATTCAATTTTTTCGCTATATGCTCCCTGTTGGATTGTGATACTCGAACGAAAATCAAAATATCGTGAAATTTCAGTTTGAACTTCAAAAGTAATACCCTTAATTGTTGCAATTCCATCGTTAATCCTCATAAATACTAAATTATTATTGGCATCACGCCCTAAATCCTTCAAGACAAAAACATCATTCAATTTTGTTAAAAAACCTTCCAATGAAAATGCAAAAGGAATATCAAACAAACGAGTAGAATAATCAACAGAAGAAGAAAATGAAATTGAGTATTCAGGTTTTAAATTGTCATCGACGAGAATAAGCAAAGATTCACCTCCTACTTGTGTGATATGAAGGTCTTCATCAAATGCTTGCGGAGGACGATAACCTTTAGAGATACTTGTTCTCCAATTCAAAGAATTTGACACCTTACATAAAACATTTAGACGAGGAGAAATAATCAAATTATCAATTTTGTTGTGCTTCTCAAAGCGAATACCTACAACAGCATTGAGCCAATCAGTAAAATTCCAATCATCCTGAATGAAAATACCATTAGAAAAAGTAGTTTGGTCGATTTTTCTTCCATAAGCAGGTGCATCATCAAGCATCCAATCGTAATGATATTCATATCCAGTAGTAAGCAAATGGTACCCTAAAAAATTATTAATGAAATGGTCATACTGCACTCCAAAACCAATTGTCTCATTGTCAGTTGTCCCATAAGCATTTGGATCTTGACCAGAACCATAGTAGCTTTCTCTTTTAGTATTTTGATATCCTAAATTGACCGACACTTTATTTAAATCTTCTCCTATATAACGTTCATATTTCAATGTGGTAAAATTAGAATTATGAGATGCTTTTTCAGTAATATTAGTTTGATGTGGAGGATTGTTAATTGAATCGCCACCTCGAATTGTATGATAAATTGCTTGATAACCTAAACTAATTTTACTTTTATGGTCTGGTCTGTAAAAAGAGCGAATACCAAAAGTTTTAACATTTAATTTTCCAATATCGGAGAAACCATCGTTATTTGCATCCCAATTTTTTCTATCGCGTTGGAACCCATAAATATATGCACCTAATTCATTGTTTTCAGAAACAATGCTACCATTAAAATTAAGAGTATAATCAGGATATTTATTTTTCATAAAAGATTGGAATAAATCTATATTGAAGTTATTAGAATAAGGCTCTTTAGTGATAATATTAATAATCCCTGCAACAGCATTGCCTCCATAAATAGAGGAACCCCCACGAATTACTTCTATTCTATCAATCATATTTGCAGGCATTTGTTCAAGTCCATATACTCCATTTAATGAAGAAAAAATTGGGTTGCCATCTATCAATATTTGTGAATATCGACCATCAAGTCCGTTTATTCTCACCTGGCTAAAACCGCAGTTCTGACAATTGATTTCGGTTCTTAAG
>JAKIZO010000063.1 GCA_022707965.1 Bacteroidota bacterium
AAAGAAGAACTTGTAAAACGTGGTTACGTTGAAGTAATTACTCCTCACATAGGAAACCTTGAACTATACAAGACTTCCGGGCATTATCCATATTATGCGGATTCTCAATTTGCTCCAATCAAAGTCGAAGATGAAGAATATATGCTTAAACCGATGAATTGCCCTCATCACCACCAAATTTATCTATTGAAGCCACGCTCATATCGAGAACTTCCATTACGACTTGCTGAATTCGGCACTGTTTATAGATACGAACAATCAGGTGAATTAAATGGTTTGTCGCGTGTCCGCGGTTTTACACAAGATGACGCACACATATACTGCACAGAGGAACAGCTCAAAGACGAAATTAGAAGTTGTATAGAACTTACACAGCTTGTATTCAAAACTTTTGATATGAATGTAACAACTCGTCTCTCATTCAGAGACGAAACATCGTCAAAATACGCAGGCGATGTTTCACTTTGGGAAAAAGCTGAACGCGAGCTCCGAGAAGTCGCAGACGAAATGGGTTTGGATTATTTCATCGGAGTTGGTGAAGCATCTTTCTATGGTCCAAAAGTTGATTTTATTGTGAAAGATGCTATTGGCAGGAAATGGCAGCTTGGAACAGTCCAGGTCGATTATGTTATGCCTGAAAGATTTAATTTGGAGTATACAGGTGCAGATAATGCAAAACATCGACCCGTTATAATTCACCGCGCACCGTTTGGTTCTATGGAGCGATTTTTCTCTATTTTAATTGAGCATTATGCAGGAAACTTTCCTTTCTGGTTGTGCCCAACTCAGGTAAGTGTTTTGCCAATTGGTCAAAATCAATATGAGTTTGCAGAAGAATTGACGTCAAAATTAAAAGAATTAGGTTTCCGTGCAGTTGCTGATGTTCGTTCAGAAAAAATAAGCAGAAAAATTGCAGAATCAGAACAACAAAAAATACCTTTTGCGTTAATTATCGGACAAAAGGAAATTGAAAACAACACAGTATCTGTTCGAGTTCACGGTGTTGGCGATATTGGTACAAAAACAATCGAGGAAGTTGTGGATTTTTTCAGAAAATTAGATGTCCCTGGTGCAAAAATACAAGATATTATCAAAAAATAGCAATTATAATGGAATTATATCAGACACAAAGAGATGTCTATAAGTTAGTGGAAAAGCTTGTTTCGGGTAATTTCCGAAATGAGCTTTCCTTTTTAAAGACATTAGTAAAAGAAATAGTTCGCCACGAGGAATTTGAAATTATTGGTGGACGCGTCTGGGAATTAAACGTTCAGGAAAAGTGTTATGAATTGCGGTACCAGTACGGAAAATTGAGTAAAATACCAACAAATTATAAACTTGCGATTGAAGATTATCCAATACTTTCTGAATTATACCACAAAAGAACATCATTACATCAAGAAACAGACCAGTTATTAAAGCAAAAAGGTATTGATATTTATTCAGTTGCAGCAGTAGGCGATTTAATTAGAGTTGGTCAGCATTATTATTTCAAATATGTTCTTGGATTTAATGCAGAACACATTCTACAATCATTTTACGAAACTTTGAACGTAATTAGTTCAGTTGCAACAGTTAAGCTGCGTGATTTAGCATACAACGAAATACAGAAAAAAATCCAACGAGATATTAATAAAGCCTCAGAAATTCAGCGCAGTTTGTTACCACCGCATAATGTGGAATTTCACGACTTTGATATTTTTGGCGTATGCATACCTGATAGTGAAGTTGGTGGTGATTTTTTTGATTATCTTAGGAACAAAAGCGATGAAGAAGACCGAATTGGTATTGTAATTAGCGATGCGGCAAGCAAAGGTCTACCTGCTGCAATTCAAGCACTGTTCTTATCGGGTGCAATAAGAATGGCACAGTCTTTTTCACCCAAAATATCTTCACTTCTAAGTAGATTGAATACTTTAATTTACGATACATTCCCTTATGAAAGATTTGTTACATTGTTCTATTGCGAACTTACCCTATCCTCAAATAGGTTAGTATTATACGCCAATGCGGGACATTGCGCACCTATTCATTTTCGTTTCGAAGACGAAAGCTTCCGTTTTTTGAAGCCTACGGGGGGCTTGCTTGGATTAATTCGTGAGCAGTCTTTTAGTGTTGAAAATATCAGAATGAAACCAAATGATATTCTTATTCTATACACGGACGGCATAACAGAAGCAATGGACCAAAATGGAAATATTTTTGGTGAAAATAGAATTTGCGAGCTTGTAAAAAAATACAAAGATGAAACTGCAAAACACATAGCATATATGATAATAGAACACGTTCAGAAATTCAACGCTAATTCTAAATATAATGACGATAAAACAATAGTTGTCGTTAAAAGACGTTCACTTGAAAGCATATCTGATTAGGAGTGATTATGGCTCAGAAGGATTACCCTGTAACACCAGCAATTCGTTTTATGCGAGAAAATAAAGTTGATTTTGAACCTTTCGAATACGAATACCAGGAAAAAGGTGGTACTCGCCAAACAGCAGAAGAACTAAAAGTTGATGAACATAAAGTAATTAAGACATTAATTATGGAAGCTGATGGGCAACCTATAGTTGTTCTGATGCACGGAGATAGAGAAGTATCTACTAAAAATTTAGCAAGAACTCTCGGAGTTAAAAAAGTTGAACCTGCAAAAGCAGAAATTGCTACGAAGTATACAGGATATATGTTTGGCGGCACAAGTCCTTTTGGAACAAAGCGAAAAATGAAAACATATATAGAAGAAAGCATTATGCAACTGGATTGCATTTATATTAATGGTGGAAAACGCGGATTTATTTTAAAAATTTCCCCTGAAGTATTGAAATTGCTTGATTATGAGTTAGTCAGTGTTGCAATTTAGTACTTACCTCTTTGACAGTAAAATTTTGTCTGAAAAGCAGCCTATTTGTGTTTATGTTGAAACTATTCGTGAATTGCTAATCTATTTTCTCTGCAATGCAATAATTAAAAAACCTTCGGAGGGTTTCAGACCTTCCGAAGGTTATTAAACCGTTACTTTTGAAATGAACTCATTTTGAGACAATGTTGTTCTAAATCCACTAATTAAATCAATATCTATTTCGTTTAGTATAGTGAGTATGCAATAATTTGTGTGATTTTTTACTTAACGGTCCATCGGGAATGAATTCTTCGTATAGTAATTTAATTTCGGGGTTTTCGTGTGATTTACGAATTGGCATACCTTCATCTTCAGCGTAGATAGCTGCAATACGACGTTTGCGAATTTCATCGTTTGTAGGAATTGGTTGCCCACCACCACCAATACATCCACCAGGACAAGCCATAATTTCAATAAAATGATAGGGTGATGTTCCCGATTTTACCTGGTCCATAATAATTCGAGCATTAGTCAAGCCGTGTGCAATTGCAACTTTAAGCTCTACACCATTGAGAAATGCCCATTCTTCTTTACATTCATCAAGTGGAATAGTAGCTTCTTTAATTTTACCCAAGCCACGTGCAGGAGTAAAATTGAGATTTTCAAATGGAAGTTCACGTCCCGTTACAATTTCATAAACAGTTCTCAGTGCTGCTTCCATCACACCGCCCGTAGCACCAAATAGCACAGCAGCACCCGTAGATTTGCCCATAAGAGTGTCGAAGTAGCCATCTTCAAGTTCAGCAAAATTTAATCCCGATTGCTTTATCATTAAGCCAAGTTCGCGGGTAGTAAGCCCTGCATCTACATCTTGATAGCCACTATCTTTCATTTCAGGACGATTTGCTTCATATTTTTTAGCGGCACAAGGCATCGCGGCAACGCAAACAATATCTTTTGGGTCAATTCCCATTTTTTCAGCGTAGTAAGTTTTCGCAAGCGCACCAAACATTTGTTGGGGTGATTTGCAAGTGGAGAGATGATCAAGGTGGTCCGGATACATATGCTCAATGAATTTCACCCAACCTGGTGAACACGATGTAATCATTGGCAAAGCAACTTTCTCTTTTTCGAGCAATGCTTTGCGTAATCGGTGTAGTAATTCAGTTCCTTCTTCAATAATGGTCAAATCTGCTGTGAAATTAGTATCAAGCACAGAATCAAAGCCCATTTTTTTCAAGGCAGTGACCATTTTGCCAGTAACACGAGTGCCGGGTGGGTACCCCAAAGTTTCTCCTATTGCTACTCGGACTGAAGGAGCTGTGTTAATGATTACGTGTTTCTTCTCGTCCCCGATGGCTTCCCAGATATAGTCAAAATAACGACGTTCTGTAAGCGCTGCCGTCGGACAATGTATTACGCATTGCCCACAATTGACGCAAACTACTTCAGCAAGAGGTAATTCCATAAAAGTCGAAATTTTCATATGCTCGCCGCGATGAGCAACTGTAATTGCATTAACGTGCTGCAATTCAGCACAAGTGCGAACGCAGCGCTGACAGCGAACACATTTGCTATCATCTTTTTCGATTGACCAGGAAGACCTATCTATTGGTACGTCTGCGTGAGATAAAGTTATGTAACGGTTATTATCTATATTAAACTCATTTGCCAGGGCTTGCAATTCACAGTTTGTGCTTCGATAGCAAGTCGTGCACTGTGTATTATGCTCCGAAACAAGCAAAGCAACTAAATCCTTTCTTGCATTTCGCACTTTCGGCGAGTTTGTTTTAATAACCATTCCATTCGCAACAGGAGTAGCGCAAGCAGCAGCAAGAGTGCGTTGTCCGACAACTTCAACTACACAAATTCGGCAGTTACCTGCAATACAAAGGTCCTCGTGGTAGCAAAGTGTCGGAATATATATATTTACTTTCTTTGCTGCATCAAGAATTGATGTCCCTTCTTCTACTATGACATCAATACCGTCAATATTTACATTAAGAAATTTTTCCATATTATTTCCCTGATTAATAAATCATTTCTTCAATAAAATTAGTAACTATTGATGAGAATGAATTTGCAACTGATTGTCCAAGACCGCATTTTGCAGTTATTTTCATAGTATCGGTTAATTTTAATAATTGGTCGAGATATTCAGGAGGATTCACTCCACGTTTGACTGCATCAATTCCTATTTTTAGTTGCTGGCAACCAATCCGGCAAGGAGTGCACTGTCCGCAAGATTCCTCGGCAAAGAAATCTAAATAGTTTTTCAATACGTTATACATTGAACGAGAGCTATTAAATAACATCATCGAACCACCTGTTGGGAGGGAATCGCCAACAAGTCCTCCTTGATAACCAATTGTTGTTTCAGCAAACTTTTTTCGGGGAACGCAGAAACCCGATGCACCGCCAACCTGTACTGCCTTTGTATCTCCATCACCAAATTCTTCGACAAACTCTGCAAGCGAAAGACCAAATTCAAGGTCGTAAATACCAGGCTTCGGTGTATCGCCCGAAACTGAGAACAATTTAGAACCGTGCGAATCTTGAATACCAAGTTTTTTAAATTCTTCGGGTCCAATTTTGAAGACCATAAGAGCTGAGGCAAGAGTTTCAACATTATTCACTACCGTTGGCATATTCTTGAACCCTGCCTGGGTTGGGAATGGTGGCTTATTGCGAGGTTCTCCGCGTTTTCCCTCCATCGACTGAATTAATGCTGTTTCTTCGCCACATACATAAGCACCACTACCCAAGAAAATCTCAATTCTAAAATCAAGATTAAACTGCTTTGCAACTTGATGGAACAAATCAATTTCTGCTTGAAGTTTCGGCACTAAAAATTTATATTCGCCACGCAGATAAATATATCCCTTCTTTGCACCGATGACTTTACCACAAATAGCCATTGCGGAAAGCACTTTTCGGGGAACGCAATCAAAAATTTCACGGTCCTTGAATGTACCAGGTTCGCCTTCGTCGGCATTGCAAATCACATATTTTTCGTCTCCGGGAGCAGCTGCAGCTAATCTCCATTTCAATCCCGTCGGGAAACCAGCACCACCACGACCTTTCAGCCCTGA
>JAKIZO010000064.1 GCA_022707965.1 Bacteroidota bacterium
CGGGCAACACATTAATTAACGAGAATGACAACACGGTGCCGCAGGCAGCGAATAATTTTTCAACTTTTTCGAGTAACGATGTACTTCAAGCGAAGATAACATCATCGGCATTTATAAGAAAACTAACTGATATATAATCATAATTACCCGCAGTAAAAACAGGGCTGTCTCAATAGTCCTTGTCTTGAACCTTCGAAAGATTGAAATCTTTCGAAGGTTTTCTTTATATAATGGATTAGGCACGCTACGCCGCACCAATAAAAATACCGTGATTTGAAGAAATTGGGCTATTCTCATTTTGAGATGTGTTATTATTTATTTTTCAAATAGATAGTTGAAAAAATTCATTTGCTTAATAATTAAAAATAAACTATTTTTGTAATCTTTACTATGGAAAATTGTGTTTATTGTATTGATTTAATAATAAATTAAGGAGCGTAGGGAATTGGAACCCTCAGCTAAAATAACGATATCCGCAAAAAATGAAGAAATCGCTCGCGAGTGGTGGTGTGTGGATGCCACAGGAATGACAGTTGGGCGTTTAGCCAGTCAGGTGGCGGCTATTCTTCGCGGAAAGAATAAGCCCTGGTTCACTCCACATATTGATACGGGGGATTTTGTAATAGTAATCAACGCAGATAAGGTAGTTTTCGAAGGGAAGCGAGCCGAAATGAAAGAGTATAAGCATCATACGGGCTATCCCGGTGGTCAAATCACTCGTTCATTCAAGCAGTTGATACAAACAAATCCTACGTTTGTAGTAGAACACGCAGTGCGTGGGATGCTTCCTAAAAATAGACTTGGTAGAAAGATAATTAAAAAACTCAAAGTCTACGCAGGTAGCGAGCATCCACACGTAGCTCAAATGCCAAAAGAGCTTAAATTAAAATATTAATTTTTATAAGTTTGGAGTTTGAATGAAAGTTTATAGCGCCACAGGTAGAAGAAAAACGTCAGTCGCACAGGTGCGTTTGGTAAGTGGAACAGGAAAAGTGTTGATTAATAAAAGAACAATTGATGATTATTTTCCTGTTGAAGTGTGGCGAATTCACGCTTTAAGTCCTCTCCAAGTTACGGACAATCTTGGCAAGTTCGATGTATTTGTCAATGTCCGTGGTGGTGGGCTAACGGGACAAAGCGGTGCTATTCGTCTTGGTATAGCCAGAGCGCTTGTGGAATATGACGAACAGTTGCGCGGCAAGCTTCGTGAGTATGAACTTCTGACACGAGACCCACGAATGGTCGAACGCAAGAAATATGGTCAGAAGAAAGCTCGCAAACGCTTCCAGTTCTCAAAACGTTAGTATTTATTTTATCATGTGCCTCGATTGGCTCCGTGTGGCTTATGAAGTCTCGGACGCCAAGATGAAAGGTGCAGATGTTAAACAATTATTATTTTGGAGTTCTAATGTCAAAGCATTATGTATCTATCGAAAGCCTGCTCGAAGCAGGTGCTCATTTTGGTCATCTGACCCGCCGCTGGAATCCCAAAATGAGCAAATTTATCTTCAACGAAAAAAATGATATTCACATCATTGATTTGAGAAAAACCCAACTACTTATTGATTATGCCCGCCAGGCAATATTTGATATTGCAAGCAAGGGGCGCGTTGTTCTATTTGTTGGGACAAAACCACAGGCAAAGCAAATCATTCAAGAGGAAGCAACACGAGCCGGTATGAACTATGTTTCTGAACGCTGGCTTGGTGGTATGCTTACAAACTTTGCTACAATTCGCAAGAGTATCAAGCGACTTGCACAACTGGACAAAATGGAAGTCGACGGCACTTTCGAAAAAATCACCAAGAAAGAACGCTTACTGATTATTCGCGAACGCGACCGTTTGCGTAAAGTGTTCGGTGGTATTGAAACAATGACACGTTTGCCGGGTGCTTTGTTTGTTGTTGATATTAAGAAAGAGCACATTGCAATTAAGGAGGCGAAAATACTTGGCATTCCAGTAATTGCAATTGTTGATACAAACTGCGACCCAGATTTAGTTGATTTTCCAATTCCGGCGAATGACGATTCGGTAAAGACAATTGAGCTTATCACAAAAGTGATGGCTGATGCTGTTCTGGAAGGCACAAAGATAGCACGTATACACGCTGCTGAACTCAACGCCGAAGCAGACCGCTTTGCAAAAGAAAATGAATTAGAAGAAGAAGCAGCAGTGGTGCGTCCTCGTATGCGTGAAAGAAAAGTACCCGGACAGGGACCGAAACGCCCAAGAATCAAGGAAAACACCGAAAATCCGACAGAAAACGCAGAAACAACCCAATCTTCGACTGAAACAACTGAATAACAAAATATATATCGGGGGACGGTGCAAGTCCCCTTTTTTTTGTAATTGAAATATGTTCAACTTTTTATAGATTATTATTATGGCTGAAATTACTGCTCAAATGGTTAAAACCCTTCGCGATAAGACAGGCGCAGGAATGGCTGATTGCAAAAAAGCGCTTGTAGATGCAAATGGCTCGATGGAAGAAGCAATCGAAATTTTACGTAAAAAAGGTGCTGCTTCGGCTGCTAAAAGAGCTGATAGAGTTGCCAGCGAAGGTATTATCGCAACTCGTTTATCAGACGACCACAAGCTTGCTGCAATCGTTGAAGTAAATTGCGAAACTGACTTTGTTGCTCGTAATGCTGAATTCGAAAGCTACGTAAATAAAATTGCTGATGCTTTGATTGCAAACGAAATTAACAACCTTGACGAACTGATGAAAATAAAGGTTGGAGAAGACACAATCGAAGGCATACACAACGAAATATTGGCAAAATTCGGCGAAAAGATTGGCGTTAGCCGTTTCGAACGCATTAAATCGAACGGGACTATTGCTACTTATAATCACGCGGGGAATAAACTTGCGGTTGTGATTGAAGCATCTGCTCCAAATTTTAACGACGAAGCTTATGCTTTGCTTCGTGATATTGCAATGCAAATTGCTGCAATGAACCCACAATTTATTTCTCGCAATGATGTAGACCAGGCAACTCTTGATAAAGAAAAAGAAATATACGTTCAGCAGGCAATTGATAGCGGCAAGCCAGCCGATATAGCTGAAAGAATTGCCGTGGGCAAGCTCGAAAAATTCTATCAGGAACAGTGCTTGGTTGAGCAATCGTTTGTAAAAGATGCTAACAAAACTGTTGGCGATGTGCTGAAAGAGATTTCGAACCTGGTTGGCACTGATGTAACTATATTAAGTTTCCGTCGCTATTTATTAGGTGAAAAGAACTAATTGTTCGAATATGGAAACGAAATACAAAAGAGTATTATTAAAATTAAGTGGCGAAGCGTTGATGGGCGAACGTCAGTTTGGAATAGACCCTGACGTTCTGCGAAGCTTTGCTGAAGAAATAGCCGAAGTACATCGTTTAGGTGTGCAGATTGGAATTGTTATCGGCGGTGGCAATATATTTCGTGGTATTCAAGCAGCTGCTCACGGTATTCACAAGGTTTCGGGCGACCAGATGGGTATGCTTGCGACTGTTATCAATTCCATCGCATTTCAAAATGCGCTGGAAGCGCTTGGAGTGCCAACTCGGTTGCAAACAGCGATAAAAATGGAACAAATTGCAGAACCTGTTATACGTCGCCGTGCAATTCGCCATCTTGAAAAAGGGCGGGTTGTGATATTTGGTGCGGGAACGGGCAATCCATACTTTACAACCGATACAGCGGCTGTTCTGCGTGCTATTGAAATCGAGGCTGAACTGATTTTGAAGGGGACGCGTGTCGACGGTGTATTCGATTGCGACCCGGAGAAGAACTCTAATGCAACTATGTTCAACTCGCTTTCGTTTCGCGATGTGATTTCGCAGGATTTGAAAGTGATGGACCACACGGCTATTACTTTATGCCACGAGAACAATTTACCAATCAAAGTTTTCAATATTAATGTGAAAGGCAATTTCCTGAAAATCATTCAGGGTGCTGAACTTGGCACAATTATCTCCAACGAGTAAGGAGTTTGATTATGACAACGAAAGAACTAATAGACAAATCCAGGGCGGATATGAAGCGTGCAGTTGAGTTCTGCAAGAACCAGATTGGAAAGGTTCGTTCGGGACGCGCAACTGCGTCGTTGCTCGATGGGATTACCTTTGAGTATTATGGGGCTCCGACGCCGCTGGCGCAGGGCGCTTCTATTTCTGTCCCTGATGCAAGAACAATAATTGTTCAGCCGTTCGATAGAACTGCACTTGGTAATATCGAAAAAGCAATACGTATGGCTGATTTGGGGTTTAATCCGCAGAACGATGGAACAATTATCAGGATACCTGTTCCACCACTGACAGAGGAACGCCGCAAGGAATTTGTGAAAATGTGCAAGAAATTTGCAGAAGATGGGCGTGTTGCTGTTCGCAATATTCGTCGCGATAGCAACGAAGCACTGAAAAAGATGGAGAAGAACAAAGAATGTTCTGAAGACGAACGCAAGCGAGCAGAAGACGAAATTCAGAAAATTACAGATAACTCTATCAAAGAGATTGATGAATTCCTTGCCAAAAAAGAAAAAGAGCTAATGGATAATTAATCGAGAGAATTTTATATTAAGTTTGATTGATTTGCAACCTTCGGAGGGATAATTCTTCCGAAGGTTTTTTGTTAATTATTGGTAGCATAGACATTCCTGTATGTGCGAGGCAACAGATAAGATAATATGATTTTTTGGATGGGTCAGGATGGGACGGGATAGGACTGAATTGGACGGGGTTGTTTACACAGACAGAACTTTATGAACCTTCGGAAGGTTTGAAACCTTCGGAAGGTTTTATTTTAATCATTGGTAGCATAGACATTCCTGTCTGTGCGAGGCAACGAATAAGGTAATATGAATTTTTGGATAGGTCAGGATGGGACGGGATAGGACGAAATAGAACGGGGTTATTTTTCACAGACAAGAATGTCTGTGCTACCGATAAAACATATTTGCATCACCAAATAAACAAGAAGGTTGCCCCGAAGTGAGGCAACCTTCTTTATTTTTGTATGTGAGCGTATGTTATGGCATAATCACAATGCGTTGGTCTATGTATTCAGCTCCACTGCGTACGCGTAAGTTGTATACTCCTGCGGGCAGAATTCCGGCTGCATTCTGTACTGATAGCACTACCTCGTTTCTACCAGCGGGGAGTTCCATCGTTCGAGTGAATACTCTTTCGCCTACTGAATTGTAAAGTTCGAATATGTATGTGCTTGTGTTGCCACCAATTACATCCAGATACATCTCGTTCGATACCGGGTTCGGTGCTACTCGGCTTACTTCAAAGGTTGTTCCTGTGATGATTTCATCTTCGAAGCTTTCCTTTAGCTTAGTCTTAACTGTCTTGCTATTATAACCAGATGTTACCGTTGTATTATATATTCTTGTTGCAACGTTTGTTCCAATCTGGTTATATCCGTAAGCAATTATGCGGTATGTAGTATTGCTATTTAATCCAGTAATCGCGAATGATGTAACATTACCATCGTATACTACTCTACCATTGCCAAGCGCGGGAGCAAATGTCCAATCAGAATTTGCACTGTAGCTTGTCCCATTCACAGGATTCTGCGAAGGTGCAGAAGTACCCTGGATTGCAAGGAACAATCTGAACATACCAGTTGAATCTGGTGTAGTAGGTGGAGTAATATTG
>JAKIZO010000065.1:0-3480 GCA_022707965.1 Bacteroidota bacterium
TTGATAAATGGATTTACGGGGATACTCAAAATTAAACTGTTTAAATTCGAAAACGACAAACTTTGTGTGGTTTTCGAAGATCTTCACATACAGAAACAAACCAAAGAAAAATTAGAAAAACTTAATGAAAAATTTGAACAATTAATAGAAAACTCATACGATGCAATATACGTAATGGAAGGAAGACGATATAGTTATGTAAATCCTCAGTTTGTCAATCTTTTGGGATATACAATTGAAGAAGTAACTTCACCCGATTTCGATTTCAGCGTACTACTAACAGAAAAAAGCAAGGAAATTGTTGAGCAACGATACAAGGCACGATTACGAGGAGAATACGTTCCAAACAAGTATCAAACACAATTATTATCTAAATTTGGCGAAGTAAAAGAAGTGGAGATTTCCACCGTATCACTTTCGTCGGGTGGTGAAGTTGCTGTAATGGGTATTATACACGATATTACTGATAGAGTTCGCTTAGAGACCGAGCTAACTAACTCTGTGGAAACATATTTAGGAATCATTAATTGTTTAAATGAAGCAGTTTATATATTAAATCGAGAACATCAATTTATCTTTGTAAATAAAGCTGCTGAAAGATTTTATGATTATTCTTTTGAGGATTTTATTGGGAAAACGCCTGAATTCTTATCTGCTGAAGGAAAAAATGATTTAGAAGGTGTGAAAAATTTAATCAATTTTGCTTTTGAAGGACAAAGTCAGCAATTTGAATTTTGGGGAAAACGCGCTGATGGTAGAATATTTCCCAAAAGCGTTGTTCTATCGAAAGGATTGTACTTTGGTGAAGAAGTCGTAGTTGCTACTGCTCGCGACATTACTGTCAATAAAATCTTAGAAGAAGAATTAGTAAAAGCAAAAGAAAAAGCTGAAGAAAGCAACAAATTGAAAACTGCATTTATTTCCAATTTAACCCACGAAATTCGAACACCTTTAAATGGCATATTGGGATTTGCAAGTTTGCTGTCTGAACCAAATTTATCAGAAAAAGAAAAATTAGAATATATATCTCTTTTAAACAAAAGTTCAGAACGACTTTTACACACTGTAAATGATATTATTGAACTGTCCCAAATAGAGACAGGACAAATCGAAATGAATTTTTCATCGTTTAGCTTAGGTAATTTGATAATTACAATTTATGAAGCATATATTATTAAATTCAAGGAAAAGAAAATTGAACTCAAATATTACATTGATAATGAGTTAGAAAGTGCGATTTTTCACTCTGATGAAAGAAAATTATATGCAATTTTTGACAAACTTATAAACAATGCACTGAAATTCACTAATAAAGGATATGTTGAGTTTGGATGCTGGAAAAAAGGAAACTCTGTCGAATTTTATGTTGAGGACACGGGAATAGGAATTTCAGAAGAGCATCAAGACAAAATATTCGAAGCGTTCGTTCAGGAAGACCCTACATTTACGAGAAGTTATGAAGGTGCGGGAGTAGGACTTTCTATTGCTAAAGGATTTGTCGAAGCTCTTGGAGGAAAAATCTATCTGAATTCAGTAAAAGGGAAAGGTAGTAGATTTTATTTCGTTATTCCCTTCGAAAAGTTGGAGTTAATTGACAAGAATATTGATGATGTCAATTTAGAAACATCAAATGAGGACGTATCGAAAAGAAAAGTTTTAATTGCAGACGATGATTTAACAAATATTACTCTATTAGAAAAAGTATTATTAAACAACTTTCACGATATCGAAATTGTTAAAGCTGTGAGTGGAGATGAATTTTTAGAAAAAACAAAAACCACAAATAATTTAGCTTTAATACTATTGGATATTAAATTGCCGAAAATTGACGGAATAAAAGCAGCCAAAATACTTAAAGAAAGTGGTTATAACATACCCATTATTTTCATTACTGCTTCTACTTCATTAGAGGATAAAAAGAAAGCATCGGAAGTAGGTTATTATGATTATATCTTAAAGCCTATTGACGTAACCGATATTTTAGAAAAAATTAGAAGGTTTTTATAAAAATTTATTCATAATTTATACGTTAATAAATCTCAATTACGATATTAGTTTGTTAAAAAATAATAAATACTAAAATGGCAAAAGAAGAAATTCAAAAAATAAGTGATGAGAAACAAAAAGCTGTAAAATTAGCAATCGAGCAAATCGAAAAGAATTATGGAAAAGGCTCAATAATGAGATTGAGCGATAGAAATGTAGTTCAGGTGGAAGCAATTCCGACGGGGTGTTTATCACTCGATGCTGCGATTGGAATTGGTGGAGTGCCAAGAGGAAGAATTACGGAAATTTTTGGTCCTGAATCGTCTGGTAAAACAACTATATGCTTGCATATAATTGCTGAGGCACAAAAGAGAGGTGGAATTGCAGCGTTTGTCGATACAGAACACGCACTTGATGTGAAATATGCCGAACGTCTTGGTGTTGATTTAAACAACTTGTTGCTTGCACAGCCAGAATTCGGTGAGCAAGCTCTGGAAATAGTCGAAACCCTTGTAAGAAGCAATGCAATTGACGTTATAGTAATCGATTCTGTCGCTGCTCTTACTCCACGTGCAGAAATTGAAGGCGAAATGGGCGACGCTCAGATGGGCTCGCAAGCAAGGCTTATGTCGCAAGCGATGCGAAAATTAAATGCTGCAATTGGTAAAACCAAAACTACTGTAATTTTTACAAATCAGCTTCGCAGCAAGCTCGGCGTTGTCTATGGCAATCCAGAGACAACAACGGGTGGCAATGCGTTGAAATTCTATGCTTCTGTCAGAATAGATATTCGCCGAAAAGAAGTTATTAAAGACGGTCAAGAAGCAATTGGCAGCAGAACAAAAGTGAAAATAGTAAAAAATAAAGTTGCACCACCATTCAAAGAAGTAGAATTTGATATTCTCTACAATGAAGGCATTTCTAAGATTGGAGATTTGATGGATGTTGCAATCGAACACGGAATTATTACAAAGAGCGGTTCCTGGTTCACTTACAAAGATGAACGTGTTCAAGGGCGAGATGGACTGAAAAAAATCCTTTCAGAAAAACCAGAATTGATGAGCGAATTAGAAGAAAAAGTAAGAAGTGTATTGAATAATAACCCAGCTTTTTCAAAAACTTCTACAAAAACTGAAATAGAATTGTAAGATGAAATTTGAAGACTTAGAAGAAATAACACAGGAGAGCATTGTCGTTGAATCTTTGCTAAATTCTCCTGCAAAATTAAAACTTCTCACAGGAAATATTGGATTAGATAAATTAATTAAAAACAAAGATTTGCATCGTCCGCAGCTTGCACTGGCGGGCTTTGTTGAACTTTTCAATCATAATCAAATCCAGATTATTGGCAACACTGAGTATTTCTATTTAAAAAGTTTAACAAAGCAACAAAGAATCAACTCAATAAAAAATCTTGCTCAATTTGATATACCTTGTGTTATCGTTACCAATGGACGTGAACCTTTTCCAGAATTTTTACAGATTGCGAAAGAA
>JAKIZO010000065.1:3534-5344 GCA_022707965.1 Bacteroidota bacterium
TATAATACGACGAAAGCTTTTAATCTATTATCAGAATATTTAGATGATCAATTTGCTCCACACGTTGTTGTTCACGGATCATTTGTTGATGTTTACGGTGTCGGAGTTCTTTTTGTCGGTAAAAGCGGTATTGGGAAAAGTGAAATTGCTCTCGATTTAGTTGAGCGTGGTCATAGACTTGTTGCAGACGATATAGTTATGTTGACAAAGAAACGCGAAACAATAATAATGGGAACAGGGACAAGTTTAGTTCAACATTTTATGGAAATTCGTGGATTGGGAATAATAGACGTCCGGCAAATGTTTGGTATACGTGCAATTCGCTTTCAGAAACGGCTCGAAATAATCGTAGAATTGGAAGAATGGTCGCAAAACCAGGAATATACAAGAACGGGGTTAGACGAAACTTATGCAAACATTATGGGCGTTGAAATTTCTATGGTAAAATTGCCGATTATTCCTGGCAAGAATATTACTGTAATTGCAGAAGTGATAGCAATAAACTACTTGTTGCGAACTTATGGATACAATGCTGCAAAAGTATTTACAGATAATTTGAAAGATGCAATAAAAAAACGTTCTGCTGGACCCCAAAGGAATTTTCAAGATAAAAGACTTATAAATTACTTCCAGGGCGATAATGAATAATTGAAAGTTATATATCGAGGTGTATTGTTTATGAAAAAATTACTTTTGTTATTCTTCTTATTTTTAATTGGATTACACATCAATTTAAATGCTGATGCTCCTGTAAAATTAGTTGCAAAACCATCAAAATTAGAAGTCAAAAAAGGCGAAAAATTTGATGTTCAGCTGACGATGACTTTCAATGGGCACTGGTATTCATACTCACTCGTTGAAGTAATTGGTCCCGATGGATTAGGACCAATGCCAACTGTTATTAGTGCTGAACCAAATAGTTTAGTTGAAATTTCTGGGAAAGTAAGGGAGCCAAAGCCAAAGAAGAAGTTCGATAAAGCATTCGAAATAGAGGTTTTATATCATAAAGGAACTGTAAACTTTATTGTTCCTCTGGTAGCCAAAAAAGACTTGAATTTTGCGACAGATAAAGTAAAAATAATCGCGAATATGCAACTTTGCGAAGAAGAAAGATGTTTGCCACCCGAAGATTATTTTGCTTTTGTCTTAAATGAAACATATACAACCAAAGACAAGGATACTATTGAAAACGAAGTAGATACTGATTTAAACGAACCAGATGATAACATAACAGAAGCTACATTAAAGCAAATTACAGAATATGTACCAGTGCAATCACAACCAAAATCAGAATTAGAAGAAAAGAAAGAGCAAGGAATATTGTCATTCTTATGGTTTTCGATGACAGCGGGAGCATTGGCATTATTAACTCCTTGCGTTTTCCCGATGGTGCCTATTACAGTTTCGTTTTTCACAAGAAGAGCTGAAAAAAACAAGGGGAAAGGGCTAAGAGACGCATTGGTTTACGCATTTGGCATTATTTTCACTTTTACTGGGCTTGGATTTTTGTTCTCAATATTATTTGGTGCAAGTGGAATACAGGATTTCACATCGAGTCCGTGGGTAAATTTTGTAATAGCAATAATATTTATTGTTTTTGCGTATAGTTTGTTTGGGGCTTTCGAGCTACAAATCCCAACTTCTATAACGAATAAACTTAATCAAAAGAGTATGCAAGGAGAAGGAATTTTTAGCGTAATCTTAATGGGACTTACATTCTCGTTAGCTTCTTTTTCTTGCACAGGTCCACTGGTCGCAGCAGCACTGGTAAGTGCGGCATCGGGCGAATGGTTCTACCCAATTATCAGTA
>JAKIZO010000065.1:5354-5646 GCA_022707965.1 Bacteroidota bacterium
CGCGTTATTCCCGACTGCAATTTCGTCACTGCCGCGTGCGGGCGGATGGATGAATAATATCAAAGTTGTGCTTGGATTTCTTGTTATTGCCGCAACTCTTAAATTTTTGAACAATGCTTTTGCTGATTGGGGAATTGGACTAAGTCGCGAGGTATTTTTAGCGATTTGGGTTGCTTGCCTTGCGCTTGCTACTCTTTACATACTTGGTGTTTTTAAAATGTCGCACGATGCCCCGGTTGATTCAGTTAGCCCAACTCGTTTAACTTTTGCAATACTATTTGCAAGCATTACT
>JAKIZO010000066.1 GCA_022707965.1 Bacteroidota bacterium
ATCCATCATTCCATTTCTCAGCTCATTTTTGCTCGTAATTTCTTTATCGCAGTTTACGATACCGAACGAAATGAAATTCACTTCCCTTATTATGTTGATGAAATTGATTCGCCAAAGCCATCTTTCAGCGGTCCCTACCCATTCGCTAATGGATTGGTTGAATATGTCATCAAAACAGGACATTTTCAACTTCTTGACGAAAAGAAATTACAGGAATTAGCCTCAGATGGAACAATTGAAATCCACGGCGCAATCCCTAAATATTGGCTGGGAGTACCTTTGAAAACAACGGGAAACCAGACAATTGGTGTAATTGCCGTTAAAAGCTACAATCAAGATGTTTTGTTCGATGAACTTACAAAAGACATCCTTGTATTTGTCTCTACTCAGATTGCAATGGTTATTTACAGGAAAAAAATAGAAGAAGCATTAAACCTCGAACGCCGTTTGCTCGCTGAACGTGTTATGGAACGTACCGAAGAACTCAGCGCTCTCAACGCCGAACTCGAACGTGCCATCAGAACCAAAGACGAATTCCTTGCTAATATGAGTCACGAACTTCGTACACCTCTCAATGCTATTCTTGGGCTCTCGGAAATTCTTCTCAAACACCAGGAAATACAAGCAAATGACCGATTTCAGCGTGCATTAAACACTATTCACGATAGCGGCCACCATCTTCTTAATTTAATTAACGATATACTGGATATCTCAAAAATTGAAGCAGGAAAATTTGAAATTTATATGGAAGATTGCTCCGTCGAACAGATTGTCCAATCTTCAATCAATTTCATAAGGCAAATGGCTAATAAAAAGGAAATAACTGTACAGCTCGATATTCAAGACGGAACTCCTAAGGAAATTTATGCTGACCAAATCCGCACAAAACAAATTCTAATTAATCTACTTAACAATGCTGTTAAATTCACTCAAAAAGGTGGTTCCGTCGGTTTATCTATTTCTGCTGTGCCCAAGAATAATCAAATTCATTTCACAGTTTGGGATACTGGCATCGGTATTCGCACCGAAGATATGAACAAATTGTTCAAACCATTTTCTCAAATTAGTAGCAATCTTTCTCGTGAATACGAAGGAACAGGCTTAGGACTTGCCTTAGTTGCTAAATTGACCGAAATGATGGGCGGTAGTGTTTCAGTCGAAAGTCAATTCGGTGTTGGCAGCAAATTTACCATCACACTTCCAATTAAAAGCCAGAAGGCTTATGATTCTTTCTATGATGAGTTACTTAATAAACAATTTTCCAATATCAAGACAGCTCTGCTAATTAATAGTTCACGAGACGATGCAGAAATTATCAGGCAAGACCTCGAGCGCTTCGGTATTTCCTCAGATTTTTATGATTTCGACCAGAAAATCGAAGATACTCTTTACCAAAAAAAATATGATATTGTTGTTCTTGATGTTCTGCTTTGGGACAATTCTGGTTGGGATTATTTAAAACATATAAAATTACACGAAGACCACAAATATATTCCCGTTGTAATCGTTTCAATATTAAAAGAAAAAACTCGTGCTATTGCCAATGGTGCCGATGGCTATGTGCAAAAGCCATATAAACTTATTACTTTATATGAAACATTAAATAAAGTAGATTTAAAACTTGAAAAACAAAAGGCAAAATTACTTGTTGAATCGGAGATAAATGATATGACCAATGACAAAATTCTCATCCTCTTAGCTGAGGACAACGAAGCTAACCTTGAAACTATGGAAGCATTTTTAGAATATGCTGGTTACTCGGTGCTTGTTGCACGCAATGGCAAAGAAGCAATTGAATCTGCTGTCGAATACAAGCCCGATATTATTTTGATGGATATTCAGATGCCAAAAATGGATGGTATCGAAGCTATTCGCATCCTAAAAAATGATAGCAATACTTCTCATATTCCTATTATCGCTCTTACTGCCCTTGCTATGCCTGGCGACCGTGATAGATGCTTTGCCGCTGGTGCTAATGATTATATAAGCAAACCTGTGAATTTCGATACACTTGTTTCAAGCATTAATGATTTAGTCTATAAAAAATAATGTATTATTATTAATTTTGTAATTAACGAATTTATACTTTTTTTAAGATAATAATATGCAAGAAATTACTACTTCTCCAAATCAAAAGATTAAAGTTTTAATCGTTGATGATCAGGCTCTCGTGCTTGATATTTTAGCAAAAGGTTTAGCAAAAGATCCTATGATTGAAGTGGTCGGTACTGCTACTGATGGCTATATCGCTCTAAATCAGGTCAATAGGTTAAAGCCCGATGTTATTATTCTTGATATGGAAATGCCTCGTATGAACGGCATCCAGTTCCTGCATAACCTGATGCCTGTCAATCCCATCCCGACAATTGTTCTCAGTGCTCTAACTGAAAAAGATTCGCAAATCACTAAGGAAGCTTTCGAAGCAGGTGCTGTTGATTTCCAGCCCAAGCCAGGTGCTGGTGCTCGTGCCTTGCCTGAACTTTTCTCGCAATTAATATATAAAATTAAACTTGCATATACTCAAGATGTAAGCCACCTCAAAAAAGTTAAAAAAGATTTCAAACTTCCGAGCAACCATCTCGATAGAACTGCCAAAACTAACCAGATTATTCTGGGTATGGGAGCTATGGATGTTTCCAGCGACCCAAATAAAGTTTTGAAAATTTTCGCTCTTGGCTCTTGTATCGGTCTTGGACTGTTCTGCCCTTCCAAAAGTACAGTTGGGCTTGCTCATGTCGCCCTTCCGCAATCTACCACAGATAAAGAAAAAGCCGAAAAACTTCCTGGATATTTTGCCGATACTGCTGTTGACGCCCTGCTGCAAAAAATGAATGAATTGGGCTGCCCCAAAGAAAAAATCTACGCTAAAATCGCTGGTGGAGCTAAAACCAAAATCGAACTCGGCGAATATTTCAGTATCGGTCAACGCAATACTGTTGCCGTAAAAGCTGGTTTGCTGAAACGCGGCATCAAAATCCTGGGCGAAGACACCGGAGATACCATTTCTCGCACTGTCTCCGTTAAAGCTGGCGATACTAAAATGCAAATTTATTTCCCTGATAGAGGAACTTGGGAAATATAATGGCACAATTATTGATTGTTCCCCTTTGACTATTTTATAATTTTTTGGGGGGAATATGAAAATTTTATCAAACAACAAAACTGCTAACATTTTATTGCTCGTATCTTTTGGCTTAATCGTTATCGTTATGCTTTCGTCTTTTATTAATCGAGTAATTATTTCTCCGCCTGTTCAAGCAGAAATTGACAACGGAGCAAACACAAGCCAAAACGACATTGTTATCCAGGTAAATGTTTTGAATGCTTGCGGTGAGCCCGGACTTGCTGCAAAAGTTATGGAATTCTTACGTCTTCGCGGATTTGATGTCGTCGAAATTGGTAATTATCCCAGGAAGGAAGAAAAATCATTTGTTTTGGATAGGCTCGGTGATGTTCGCAGTGCAAGGAAAGTGGCTTACGCTATTGGCGTTCCTGATTCACTGGTAGTTAGTGCTGTTGATTCAACCTTGTTCGTTCGTTCCACTATCGTTATTGGAAAAGATTTTCCATTGTTGAAGCCATTCAATTAAGCTTAATCCAGCAATTCAGTAAAAATATCATCTAACTGTTTATAAATTGCATCCCAGGAGTGCTTTTCTTCGATAAGCACTCTTGCATTATTTGCAAGTTTTGATGCAAACTCGTCATCTTTTAACATCTTTATTGCATAACGTATCATTTCTTCTTTCGTATTGCAAATTATCGCACTTTCTTCGTTTTTGGCATAAATACCCTGATTACCTGTCGGTGTGGTAATCACAGGGCAACCACTTGCCATTGCTTCTAATAATTTATTCTGTATCCCTGAACCTCCCGAGTGCGGATGCAAAAATAACCTTGCACTATGTAAATACGGCAGCATATCGGGTACATCAATGTGTAGCTTAATGTTTTTCTTGGATTTGAGCGACATTACGCTATGCGGTGGCTTGGCTCCTGCTATGTGAAACTCAACTTCTGGTAATTTTGCCAATATTTCAGGCAATATCTCATTAACAATCGTATTTATCATAATCTGATTTGCCCATACATCGAGCTTCCCTGCAAACAAAATACCTTCCCGATTTTTAATGTCGTTGTTAAATGTATACCTGTTTAAATCCACTCCATTCGAAAGTAACCTGTATTCAACTCCACTGTTCAGCTTTTGCATTTCTTTTATATCGTCGTTGCTTACGAATGTTACAATATCGAAATATTTAACAATTTCAGGTTCATATTTTTTTAATTTATTGTATTCCCAACGCCTTACAATTTTTTGCAACAAACTTGTTGATTCCCTATATGAACGATATTGGTAAATCGTTCTGCAATCTTCTGCCATTAATATTTTGGGTATCCTTAGGTTCTTTATGTATTCTGCTGTTCGCATAAAGAAAGCAATTGCAACATCAAAATTCTTTTCGGGTTGCAATGCTTCTACTGCTTTCTTGAAACTACTTGAATAGTAATAATCAATTTCTAATGGGCTTTTGGTCAGCAATTTCATTCCTGCTCTCAAACCTGCCGAAACAGGGTCAAGCGGTATTACTATGAGTTTTACGCCTAATTTTTCTATTTCGTTAATATAACTTTTAGGTAAATCAGCACCCTGATGAAATGTTACCAATGTTACATCACAATGCTTTCCCAGATATTTCAAAATGTAATATGGTTTTAATCTATCGCCCCCAATCAGTGGATATGGGAATCTTGCAGTTAAAAATAAAACTCGTAAACGTTTGTTCATATTGTTTTTCAATTGTTTGACAAAATTAATAATTTTCGGGCAACTCCCGTCCCGTCAGTTTCATTATCGCGGCTGCTATCGATGGGAATGAATCTGAATAGCAATAAATAATATTCTCACACTTCAACTTTCTCTCAAAATATGGGTAACCAAATATAATAATATACTTTTTCCTTCCGTTCGATATTTTTTCAAGCATCGTATTTAATTTTTCTGAAATTTCAATATTCCCTTGATAGGCTCTACCTCTCGAAAAGATCGCAAATATCAAAAATTCTGCATTTTGTATGTTTTCTACTAACTTTTGAATATCCTCATCAGAAATATTTGTGTCAAGATAGCCATAGTCGCAGTCACTTTCCGTTGCTTGTGCCAGCATTGTGAAAAATCTTGATGCTGCTTGCATATCATTATCGTTCTGGATAATTGAAAATGCCGCATATTGCTTGCTATTATCTATTGGCAATTCACTTTCTGCAATATCCGATTTTATAGTTTTTATCGCTGCTCTTAAAGCCAGATTTGTATGCTTCATCCACGTATTCAATTTTGTTTCATTTCTTGCAAAACCTGGAATAAGCCCGCAAAATCTTTTTAAAGATATTATTTTCCGTATAGAATTGATAACTTGTTGCCGCAATTCTTCTGAACGCTCAATTGACTGTTCGACTATTCTAATTGCAGATGCAGGATTT
>JAKIZO010000067.1:0-4859 GCA_022707965.1 Bacteroidota bacterium
CCTTTGTATTCATCAATAATCTTAGGTGGAACGTCGCCTTTCGAAATACGGTCGATGTATTCAGCGGCAACGTTGAGAGGTCGAACGATGTTATTAATTGCATCATTTATGTTGTTGATAAGTTCAGCATAGGCACCACTGAAACCATCAGTTGTTGCTCGATAGTCCAATTTACCATTATGCAGATTTTCGCCTAAATTGTTAATCTCAGTAATAATATTTCTAATTTTTTGAGACATTTCACTGAAAGCATTGGCAAGAACACCAATTTCATCATTGCTATTAATATCAATTCTTTCGTTGATTATACCATCTTTAATGTTGTTTGCGATAGTAACAAGTTGTAGAATTGGCTTTGTTGTTTTGTTAACAAACCAAAAGATTAAAAATAAACCAATAATAATTAAGAAAATGGAGACAATAATTTGCGTTGTTATTGCTTTGTTTGCTTCTTTCAAAGGCACTTCAAGTGGCACTGAAATGTGTGCAGCCCAGGGAGTGTCTGTCTTCCCGAAATAGATTGGCACAAGCAACTCAATATTATTACCAATAATAGTATCTTGACCTTTACCATTACTTACTAATTCACTAATATTCTTTATTTGTGAAAAATTATCAATTGAATCAACATTTATACCAACATATTTGCTATAACCGGTTCCGCCAACTAAATTGCCATCATTGGCAATAATCGAGATTTTCCCAGTTTTTTCGAATAAATCTAATTTGTCAGCATATTTTTGAATAAAATCTACTGTAATATCAACGCCAACTATTCCGTAAAATCTTTTATTATTAACAATTGGAGCTGTCAGTGAAATCATCAGAATAGAATCTCCTTCTACATCATATAAATACGGGTCAATAATACACTCTATACCTTTATCGCGAGGTTTAGCAAAATAATCCGAATTATATTCCTCTTCCCATTCTTCTTCGTAGGACCGTTCAATTACTTCTCTAACTCCATCTTTAAAACGTACGTAATAAATTGTATATCTTCCTGATGGTGGATTGTTCGGCATTTGAGCGTAAATTTTGTCCATCCCATCGAATGAATTGTCTGGCACCCACGATACGTATATTCCAAAAATATTTTTGTTGCGTTCGATTAGTTCCTTAACCATATTATTGCTGCCAACACGTGAAAATTTCACAGGGTTTGTTGGAGAATTTACAGCTGAATAAATATCAGCCAGATTTCTAACTAATAAGAGCTGCTCTTCTATAATACTCTTAAAGCTCGAAATAAACTTTTCAGCTTCTACATTTGCAAGATTTTTTGCATTTTCCTTAGCAATGTCTCTTGCATTTTTCGCAGAAAATACAATTATCGCAATTGAAGTAACAATGAGGACTACTCCTGTTAGAAGTAGCAACTTTGCTTTTAAGGATTTTTTAATAAATTCAAACATAACTTAAAACAATTATTGTTAAACAATTGAAAAATGAAAATAAATAATGAAAATATACAATACAATAAACAATCTGTTAATTATCTATTAATACAATTCATTAATACTTATCGGTAAAATTAGTAAAAAAATAAATATAAAATTTACACTTTGAAATTAACAAACAATAATAATTGTAAAACTACGATTTAATATAATACAATAATCTATTTTTGGAGGTTTTATGGCTGCTGAAATTTTGAACGTGCATCACGAAACTCCCGAATTGCGAAAAATCCAGAAGGTTGCCGAGGCGTTGAAAGAAGGTGCTGTCATCTTATATCCAACTGATACTGGATTTTCTCTTGGTTGTGAATTATCAAATAAAGAAGCAATTTCAAAATTACGTCTTATTAGGAAACTACCCGAGAACAAAGCCCTGACTTTTATTTGCGATTCGCTTTCTAATATTGCAGATTTCGCAAAAGTGAGCAATTTAGCATATAAAACAATACGCCGCCTTATACCAGGACCTTACACTTTCATTCTAACTGCCTCTAAACTCGTCCCAAAATTCGCACAGGACCCAAAAAGGAAAACATCTGGTATTCGTGTTCCAAATAACGATTTGTCTCGTTTGCTTATTAAGTATGTCGAACATCCAATAATTTCAATTTCTGCTAAAATTGAGGACAATCCCGTTCCATCACCTCAGGAAATAATTGATTATTACTCGCCAATGGTTGATATTGCTATGGTTTCCGATGAATATACCTTTTTAGGCGAATCTACTGTTATTGATATGACTACAGATGATTTTAAAATTATTCGCGTCGGTGCTGGATACGATGAATTAAAGCAAATAATTGACATATCAGAAGAATAATTTACAAAAAAAATATCATCATTTTTTTCTTGTAGAGGTTCAAAATTTTGAACCTCTTTGTTTTTTTATGTATATTTTTCTACAACTATTTGACTACTTATCTAATATCGTTGGTAACCTTCGGAAGGTTTCAAACCTACCGAAGGTTCTAAACCAAAACTTGTAAACATCACAATTTGCTTGACTAAATTTATTAGTTGCATTTTCGTCTCAATTCTATTAGGTATTATTTTTTTAATTGAACTGTATTGGAAATGCGTAGAGTTAAATTAATCAATATCGGTTGTAAAGTAAATTTTGCAGAAACATCGACATTAAAAACAAAACTTCAAGAAAAAGGCTTCGTAATTACCGATAAATATTCTGATGCTGAAATTGTTCTTATCAATACCTGCACTGTTACAAACAATGCTGATGCTGATTGCCGTGCTGCTATTCGTCGTGCAAAACGTGAAACAAACGGTGCTTTTGTCGGTGTATTCGGCTGCTTTGCTCAACTTAATTCTGAACAATTAGCTGAGATGCCCGAAGTAAATGCCGTATACGGAATTAAAGAAAAATTTCTAATACCTGAACTATTGCAAACTCATTTTCAAAAATCAACCAAATCTATTGAAGTATCTGAATTAACCTCTATAAGTTTTGATTTTGCTTATTCAGCTGACAACGCCGCTCGCTCACGCTGTTTTCTGAAAATTCAAGACGGTTGCAATTACCGTTGCTCATACTGCACTATTCCAAATGCTCGTGGAAATCCTCGTAGCATTCCCTTTAAGCAACTTCCAGAAATTTTCAACGAAGTTGCAGAAAAGGGGTTTCGCGAAATAGTTCTAAGTGGCATAAATCTTGGTGAATACAACTCCAACAACTTTTACGATTTCGAAGATGTATTGCAATTAATCGCTGAGAATGATTTTGGAGTTAGATTTCGAATTTCCTCCATTGAGCCAAACTTGATTAATGATAAGATAATAGATTATGTCTGCAATTCAGATACTATCTGTAAGCACCTGCATATCCCATTGCAAAGTGGTTCCGATAAAATACTGAAACTTATGAGAAGAAGATATACTTCTGATAAATTATTCAATGATATTCACAAAATTAAGTCAATCAATTCCGATGTTTGTATTGGATTAGATGTTATTACTGGTTTCCCAGGCGAAACCGAACAGGATTTTAAACAAACTTATGATTTTATCGATAATTTACCAGCTTCTTACCTGCACGTTTTTACCTATTCTGAACGAAAAAACACCCCCGCTGCAAACTTCCCTGATAAAGTTCCGATGAAAACAAGAAAAGAGAGAACGCATAGCCTCAAACAACTATCACATAGCAAACTATTGGCTTTTTATCAAACACAAATCGGTAAAATTCACGAGTTCTTGCCCGAAAAATATTCAGAGAGCGAAAAAATCCATTTGGGGCACACTTCTAATTACCTGCATTGCAAAGTGATAACTGAAAAAGGATTGGACAACTCATTTTTCTATGTTCAAATAAATGAAATTGACAAAGATGATAAAATTATTGCAACTTTAAAATAAATATTGTGTTATTAAGTTAAACTTTAAGTATTTTAGTAAGTCAAAAGTGCATAATTAGAGGTATTTATGTCAAAAAAATATATTTATGCTTCATTAATAGTTCTTGTTTTGTTGATATCGAGTATTAATATTTTCGCACAATTCGGAAAAAATAAAGTTCAGTATCGAAAATTCGATTGGCGTTATATTGAAACCGAGCATTTCGATGTATATTACGATGCTAGTAGCAAAGCACTTGCCGAGTTCGCAGCTGTTTCTGCTGAAAAAGCTCTTGTTTCCATTCAGAATACGCTGAATTACAAATTTTCTATGAGAATTGCCCTGATTGTTTATGATTCTCACAACGATTTTCAACAAACGAACGTTACTGGTGGCTATTTGCCCGAAGGTGTCGGCGGTTTCACCGAATTATTCAAAAATAGGGTGGTTGTCCCATTTCAAGGTAGTTATTCTCAACTTCGCCACGTAATCCATCACGAACTTGTTCACGCTGTTTTAAACGATATGTTCTATGGTGGCACATTGCAATCTGCCCTGATGACAAGCAATAACTTTCAAATTCCACTCTGGCTAAACGAAGGTCTTTGCGAATACGAAAGTTTAGGCGGTCTCGATATCGAAACTGATATGTTTATGCGTGATTTGACTATTTCTGAAAAATTACCATCTCTTCGAGATCTCGATGGATATTTAGCGTACAGAGGTGGTCAAACTTTCTATTGGTTCGTTGCTGAAAAATATGGCAAAGCAAAAGTTACAGAATTCCTCAACAAGTTATATATAAACAAAAATTTAGAGCAAACCTTTCAAAGCACTTTTAATATGAGTTTAAGAGATTTTTCTGATATGTGGGAACGCGAAATCAAAAAAATATACTGGCCTGATTTGAAAATTTTCGAAGACCCACGTGATTTTGCTTTGAAACTTACTGATAGACGTGATATAGGTAATTTTTACAACACTTCACCTGCTATTTCTCCTAATGGAGACCAATTTGCTTATATTTCTGACCGCGATGATGGAATTTTT
>JAKIZO010000067.1:4893-5145 GCA_022707965.1 Bacteroidota bacterium
CAAAGCAAGACCAAGAAAACTTGTCAGCAGTTTGAGAAAACAAGATTTTGAAGATTTAAATCTTCTCACTCCTGGTATAGCTTGGGACCCCACAGGACAGAAATTAGCCATCTCGGCTAAATCTGGTGGGGAAGATGCTATTTTTATCGTCGATGCAAAAACTGGAAGATATGAACGCTTGTTCTTTGGACTTCGTTCCATCTCTTCTGTAAGCTGGTCGAAAGATGGTCGCTATATTGCTTTCATTGCATC
>JAKIZO010000068.1 GCA_022707965.1 Bacteroidota bacterium
GCATCGCCTACTTTCTTGAACCAGCGTATTATTGTGCCTTCTTGGAGCGATTCGCCCATCTTCGGCATCACAACATCGACTAAATTGCCAGCTGGTGCTTGTTCAGGAGCGACAGCAACAACAGGAGCCGATGCTTCTGCTGCTGGTTGTGTTTCCGTCGGCTGTTGCGGGACGGCGGAGGCTTCTGTTTCAATTCGAGCAATCACGGTGCCCACCTCAACTGTTGTGCCTTCGGGCACAAGCACTTCTGCAAGCACACCACCGACGGGGGCGGGCACTTCCGTATCCACTTTATCGGTAGATATTTCCAAAATCATCTCATCGCGTTCAATTGCATCGCCTACTTTCTTGAACCAGCGTATTATTGTGCCTTCCTGGAGCGATTCGCCCATCTTCGGCATCACAACATCAACTTTCATTGTTTGTTCCTTGAATTTATTGTGAATTCGTTTAATTGTAACTAATCAAAGTTTTTGACGAAACAAAATCAGAATTAATTTGAGTAAAATAAAGAATTTAAATTTTTTCATAATTCTTTTCGTCTATACAAGAAAATAAAAGGAGGTATATATGAATTTACAAAAATTAACATTAAAGGCGCAAGAAGCGGTGCAAGCGGCTCGCGAAATTGCCGAAAGTAACGGCAATCAAGCAATTGAGCCAATTCATCTATTTGCTGCAATGGTGCAGGACGCAAGCGGAATTATTCCTGATATTCTTGCAAAGCTCGGGGTTAATCTTACTTACCTGAAAGTTAAGATTACTGAACTGCTGGATAAAACGCCCAAAGTAAGCGGTGCAAGCGGAAGCAACCAATATGTTTCGCCGCAACTTAATCAAACTTTCGATATTGCGTTCAAAGTAGCAAACGAATTGAAAGACGAATACGTAAGCACCGAACATATTTTAATTGCTTTGTCCGAGCAAAAAAACGAGCTCGGCAGCTTCCTGAACCAACAGGGCGTTACAAAAGAGAATGTGTTGAAGGTGCTGCGAGATGTGCGTGGCAACCAACGAGTAACAGACCAGAACCCCGAAGACAAGTATCAAGCTTTGAAGCGCTACGGACGTTTGCTCAACGAAGAAGCGATGAAAGGCAAACTTGACCCCGTTATCGGTCGTGAGGACGAAATTAGGCGAGTTTTGCAGGTGCTTTCGCGTCGCACAAAGAACAACCCCGTGCTCATTGGCGACCCGGGCGTCGGCAAAACAGCAATTGTCGAGGGAATTGCTCAACGCATTGTAGCCGGCGATGTCCCCGAAAACTTAAAGACAAAGCAAATTGTCGCGCTTGATATGGGGGCACTGATTGCAGGGACAAGTTTTCGCGGGCAATTCGAGGAGCGTCTCAAAGCCGTAATTCGCGAGGTTACAGCCAGCGAAGGCGAAATAATTCTCTTTATCGATGAATTGCACACCTTGATTGGTGCAGGGGCAACTTCTGGCGGCAGTATGGATGCTGCGAATATTTTGAAGCCGGCACTTGCGCGCGGCGAACTTCATTGCATTGGTGCAACAACGCTTGATGAATACCAAAAGTATATCGAAAAGGACGCTGCTTTGGAGCGTCGTTTCCAGAAAGTGTTCGTCGATGAACCTGATGTCGAAGATACTATTTCGATATTGCGCGGACTGAAAGAGAAATACGAGGTGCATCACGGCGTTCGTATTACAGACGGGGCAATTGTCGCTGCTGCGGAACTATCGCACCGCTACATCACCGATAGATTTCTGCCCGACAAAGCAATTGACCTAATCGACGAAGCTGCAAGCAAGCTCCGTCTGGAAATCGATTCTATGCCCGAAGAACTGGACACCATCGACCGGAAAATCCGTCAGCTCGAAATAGAGCGTCAAGCACTTCTGCGTGAATTAAACGTATAGTTCTATGTAGGGGCGTATCGCAATACGCCCCTACATTTTATAAAAATACCTTTTTCGTTGCATCAGAATACACAGACAGGAATGTCCGTGATACCGCTGATAAATGAAAACCTTCCGAAGGTTTGAAACCTTCGGAAGGTTCTAAACGTGGTAATTACAGGAAAAGCCCCGAAGGTTCTAAGCGAGGTAATTTTAATTACCATTACAAAACGCAAAGGGGCAACGATTTGCCCCTGCGTCATAAATCACTACCTGTTCAGCTTCTTCCCGGGGTTGCACTGCATAAACAATCGGTCGAGCGTAAGATTGACAGAATTATTATGGCGTTGCTGGTCGTCGGCAGGTGGCGGTGCGAAGCTTGTTTTGCCCTTGTATGATTTGAATATGCCCGTCGAATACCAAACAGTTTTGTCCATCTGAGCATAGCGAATACGAATTTGGTCTGCAACTATCTCGCGGCTGTCGCCCGAACCTTTAATAGTAATGTTTTTCTGCAAAACAAGCAAGCAATTGTTGTTGTTTGTGTCCAGCTCAGCAACGAAAAATCCTTCGAGTTGCGATAGTCCCGCAACCTTTTCCAGAAAATCCTTTGTAGGCAATTCGCAACCGAAAGAACGCATCTGCGGTGCCCTTTCGTATATGCTTTTGCAACCGAAAGCAAACAACAAGGCAAGTATAATGATAATTTTTTTCATATCGAACCTATTTATTTTTTTTCAAACTGCTAATAATTTCGAATAATTTAACGAAATCTTGCAGCGAAAGCTGTTCGGCTCGCATCGAAAAATATCTCAAATCGTTCTTGTTCAGTTCGTCTTCGAGAAGTTTCGGTGGAAGGTTGCAAGCTTTCAAATAGTTTTCGAGCGAGTTGCGAAGCATTTTGCGGCGTTGCGAAAAAGCAGCTCTCACAAGCGACATTATTTCTGCAAAATCGTTTAAATATTTGTGCTCCTGGTAGAAATCAAGCACAAGCACAGACGAAGTTACTTTCGGTGCAGGGAAAAACGAGCCCGCCGCAATATCAAAAGCAATCGAAGGAGTGCACACCAGGCGTGCCGCAACGGAGGTTATTCCATACTGTCGGCTTCCATACCCGCTGCAAACCCTCACAGCAACTTCTTTCTGCACCGTCAGAACTGCTTTCGAAATACAGGCGGCATTTTCGAACAGCAAGAAGAAAATTTCCGTCGAAATATTATAAGGTATATTGCCAATTACCAGTAATTTTTCTTTATATTGCTCAGAATGTCGCTTTATATCAAAATCTAAAATATCGCTATGGACAATGTTTAAATTTCTGTTGAATTTATTGCGAAGGTAATCGATTGCACGCTCGTCCAATTCAACAAGAGTAAGCAAAGGATTGCGTTCGGTCAGAAATTCGGTGAGCACACCCATTCCGGGACCAATTTCGAGAACAGGTTTGCCCGAAACGTCTCCGAGCAAATCCACTATTCGCATAGCAACGGTCTTGTTTTTCAGAAAGTTCTGACCTAACGATTTTCGAGGTGCAATATCTTTCATTTCTGGTTGAGAATTTTGCTTAAATCGTTGTAAGTCTCTTCAATTCCGATGGAAACAACTTTTGTATCGGAGATGGTGGAAATGAAGCTTGTGTCGCCCGACCATCGTGGAACGATGTGGAAATGCAGGTGGTCAGGCAATCCAGCGCCGGAGGTTCTGCCAAGATTGGCGCCTAAATTAAATCCGTGCGGCTCGTAAATCTTCTTCAAAGCAGCGACGCACTCTTGCATAAGAGCGAACATATCGCTTAATTCCTCTTGCGTTAGCTCGGTGAAATCGCCGATGTGGCGATATGGTGCAATCAAAGTGTGTCCGTTGTTGTATGGATATAAGTTTAGCACTGCGAAGCAATGGCGGCGGCGAGCCACAACGTAAGTTTCGTTGTCGGGCTTAACTGCGCTTGCCGCAACGCACAAAAAGCATTCTTCTTTGCTTTTCTCTTGCTCATCTTTGAAAGTGCCGATATATTTGCTTCGCCAGGGCGACCAAAGAGTTTCCATAGTTGAACCTTTTTCCTGCAAAAATATCTAAAATTTTGGAATAAAGAAAATAAACATTCAACCACAGGCAATATTTAAAGTCTTATATTAATTAATGGTAGCACAGACATTCTTGTCTGTGATTTTCAAGTCGTGAAATAGGTGTATTTGAATATGATTTCTCTAAATTGCCAGGTTTAGAACCTTCGGAATGTTTTTAATTATTAGCGCGGACGTTCCTATTTTTTGCAATGGTTGCGGAAAGGAAAATAGAGAATGCTATTGCGGGATAGAGAAACCTGCCGTCCGAATACGCAACAAACAGCGAATAAACATACAACGCAAGCACCAGCAAGCAGCCCGCAAGCGATACAAGAACAATTTTTCTATCTTGCTCGGCAAATTTATTCCGGGTGAAATAATATATTCCAATTGCGAACAGTAGAAGCGAAGGATACGCCGAAAGCAAGAACGAAAGATAGGTGCGCCGCCGCGCAAGATTTTTTTGTAAGGTCTCAATTTCAACATTCCAGCTATAAGAATATGGTATTCCATAATTTAGCAGTTTCATTATTTCAAGATGCAAAAAGTATGCAGCGGCATAAAGAACCAAAAGCAGTGCCGCTTGCCGCCAGTTTCGGGTTAAAACAAAATAGAGCAATCCACAGGCAAATACAATAATTATGCTCTCTTTCAGAAACACACCTATTGCCACAGCAAGGCAAAACCAGGTGAAGCGCCGCTCCAAAAGCAACGAAAGCGAAATCATCATCCAGCCTACAAGCGAAGCATCTATAAACCCAACGACACTATAATAGAACACCGGGAAGCTAAAAATATGCAACAACACAATATAAAATGCAACTTTGGGCGGAACAAATTGCCTGGAAATTGTGCGAAATGCAAACGCAAATCCCAGATATAACAGAATTGCGTTGATTAAATTTAGCGAAAAGCCACGTTCAAAAGGTAGCACCGATGCCAGTAGCGGCACAAGCAGCCTTTTGTTGAATGGTGCATCTGCATACCAGAAGGGCGCCTCCCCGCGAAAATAATCCACCAGAGCATAATACTGGTG
>JAKIZO010000069.1:0-444 GCA_022707965.1 Bacteroidota bacterium
GCTTTTAAGTTTCGAGGGGCGGCAAACGCTCTGCTCTCGCTTACGCAAGAGGAACTACGCAACGGGGTTGCAACGCATTCCTCCGGCAACCACGCACAGGCTCTGGCTCTGGCTGCTAAACTGCTTGGCACAAAGGCAACCATAATTATGCCACGCAATTCTCCGGCAGTCAAGAAAAACGCAGTCGCCGGCTACGGTGCAGATATAATCCTTTGCGAACCGACGCTCGAAAGCCGCGAGCAAACTCTGCGTCAGTTTGTCGACAAAACTGGCGCTGCGTTTATCCATCCTTACGACAATTTCAATATTATCTGCGGGCAAGGCACCGCAGCGATAGAGCTTATCGAGGAGGTGGGCTCGCTTGATGCTGTGGTCGCACCTGTCGGCGGTGGCGGACTGCTTTCGGGCACTTCCATTGCTACGAAATCGCTGCTGCGGAACGCA
>JAKIZO010000069.1:454-4834 GCA_022707965.1 Bacteroidota bacterium
TGCGGTCGGGTGTGCGTGTGGAAAGCAATGTCCCGAACACAATTGCCGATGGGCTTCGCACAACGCTTTCGCCGCTCACTTTCTCAATTTTGAAGCAAAACGTTCAGGATATTATTACAATCGACGACCAGGCAATAATTTCCGCAATGAAATTAATCTGGGAAAGAATGAAAATCATTGTCGAGCCGTCCTCGGCTACTGCACTTGCGGCTGTTGCTGCCGAACGAGAACAATTTGCGGGTTGTCGCGTGGGTATTATTCTATCGGGTGGAAATGTAGATTTGGACAATCTTCCGTGGTAGACAATGACTTTGCTCGAAATTTTCTTTCTCTCGTTTGTGCTGGGACTTGATGCGTTTAGCGTTTCGATTGCTGCGGGTGCGTTCTTCCGCAAAGCAACGAAAAGGCAAAAATTCCGCCTTTCCTTCCATTTCGGGTTTTTCCAATTTATTATGCCAATTATCGGCTGGGCTATTGGAGTAAATGTTTTGAAATTCATCGAAAAATTCGACCATTGGGTTGTGTTCGGAATTCTGTTTGCTCTCGGGCTGAAAATGATATGGGAAGGGCGAAAAGTAGGCAACGAAATAGTAAGCAAGGATATTTCGAAAGGTTTTTATTTAATCACGCTTGCAATTGCAACAAGTCTGGACGCTCTGGCAATTGGTTTTAGCCTTGCATTGCTAAACGTGCATATATTTTTCGTAAGTTTGATTATTGGAATTGTTGCTGCTGCAATGACGCTTATCGGAATTCGCATAGGCGAACGAACGTCCGCTATGTTCAACACAAAAGCCTTTATTTTCGGCGGAATTATTCTTATTTTACTCGGAATTAAAATTTTATTTGAGCATTTGCTATAATGAAAAACGAACAAATTTCAGATTTGCAATTTCTCAAAGGTGTCGGTCCGAGACGAGCAAAGGCACTAAACGAAAGTGGAATAATCACAATCCAGGATTTGGTGTATTATTTCCCGCGTTCGTATATTGCACGCGACGAAGCAAAAACAATTAGCCAGATTTTTCAGGAAATTGCAAATGAGCAGAGATTGCAATCGCAGCAGATTTTCGATTTCACTTTGCGGAAAGAATACACCTTGATTTGCAAAATCACTATGAAACAGGTGCGTCAGTTTTCCCGCAAAAAGTTGCTTCAACTGACTATCTACGACGGTTCGTCCCGCTTCGGCAAAATAAATTTCTGGAATAGGATAGAATTTTTCGAGAAGCTTTACCAATCGGGGCAATATATTGTAGTATCGGGCATTCCCGAAATTGATTATTCGGTGCTAACTTTCACTCACCCGGAAATTGAAATAATCGAACCCGACGAAATGGAGCATTTTCAGAAAGGTGCAATTCTTCCGAAATACAGAATTACAGATGCTATGCGTCGAGCAGGCTTGACAATGAACCAGATGCGTTCGATTATTCGCAATGCAATTGCCAATTTCACTGAATTTGAAGAAACCTTGCCAACGCAATATCGGGATATGCTCAAATTCCCTTCGATTTATGATACAATTCGCGCCTTGCATTTTCCAAATTCGCCCGAAGAACTATCAGCGGCTCGCTACCGAGTAAAATTTGAGGAATTTTTCTTCTACCAGCTTCTGCTAAATCTGAACAAAAAGAAAATACAGGCGTCCGAGCGTGGAGTTGTAATTCCTGCGAAAAGCACGCTTGCGCGCTCGCTCTACAACACGTTGCCATTTACTTTGACGAACGCACAAAAGGGAGTAATCCGCGAAATTTGCGATGATTTTGCGTCGTCGCGTCCGATGAACCGCTTGCTTCAAGGCGATGTCGGGTCGGGGAAAACGATTGTGGCACTTCTTACGATGCTAATTGCAATCGATGCGGGCTATCAGGTGGCAATTATGGCACCAACTGAAATTTTAGCCGAGCAGCACTTTCTTTCTTTCAAAAAGTTCATCGAAAATGCCTCTCTTGATATAGAAATTGTTCAAGTTGTTAGCGGACAAAAAGCGTCGCTACGGCGACAAATTTTCGGCGATATTTCATCGGGCAAAGCCAAAATTATCGTTGGCACGCACGCACTTTTCCAGAATGACATTCCTTTCAACAAACTTGCTTATGTGATAATCGACGAACAGCACCGTTTCGGAGTTGGTCAGAGAGCCGAACTAATCGAAATTGCCCGAAAATCGCTCGGTTGCGAAAACATAAGCCCGCACATTCTTGTGATGTCCGCAACCCCTATTCCCCGCACTCTTACAATGACAGCCTATGGCGAGCTTGATGTGTCCATTATCAACGAGTTGCCGAAAAATCGCAAGCCAATTCTTACGAAGGTTGCTTTCGACGATGCACGCGACGAAATCTATGAGTTCGTCCGCAGCGAAATCAAAAAAGGACGCCAGGCGTATATCGTTTATCCATTGGTCGAGAAATCCGAGAAATTAGAGCTCAAAGCCGCAACCGAGCATTTTGAGTATATTCAAAAAGAGATTTTTCCTGAATTCGCTTGTGGATTGCTTCACGGTCAGATGTTCTGGTACGAGAAAGAAGAAGCGATGCAGAAATTTGCGGCGGGGCAATTTCAAATACTTGTTGCAACGACAGTGATTGAGGTTGGAATAGATGTTCCGAACGCAACAATTATGCTAATCGAGGACGCCGAACGCTTTGGGTTGTCGCAGTTGCATCAATTGCGGGGACGCGTCGGGCGAGGCGACGAGCAATCTTACTGCATTTTGCTAACAAAAGATAAATTTAAAAATAAGCTCAAAAATGCGGACGATAGCGAACGCCTTGCTGCACTTGTGCGTTTGCGGACAATGGAGCAAACCACCAACGGGTTCGAAATTGCCGAAGTTGATTTGAAATTGCGGGGACCGGGCGATATTCTTGGCAAGCGGCAGTCGGGACTGCCTGAATTCAAATACGCTGATTTAGTCGAGGACCGCGAAATATTAGAAGCGGCGCGCACATTTGCCGCAAATATTATCGCCGACGACCCGAATTTGTCGAAGCCAGAAAATCGAGTGTTGAAATATCAGATTGAGCAAAAGTTCACTTCATCGGAAAACTACTACGGAATTGCTTAACGCAGCAGCCAATCTTTGATTTTCTCGACGTAGGTTTGCTCATCGAATGGGCAGGTGGCGTATTTGCCCGCAGCAAGGCGTTGGCGGAAAGCTTCGTATATGCTTACCGCACAAGCAACGGAAATATTCAGGCTTTGTATCATTCCCACCTGCGGAATAAGGAAATTGCCGTCGGCGAGCGAGACCGCTTCGTCGCTCACGCCCGAGTGTTCGTTGCCAAAAACGAGTGCAACCTTTTGCGTCAAGTCGAGTTCGTAGAGCGAAACTGCGTCCTTTGCAAGGTGTGTGGTATAGATTTTGAAACCGTCCTGCCGCAAATAATTGTAGCATTCTTCGATAGAGCGGAATTTCAGCGTGTCGACCCATTTTCGGGCACTTGCCGAACTTGCTTCGCCAGGCGTTGGGAATGGCTGCCCCGAGTGGTACACCAGGCAAACGCGATAAATACCAACAGCGTCGCAGCTTCGCATCATTGCCGAAAGGTTGTGCGGGTCGGAAATATTTTCAGCGACAACTGTCAAATCGAGCTGGCGGCGCCGAAGAACGTCTGCAATTTTATTTACTCGCTTCTCTGTCCCAAATTTGTATGCTTCTGAAATATCCATAACAATCAAATTAAAATTTCGCACATAAATCGCTTATATTGAATTTTGCCCGCAAGACGACCTTTGCATCGTCTTTGCCCGAAAAAATTCAATAGCGGGCAAATATGAAGGTCGATTTTTTCGCAATCAAACCTGAAAAATCACAAAAATATAATTTAATAGAAACGAGTGAATAGAGGTAATATTATAAGTGTTTTATAAAAACCTTCCAAAGGTCTATGTAGGGGCACGGCATGCAGTGCCCCTACGATGTGCCCCGAATAAAGAAAACCTTCGGAAGGTTCCCGCCCTTCCGAAGGTTCTAAGCCTGGTGATTAATTTACAGCCATTTATTACCTAAAAGCTCGACGATAATTGCAGGCAAAATCAATGTGGCGCAGTCTTTTTCGTTGATTTGAGCCATAAAATTGATGTAAAACATTCAAAAAATCATTAAATTTTTCATTTTTTTTAACATTGTTTAATTTAAATGACTTACAAAAAACAGGGCAAAAATTTAGTCGTCGAGCTCAGAGAAAAATATAACTTACGAGGACGGCAATTCGATAATATTTTCTCTTTATTTTTGTAATTCATTGGTATATAGCGATTTAGGTTGTGTCGTCGAGGATTTTGGGCGGGAAAGGTGTAAGTCTATGGAAATAAAAAAAGTTTGTAAAAAAGAAAAAAAGTGTTAAATTGCCGACGACAAAAAAGAGAACT
>JAKIZO010000006.1:0-298 GCA_022707965.1 Bacteroidota bacterium
CATCAGATGACTAAGGAAGAATTATATGAAGCAATAATAAATGGCAGCAGCAAATTTATTCACTCGATTTCTGATTTAGTAACAAACTGCAATGATGGTGTTGCTCACAATGATTTACGTATCTTGAAACTTTGCAAGCAAGGAACCAAACAAATTCAAAAAGATGCAGATTTGCTTATTCCATATATTTCGAAAGCATTAAAAAAACTAAATCAGGAAGAACTCAATAAAGCATACTCCTTTACTGATTTAGTTGGCTATCTTAATGTGCTTGCATCACTTACGCGAAGAATGGCTG
>JAKIZO010000006.1:308-32972 GCA_022707965.1 Bacteroidota bacterium
TTCAGGTATATGACTATTTCGATAACAATCACAAGCTTCTGACAAAAGAACAGATTTTCGAACTATCTGAGACTGCAAAAGCAACAAGTAGTATTATTACTTCTATTGCAAATTCTATTATGAATAGAGAATATTTCAATCAAAACATTGATGATAGATTTGAATCAATTCGTACTCGTCTTGATCAATTTAAGTCTGAACAAGCAAAAAGAATGAACCAAGGAACTTCGACTACCTGGCAAAACCTTCTATATTTAAGTTTTATCGATTATTGCGAGAGGTTAGCTCTTAACTCGCTTAAAGTTGGTAAAGCTATGCGTAAGTTCTTTGTTGATTAATATCAAGTTACTTAAAAGAAAGATATTGTTTCCAGTTTATAACGGTCTCAAACGCACATTTTTGTAACCTTCGGAAGGTTTGGAACCTTCCGAAGGTTTTTAATAAAGAATTGTAGGGACAAGGTAAGCCACGCCCCTACATAATTACATATATTAAATTCTCTTAAATATATTCTCTTTTAGAAATTTATGCAAAATCGAGAATCAAATTTGTTATTAATCCATCAAATTGTTTTATGGTCAAATCCTTCAATATATTGCGTTACAAAGTCCTTTGGCAGTTTGCGTTTTTTGATTTTATTGACCCTGAAATAAAACAAAGTACTGTATAGAATTGTTTGAACTATCATTATTGTTAGTTCATTTATTGCAAAATATAATGAATTTTGCATTTGTGTAACTTTCATTATCGCTTGCAAAAACGGAACGAGTGGAAATAGATAAGAGAAGTATTTGATAGCTTCTAACAATTGATTTTGTGGCCAGGCAAATCCCGTGAGCATAAAAAACGGATAGCTTGTAAAACCAAGAATTACAAAAACTGTAATTCTATGCTTGAAAAATGTCCCGACAAATAATCCAAATGAAGCAGATGCCGCTATTCCAAGTGTGGCAATTAATAGTTTGCTTGCAAGAGTGCTCTGGTATCCTATGTGATAAAATGGAGCAAGAAATATAAAATAAATAAGTGCATAAATAATAAAAAATAAGATATAAGAAATCAGTTTACCCGCCGTAATCAAGCTAATGTTTCTTGAAACAAGAAATTGGTCGCGCCAATTATTCATTCCCCATTCCTTCGCTTGGGAAGCGGCAACGCCGATAAAAATAATCTGAGAAATAATAATTATCAAGAGACCAGGAAGTATTAAATCTCCATAGGTTAAATAAGGATTAAAGAGATATTGGAAATTAATTTTAACGGGCTGCGCATATCCAATCTCTTGAAGAACAGGTGTCCCCTTTTTCATAAGAGCGGAAGCTGTAACCTTAGCGCCATAGGTTGTAACAATTTGCGAAATAGGCAGACCAATATCGCTCAGTACCAACAACCTTCCTGGATTAATCAGAAGCTGGACAGATGTCTTTCTACCATATTTCAGATTTTCAGAAAAATTCTGCGGGATAATAATAGCTCCGTGAATGTTTTCTTTTGCCATCTCTTTTATTATTTCATCTTCGGAGTGCAATATTTGTGTTACAGCAATGTTTTGGTGAGCATCAATTTCACGGACCAAACTGCGGGATAAATTCGTGTTGTCTCTATCAAGAACTGCTATTGGGACGTTTTCTTCTGCTTTGTGCAAATATATTGCCCCATAAAGTAGAGGATAAGCAATTGGCGCAACAAAGAAAATTAATGCAAGATTTCTGTCCAGAAAGACTTTTCTTAATTCTCTTTTTATGATAGATAATAACTCTTTCATATTATTTAGTAACCGAATTTATTTCACGTCTTTGAAATACTTCACGGAACCAATCTCTCATTTTGCTTCCGACTGAACCCATCAAAATAATAATCAATGCCCAAATGACTAATGCAATGATTGTTAATTGAACGTAGCCGCGTTCGGGGTTGGAGCCAAAAAGAAATAATGGGAAGAAAGCTTCAAGATAATGAGTAAGTGGTATCAACTCGGCGAATTTGCTAATTGCTTCTGGCATAGCCCAACGTGGAAATGTATAACCACTGAATACAAAAGATGGTGCGTTTATTACTAAAAGTGCTTGGGCAGCAGTAACCAAATTCGATAAAATAAGCGATAGAAATGAGCCCATTCCAATTGAAGCAATGATATATAAATTCGTAAGCAAAATTATTTTGCCATATCCAGTGTTGATTGGTATTCCGAGAAGCGGGAAAAATACAGAGAATAAAATTACAGCAGCCATCAAAGAGAGCAAATAAATTGGTGTTAATCGTGCTAATAACCAAGGTGTTTTATAACCTTTTCGAGGTGTTATTCGACCTGGTGCTGTTTCTTTTTCCTCGCGAAATACCCATATTGCCGCAAAACTGCAAGACATTTGCAATATAGATAATAGCATTCCCGGAAGCAAATAAATCGCGTAATTAAAATAAGGATTGCCAGGAGCGAAAATATCGGTAATTATAGGCGTTGCACGAAGAGAGGCTTCTTTCTTGCTAAATCCTTTATCGACAAGTCTTCTAATCTGAATGTTTTTTGATTCGTCGAGCAAAACTTGTGCTATTGCTTTATATAGCACTTTACTATATATCATATTAAATCCATTTACGACAATATCAGTGCTACCACCTTTTCCTTGTTTGATTTTTTTAGTAAAGTCAGGTTCGAAAATAATTGTCGCAAATGATTTGTTGCTTTTGATTAAACTATCTGCTATAGACTTATCGTTTGTAACGAGAGCAACACAGACAGATTCGACCGCATCTAATTTATTAGTAATTGCACGTGTAAGTTCAGAACCATCATAATCAACTACCACAACGGGAACCTCCACTACATCCCCATTGACAAATGCTATGCTCAACACACTCCAAGCAAGCAGCGGCATAAGAAAAGCAATTACGGCAACGTGCGGTCGCCTCTTCAATTTCCGAGTTTCATTAATCAAAAAATAATTATATAGAAACCAAAAATTTCTTCTCATTTTTTATTTTTCTTTGGAATAGTGAAACGAACTGTCATTCCGGGGCGGAGCGATTGAATTTTGTTTTCAACTGGCTTCAACTTAACAGTAAATGAGCGAGTTTCGAAAGTTGCTTTATCCGCACTAATTCTCCAATTAGCATAATCAGCCATAGCGGAGAAATTTACAACTTTGAATTTTGTATTAATTCCCAGTCCGTCAATCCTTCCAGCCAACACGTCGCCAATTTTAATATTTTCAAGTTCAAGTGCAGGCAGGTTCAGTTCGACCCACACATCTTTTGGGTCAATAATTGTAATTCCGGGATAACCAGTTGCAACAAGTTCCCCTGCGTCAACGAACCTCTTTGAAACAATACCTGAAATTGGACTTGTAATAATCGATTCATCAAGGTATGCTGCAACTTCTTCAAGCGATTCAACTGCTCGACGCAGCTGACCACGAGCCATATCTTTTTGCTCACTTCGCGAACCGGTAATTGCCATATCGAGTTGGGCGCGAGCAGCTTCTTTTTGAGCGCGAGCGGCATCGTATTTTTGTTTTGCTACGTCAAAGTCCTGTGCAGATAATAATTTATCTTCAAAAAGTGCTTTCATTCTCTGAAAAGTTTTTTCTGCGAGTTCAAATTGGCTCGAAGCTGCATCAAATTGGCGACGCGCCATTTCGATTTCTTCTTTTCTTGCACCTGCAATTAACATATTCAACTGCGCGCGAGCACTTTCGACAGCACCTTCCGCTTGAAAATACTTTGCTTTGAGTTCCCGGTCTGTGAGCTTTGCAATAGTATCGCCTACGCTAATTGCATCACCTTCGTCTACTTTAATCCAGTCAATTCTACCAGGAATTTTGGGCGAAACGTCATATTCGCGCATTTCTACTTGCCCAACACGAACGAAAGTTTTTTCCTCTTTCCCAAATGATAAAATTACTATAATTCCAACGATAATCACTGCAATAGCAATAAAAAGCAATGTTAGAGCAGTTTTCTTTTTCATTTTATCTCCTTTATATTAATTATTCTTTTCCCAAATATTTAGAAAATAATCGTTATTATTAATTATCTTACAGATTTGAACAAGATTGGAGTAATAGTCTTTCAAAGCGTTATTCCTTTTAAGCTTAATTGCTTCAAGAGAAAGTTCGGCATCGAGCACCTCAATAGATGTTCCCAGACCAGTTTCATAACGTTTTTCGTTAAGTCGTAAATTTTCAGTTGCTTGTTGAATTGCATCTTCAAGCATAAGGTAGCTATTTTCGGCAAGTTTCATTTCCATATAGTAATTTCTGACGCCAAGTTCGATTTTTCTCTCTATTTCTGCTGCTAATGCGTTGTAGCTTTCGCTTTCTGCTTTTGCAGCCTGGTAGTCGTTAGTACGGCGCATTCCGTTGAAAATAGTGAAGCTTGCGCCAATACCGACTGCCCATTTTGGGTCTATTGCCGAGCGGTAATGGTCGAATACATCATACATCCCAAAACCATAGATAGTTGGGAAATAGTTTGCCATTTCTGCTTTTGCTTTTGCATCTAATGCTTTAGCACCATAACGAATTTGTTCGAGAAGCGGATTGTTGTTTTTTGCAATTTCAATGAAATATTCAGCATTTTGCTCAACTGTTTTGTATTGAATTTTTTCAGCCAACTGTGAGATTTCATTATTATTCAGCAACGACGAAAGTGCAATTTTTGCAATTTTTAGTTTTTCTTCTGCTTCAAACACGTTTCTCTTTGCCTCAGATAATGCAACATCAGCGCGAAGTTTGTCGTGAGGTGCAATTAGCCCCTGTTTTAGCATTCCCTGGGCGCGTTCGTTGTGCTTTTCAATAGTTTTTAGAGCATCATATCGCACTTGCAGATTTTCTTCAGCAATTAATACATTGATATAAGCATTAATTACCTGACTGACAATTTCAGCAGTTTCAGCATCTAATTTTTTCAGTTCAAGCTCTTTTTGTGCTCTGGAGGCATCAACCCCCGCAGAAATTTTTCCACCAGTAAAAATAGGTTGGTTAATGGTAAAAGTCGCCTTAGGAAACGCTCTTTCTTTCAGTGTTTTTTCGAATTCGGGGATAGAGTTGTTAAGTTTTTCAGTTGCACCTTGTTTGATTGCTTGTTGCTGTTCGGCTGTTAGCGGTGCACCTGTTTTCAGTAAAGCCTCTAAGTTAGAAAATCCGACTTGATTATTTGCTTGCAGGGAAATCATAGCAGAACGGATTGGGGACAAATCAATGACAATATCCCTATCGATATAATTGTACGTGATATCAAAATTAATGTTCGGTAAGTACCGACCGTAAGCCGATTGAACATTATTGGTTTTTGCTTCTACGTTTTTCTTCGCCGCTTCAATGCCTTTGTTTGTAGAAATTGAGCGATTAATTGCTTCTTTCAATGTAAGTTGAGCATTTGCATTATTAAAAAATAGGAGCAAACCAATCAAACATAAAATTTTGTTTTTCATATTTTTATTTCTGAATAATGAACCATAATTCACTTTTTTTTATTTAAGTCCGTAGATAATATAATTAAACAAAGTATCGGTTAGTTCTTCTTTTGAGTAGGACAACAGATCATCTGATTTTGAAGCAATCCAGAACCAAACTCCACCAATAATAAACATAGTTGCATCCTTGGGGTTCATATCTTTTCTGAAAATATTCGCTTTTATTCCATCAGTAATTAATTCTTCGATTAATTTCTGTGAGTTCTCGACAGTTTTGGATAATTTTTCTTTTTTGTTAGAATTCCAGAAGCTATATTCATAAAGCAAGATTTTAGCGACTGATACATTTGAATAGATAAGTTCAATTATTTCACCCGTTATTTCTGCAATTTTTTGCAATGGTGTCATATTTTTTATCTTTTTCATTTCGAGAAGTTTGCTTTCAATCCGAGACCACGAACGGAGAAAAATTTCTTCGAGTATTGCTTCTTTGTTTTTGAAATACAAATAAATTGTTCCTGCTCCAATACCCGCAATTTCAGCAATTTTGCTAATTTTTGCTTTGTGAAAACCTTCACAAGCAAACACCTGCGAAGCAGCATCCAGAATAATATCGTACTTATTATCAATCATAAACACCAAATGAACAATGAACCATAATTCATTAACGTGCAAAATTAAATATTATTTTCAGAATAAAAAAAATTTTTTCATACTTTTTGTTCTATCAGGTTCAATGGGTTCTCTTTACAAACTCGTAATCTAATCAAAAAACTATATTTATGTAATGATACCCAAATTTTATTACGGCAATCTGATTAATAAGAATAAAAAACCTTCGGAAGTATGGATACTTCCGAAGGTTAGGAATTCTTTATTTGATTATTACAGTAAAAGCGATTATTTTCCAAGCATAGCTTTGTATGTTTCAACATCCATCAAAGAATCTAATTCTGCGGGATTACTCATTTCAATTTTAATCATCCAACCTTCGCCGTAGGGGTCTTTGTTAACTATTTCGGGGTTGTCGTTGAGTGAACGATTAACTTCAACAACCTTTCCACTAACAGGTGCGAACAAATCAGCAACAGTCTTAACTGCTTCGATAGTACCAAAGGACTGACCTGCTGATACTTCTGAAATATCATCAGGAATATCGACATAGACAACATCGCCCAATTCACCTTGTGCGTGGTCAGAAATTCCAATAGTTGCAATATTACCATCAACTTTAACCCACTCATGATCCTGAGTGTATTTTAATTCTGCGGGAAAATTCATATTTATCTCCAAAAAATGTGATGTAAATTTACACAAAAATACAAACAAAAAATGTAAATTAACAAATAATTAGTTAAAATAATTAATCGCAGTCCTCTATACTGATTAAAAGAAATTTTTATCGAGAAAACAGTATTTAATTACTATTAATTATGTAAATTAAAAAAAATATTATAATTTTGAATAATTTATGTAGCAAAATTGTTTTTGCATTAATAATTGAATTATTAACAAATCAAGTGTAAAGCTATGTCACAAAACAGTTTGAACTTGTCGGAATTATTCCCTTATCCAAGCTATGAAGAATGGAAAGCGGCAGCAGTTGAGGCACTCAAAGGCGCTCCCTTCGAAAAAAAGATGATTACAAGCACTTACGAAGGTATCGAACTTCAACCGATTTATTCAAAAAATGATGTCGAAGAATTAGAAAACCTTTTGCATAATTTACCTGGCGAACAGCCTTTTTTGCGACACACTGAGCGATTAGGCTTTAAGATTACACCGTGGGAAATTGCCCAAGAAATCAACATCCCTTTGCCAAATATTTTCAATGAAGCACTGATTGGAGCACTCGAACGTGGTCAAACTCGCGTTGTATTGAAGTTCAACGAGAATTTTGCTATTAATCCTCAATCTCAAATTTCTGGCAAAGATTTGCTCGTAGCTGATTATCGAGATTTTCAGGATGCTGTTAAAAACGTTCATTTTGAATGTGCATCATTGAAAGTCAAACCCAATAGCCTTGGTATTGAATTAGCTGCTATGATAATTGCCTACATTGAGAAAAATAAATTCGACAAATCTAAAATTAATCTAAGTTTTGGTATTTCACCACTTGCACAACTTAAAAATTACGGTAAATCGCTTGTCTCGATTTCCAAGCTAATTGATGATGCTGAACAACTTATACGCTGGAAGAAAGCAAACAATATTAATGCAAAAGTTATAGCAATAGATGGCGAAACATACCTTAATGGTGGTTCGAGCTCAGTTCAGGACATTGCTTTTTCTCTTGCCGAAGCTGCATTTATTATCCGTGAGCTTATTCAGCGCGGTCTATCAATAGATGATATTGCACAGAGCATTGAATTTGATTTTGCTATTGGTCCAAAATTCTTTACAGAAATTGCTAAATTCAGAGCTGCTCGTATTCTCTGGGCAAAAATTATTGAAGCATTTGGTGGGAACGAAGAATCACAAAAAATGTATATTCACGCTTCCACTTCAAAAATCAACAAAACAGTATTCGACCCTAATGTTAATATGTTGAGGGTTACCACAGAAGCTCTATCAGCAGTTTTAGGCGGCTGTCAGTCAATAAGTGTTGGTGCATACGACGAAGCAATTGGCATCTCGGGCGACTTCTCTCACAGAATAGCACGTAATGTTCAGAATATTCTCTATCACGAAACTCACCTTATCGATACGATTGACCCCGCAAGTGGTTCCTGGTATCTCGAAGTGCTTACTCAGCAAATTGCTAATAAAGTGTGGGATTTATTCCGCGAAGTCGAGAGAAAAGGTGGTATTCTGGAAGCATTGAAAGCAGGATTTATTCAGGAAGAAATTAGAAAAACAGCTGAAAGCCGCAAAGCCAATATTGCTTCGCGTCGTGAAACACTATTAGGAACAAATAAATATCCTAATCTTAGAGAAAAAGCCGTAACAAGCTTACTTGAAATTCCTCAATCTGAAATTGATAGACATCTGAAAAAATATGCAGAAAAATGCACTAATCCTGCTTGCGAAGCTGCAACGAATGAATATCGCAAAACAATATATAATGAAAGAAATAAATCATTAGAAAAAGCTATTGCTGCTTACAACGAATGCACTACTATTGGGCAGCTTATCGAAGCAACCGGGGCTCTCAATGCTGATGATATCCAGGTTGAAGCGATTGCTCCATACCGAATGGGCACAATTTTCGAAGAATTGCGCAAAGCGTCTGCACAGGCTGACCCACAAATGATTAAGATTTGTCTTGTAAACTTCGGTTTATTAAAAGAATACAAAATCAGAAATGATTTCTCGACAGACTTTTTCCAGGTTGCGGGTCTGGATATTGTAAACACAGATGGTGCGATGAACCCAGATGAAGCAATCGAGCAGGTAAAATCAACTGATTATAAAGTATATGTGATTTGCTCTACTGACGAACGCTATGCTGAGTTTGTAGAAGATTTTGCGAGGAAGTTCAAACAGATTAAGCCGACTGCTAAACTTATTTTAGCAGGATATCCTGCTGAGCTTGTTGAGAATTTCCGTTCGGCAGGCGTTGATGATTTTATTCATATAAAGACAAATATTTATGAATTTCTTTCAGCTTTGATGAAAGAAATTGGAATTTTGAATTAATTTGGAGTGTGAAATATGAGAACACCTGATTTTTCAAATATGGAACTTAATCTGAATGCAAACCAGATTAGCTTCGATGCCTGGCGTCAGAAATCAGAGACAGAATCTGGGAAATCGTTGAATGATTTGATTGTTAATACGCTCGAAAATATAGATATTTATCCTATTTATACTTTAAATGATATTAAAGAGTTTGAACATCTGAATTACACTGCTGGAATTCCTCCATATTTACGCGGTCCATATCCGACAATGTATGTTGCACGTCCCTGGACAATTCGTCAATATGCGGGTTTTTCAACAGCAGAGGAAAGTAATGCATTTTACCGTAGAAATTTAGCAGCAGGACAGAAAGGTTTGTCCGTTGCTTTCGACCTTGCTACACATCGTGGCTACGATTCGGACCACGAACGCGTTGTCGGCGACGTTGGCAAGGCTGGGGTTGCGGTTGATAGCATTCTTGATATGAAAATTTTGTTCGACGGTATTCCACTTGATAAAATTTCTGTTTCTATGACTATGAATGGTGCCGTTATTCCTGTAATGGCTTTCTATATTGTTGCTGCTTTGGAACAAGGTGCAAAGCTTGAACAACTATCGGGCACTATTCAGAATGATATTTTGAAGGAATATATGGTTCGCAACACTTATATCTATCCACCAGAGACATCAATGCGAATTATAGCCGATATATTTGAATTTACATCGAAATTTATGCCCAAATTCAATAGCATCTCCATATCTGGGTATCATATGCAAGAAGCTGGTGCTACTGCTGACCTTGAAATGGGCTACACACTTGCCGACGGTCTCGAATATGTTCGCACTGGACTTAAAGCAGGAATAGACATTGATGCTTTTGCTCCACGTCTTTCGTTCTTCTGGGCTATCGGAATGAACTATTTTATGGAAATTGCTAAAATGCGTGCTGCACGTGTTCTCTGGGCAAAAATCATTAAACAATTCAACCCGAAAAATCCGAAGTCGCTTGCTTTGAGAACACACTCGCAAACTTCGGGTTGGAGTTTGACCGAACAAGACCCATTCAACAACGTAGCTCGCACCTGTATCGAAGCAATGGCTGCTGCACTTGGGCACACTCAATCTCTTCACACCAACGCTTTGGACGAAGCTATTGCCCTTCCTACTGATTTTTCGGCTCGTATCGCTCGCAACACTCAAATTTATCTTCAAGAAGAAACAGGTATTTGTAACGTTATTGACCCCTGGGGCGGTTCTTATTATGTCGAAATGCTTACCAAGCAACTTATGGATAAAGCCTGGGGACATATTCAGGAAATTGAATCGCTCGGTGGTATGGCTAAAGCAATCGAATCTGGTATTCCCAAAATGCGAATCGAGGAGGCAGCTGCTCGTCGTCAGGCTCGTATCGATAGTGGTCGTGAAGTAATTATCGGCGTCAATCGTTATAGACTGGAAAAAGAAGAACCAATCGAAATACTTGATATTGATAATTCAGCTGTGCGTGAACAGCAAATTAAGAGGTTGCAAGAACTTAAAGCAAATCGCAATCAAGCAGAAGTCGATGAAATTCTGGATAAAATCACCGAAGCTACTGCAACGGGCAAAGGCAACCTGCTCGAACTTGCTATTGAAGCTGCAAAACGCCGTGCTACTCTTGGCGAAATTTCTTACGCTATCGAGAAGGTTTGCGGTCGGCACGTTGCAACTACTCGCACAATTTCGGGCGTGTATAGTTCTGAATATGCTGAAAAATCAGCAATTGAAGAAGTTCGTCGAATGACAGACGAATTTGAACGTCGTGAGGGACGTCGCCCAAGAATATTAGTGGCAAAGATGGGACAGGACGGTCACGACCGTGGGGCAAAAGTAGTATCTACTGCTTATGCCGATATGGGATTTGACGTCGATGTGGGTCCTCTATTCCAAACTCCACAAGAGACAGCAAAGCAAGCAGTGGAAAACGACGTTCACGTTGTTGGGGCGTCTTCGCTTGCTGCGGGGCATAAAACTTTAATTCCTCAATTGATTGAAGAATTGAAGAAATATGGTCGCGAAGATATAATTGTTATCGCTGGTGGAGTAATTCCACAACAAGATTATGAGTTTTTATACAAAGCTGGTGTGGCTGAAATATTTGGTCCAGGAACAAATATACCTTATGCAGCAAAGAAAATTATGGAACATCTCTTCGAGAGATTTAACGATTAGAAATTGCAATATTAACCTTCGGAAGGGACGAAAACCTTCCGAAGGTTACTCTAAATCATTTTCGAGATTGTTTTTGCACAGCCGATACGGATTTCATTCAATTTCTATTTAGTTTTTTGCTTTATGAGATATTACTTTCGATTTATATTTTATTTTCATTTTTGTCAATAATGACAGCAATCATGGCATCACCAGTTACATTTATTACGGTCCGCATCATATCGAGAGGTCTATCTATCGCTAATATTAATGCTAAACCTTCGACAGGTATTCCCACAGCATTCAGCACTATGACAAGCATCACTACTCCTGCACCAGGGACTGCTGCTGTTCCAATCGAGGCAAGTGTTGCGGTAAAAAGTATTGTAAGAAAGTGAATAAATGTCAGTTCAATACCAAACACCTGAGCAATAAATACAGCTGCAATTGATTGATAAAGGCTTGTACCGTCCATATTAATTGTTACACCGACAGGCAGGACAAAACTCGCCACTTCATTACGAACCCCAAGCCCATTTTCCACCTGTTCCATAGTAACCGGCAGTGTAGCTGCGCTTGAACTTGTCGAAAATGCCACAAGATGCACGGGGAACATTTCTTTGTAAAATGTTTTAAATGGCACTCGGGCAAAAACTCTCAAAAAGATTGGATATAATACAAAACCTATTAGTAATAGCCCGGAAATTACCACCAAAGCATAATAGCCTAATGTTTCAAATAGTTGAAGCGATTGGGCAGGATTATCTCCGGAATAATCTACTATTAGAGCAGCTAACAAAGCCATAACTCCAATTGGAGCAAAATTCATTATAAAGTCGATAATTTTAAGAATAATATCATTCAAACCTGAAATAAACTCTCTGACAAGTTCTACCTTTGAATTTTTAAGTAAAACAATCGCAACTCCAAACAAAATTGCAAAAAATATCACCTGCAACATATTGGAATTGCTTGACGCAGAAGCAACAATGTTATCAGGGACAATATCAACTATAAATTTCAATGGTCCATCGGATTTTGTGCTTTCAGCGATATTTGCTTTTGTCTCTAAATCCTGCGAATATTTACTCAGCAGCTCAATTCTTTTCTCCTCGGGGAATGAATTACCGGGTTTGAATAAAGTTACAAGCATTAAGCCGATTGATACAGCCAGAATTGTAGTGAATATATAGAAAGCAATAGTTTTAAGTCCTATACGAGATAGTTTGGTAATATCTGATAATCCCGAAATTCCTGTAACAAGCGAGGCAAAAATAAGCGGGATTGCAACAAGTTTCAACAATTTAAGAAAAATCACTCCAAATGGCTTCACCCAATCATCTATTATCCAACCGGTATTTGTAGAAACTGCTATTACGCCGATGATGGCACCAATAAGCATCCCGATTAGTATGCGAGCATACAAGGGTATCTTTTTCATTCTGAATGTTAGAAGTTCGACAACTGGGATGTAATATAAGAATATTTATGTATGAAAAAAAGAAAAACTACGGAATAATTATTTCACCAAGAGATATTTTTTTTAGGACTTCGGGATATAATTTATGTTCAATTTTCAGCACTTTTTCGGCTAAACTTTCGGGTGTATCATCGGGCAAAACTTCAACTTCCATTTGCATAAGAATTCTGCCTCTGTCGTAGTCTGCATTGACTAAATGAACAGTAGCACCGCTGACTTTTTCACCAGCCTCGATAACTGCCTTGTGAACATTAATCCCATACATACCTTCACCACCAAATTTGGGAAGCAATGCGGGATGAATATTAAGCACACGTCCGTTGAAATGGTCAATGACGAAAGGCTCTAATTTTTTCATATATCCAGCTAAAACAACTGTATTCACCTGGTATTTGTCAAAAATTTCAATAACCTGCTGATCAACTTTTCCGGGATGAGTTTTCTCGCTTACGTGAAAGGCAGGAATTCCCTCTTTTCGGGCTCTTTCGAGCGCCCCCGATTGGGAATTGTTCGATATGGCGGCGCATAGATGTGCTTTGAAATAACCGTTTTTTACGCTATCGATAATTGCTTGCATATTTGTGCCACTATGCGAGGCGAGAAAACCAAGGCGAAGTTCTGTCATTTTATTCTTTTAGAATATTCGTTTAAAAATTTCTTTTCATAATACGAAAGTGATTCTTTTCCTTTTTCGTTAATTTTATCAAGTATTTGATTTAATTTTTCCTCGTTTTCTTCTTCGTTATCGGAAAGTTCGCAGTAATCTTCTTCATATTTGTGATAAATCTGGGAAATATTCACGTTTGATATTTTTCTGGCGGCAACAATTTCTTCGGGTTCTGGAATATTAATTTTAACCTGTCTTTGCTTTGAAGAATTTATCTCAAATTCCCTTTTTTCAATATATTTTCTCATATTTCTAATTGGAATATAGACAAGAAAACCTGAAAGCACACCGAACATTATTGGAAAAGTATTATACAATTGTTGAGGATGAGCAACATAGTTTATCATTATCCACAAGCTGGCAATTAGAATTGCAAATGTTGATACAGTGAGAGGATTTTTTCTTGAAAGCCTTTCTTTGGGCATAATCAGAGTAACAAGTGTAAGAATGAAAAAACCAACAGTTTCGCTACCGCTAATGTTAATATCTTTATTCCAGAGAGATAATGTAATAAGCAAACCATTTAAGATGGAAACCATAAATAAAAATATGGGATAAAGATATTTATTCAAGTAGTTTTCTAATTTAGTAGATAACAAAATTAATATTGGTGCAAGAATAAAGATAAACAAATTGTCTTTTAACACAAACGGGTAGGTTATGAGTTGCCAGAAGTAATAATTATGCGAAATTTCCTTTGGATTAAGAAGAAATATATTGCCTAAATTCAGATTTAGAGCTGAATTAAGCAGATTAGCAAAAACAAACACAAGCAATAAAATAAAAGAAAAAGATTTTATGTTCCGCATTTTCAACATTATTTTAAGCTATCCAAAATTTCATCAACTTTTTCTATTGTTAGGTTTTCATAGAAATCTTCATTTATTGCAATCATCGGAGCACCACCACAAGCACCCATACATTCTACTTCTTCCAGTGAGAATTTGCCATCGCTCGAAGTTTCATTATTGTTTAATTGGAGCTTATTAGAAATATGTTCGTATATTTCCTGACCGCCACGAAGCATACACGAAACATTTGTGCATACCTGCACGTGATATTTCCCTGGCTGCTTTTTGTGATACATTGTGTAGAACGAGACGACACCTTCAACTGTTGAAAGTGGAACATCGAGCAATTCTGACACATATTTCATCACATCAGCGGAAATCCATCCAAATTTATTTTGGGCAAGCCACAGCACACCCATCAATGCTGCTTGTTGGTGCGGATACTTCTTCTTTAAGTTTTCTACTTTTGCTAATTCCTCGTCATTAAATTTTATTTCCATTTAATATTACCCTTTTTTTATTCTACGAATAAAGAGTTTGACAGATAACCAATGTTTTAATGCAGTCATAATTTTATGAACATTCGATACTCTAATTCGTTTAGAGAAGACATCGAATTCGTTCAGTTCAATTTTTTCGAGCAAACGGTAGTAAATTGCATCCATAATTTCAGCTGAAACAATTGTTGGTTTTTCATCGGGACGCAAAAATTGCCTTGCACGATGGAAATATTCTCTTGCTCGCATCGCTTCAAAGTTCATAAGTTCAATAAAGTTTTCATTATACACTTCGTTAATCAAATCGTCTTCCGAATAATTAAACCGCCTTAAATCTTCCTGTGGTAAATATATATATCCTCTATCTTTATCAACCTTGACATCTCTTAAAATGTTTGTCAGTTGCAGTGCGTATCCTAAATTTATCGCATAGTTCTTAGTTTCTTCGTATTTATAACCAAAAATTTCAATACTTATTAGCCCGACTACACTTGCAACACCATATAAATACTCTTTAAGTTCTTCAAAAGTTTCATATCTTTTTTTGAACAAGTCTCGACGGCAACCATCAATTAAAGTCAAAAAATACTGCTTTGGAATTGCAAATCTATCAATAGTCTTGATAAAAGGGGCAAGCAGCGGAGTAGTGATTGAATTATTATATAGTTTCTCTATTTCATTTTCCCACCAATTCAATCTTTCCAGTTTCTTTTGTATTTCCTTCGGATTGGTGTTCGGTGAGCTATCGACAATTTCATCGATATAGCTACAAAAGGCATATATTGTATTAATGGCGTTTCTCTCGTCTTTGGGCAAAATGGAAAAAGAATAGAGGAAGCTCGACTTTTCCTTCCTGGGAACTTCTGCATTTTCGTGATTTGCCAATATTTCCGGTGTTATTATTTCCATTTCTTCAATGCGTTTAAAAAGATTTTTATCTTATCTTTTCCATTTAGCTTAGGACGATTGAACAAAACATCAGTTTTAAGACGAACAACTTTTTCAAGAATTATTGTTCCGCCTGAAATAATCATAGCGAGTTCAAATCTCAGTTTTTTCGAGTGTATTAATTTTAATAATTTTTCTCCTTCTTTGAATAAATTACCAGTTAGTAAATATAATTCATTCAAAGAATTAAACAAAATAAATTTATTTTTATGTTTTGCGAAATTATCAATTGTTATATTTGGAATTAAACTTTTTGGAATATAAATTCTTCCAATTTCAATATCAACCGACACATCCTGCAAAAAATTGACAAGTTGCAAACCAGTGCAAATACAATCAGAATATACTTTGGTTGCTTGATTGTATTCACCAAAAAGTCGAAGGACTAACTCACCGACTGGATTAGCAGAATACTGGCAATAATCAAGCAAATCCTCGATGCTTTCGGGCTGGGAAAAATTAATATCTTTTTTGAATGCAACGGTTAACTTAACAAAGGGTTCTGCGGGAAGTTTCAATTCATCGACAGTATTGGACAAAGCAAGAAATAAAGGATTTAAATTATCACATTTGAATTTATTATTTGCACATTCAGCTAAATAATCGAGTAAGTTTAATCCTAATTGTTTATTCTTCGCCCCGACTATATCGCCAAGGTCATCAGCAATCCTACAATACGAATAAATAGAATAGAAATGCTTTCTAATCGAGGAGGGAATTGCAACCGAAGCTACGGGAAAATTTTCATAGTGCCCAAGTGCTACCTTTTTACAAAAATTGTATGCATGATCGAGATTATTGACCCGAAACTTACCTCCATTTTCTGTTAGCAACTCGATAATATCATTTTCGCTTAGCTTCATCTTATTCATTTACAAATTTGGGTAAGGTAACGAAGAACTTTGTTCCAACTCCGACCTGACTTTCGACCGATATTCTACCATTTGATTTATCAAGAAGCTCTTTGCATAGTATTAATCCAAGTCCTGTTCCTTTTTCGTTCTGCGTTCCAAGAGTTGTATAATGCTTATCTATTCTGAAAAGAGATTTAATTGCGTTTTCGTCCATTCCAATACCATTGTCTTCAACACAAAATGTTACGGCATCACTGAATACTTCTTTTATATACAGTTTCACATAACCATCAGTGTTAGTAAATTTAATTGCATTTGAAATTAGATTTCTAAGAAGTGTTTGAAGCATATTTTTATCAGCTAACACATATATTTTTTCGTCAATCTCGTTTATCAACTTTATGCCTTTCCTGCTTGCCTGATGAGAAGCCAAATTCAAATTGACTTCAACATTTCTTTTTAGATTTAATGGCTCGATATTAATTTCTGACAAACCGCCTTGTAATCTTGACCATTCAAGCAAATTTATAAGCAGTTCATATATATTTTTCGCAGAAGCATTCAAAGCATCAGCCATAATAACTATTTCTTCTTTTGTCAAATCATCAATATCTTTGCTTATTAATTCAGTAAGTCCCATAAATCCAGTGAAAGGACTTTTTAAATCGTGAGCTATAATTGAAAAGAGCTTATCTTTGCTTTGATTGATATTTTTCAGCTGTTCAGCGGACACAATAAGTTCATAATTCAGGTCCATAATTTCATTTGCAAGCTGTTCGATTTTAGCTTTCGATGATTTGAGCTCAGCAATTAATTTTTCTCTTTCTTGTTCGTATTCTTTTTTTTCTGTGATGTCTTTCAGCACACCTTCGTAAAACAGCACTTTGCCTGATAAATCACGCACTGCTCTTGCACTATCCTGCACCCAGATTACTTTGCCCGATGGAGTTATCATCTGCATTTCTGAATAGACAACGTTGTTTTTTTCAATTGATTGCAGCCATCTGTCTCTATCGTCAGGATTTAGATACAATTCTCTACCATTAATGTTATTAAGTTCTTCTTTTGAGGAGATACCAAGCATTTTAAGCAGTTCTTGATTGCCATCAATAAATTTTCCATCAGGTGTAGTAATATAAAGTCCTAAGGGAATTCGCTCAAACAAGCTTCTATATTTCGCTTCACTTTCTGCAAGTTTGATTTCTGCTTTTTTTCTTGCGGTGATGTCGTGAATAATACCTTCGTAGCCGATTTTTTTATTTGCAGAGTTATAGCGTAAATTACATACAATTAAGCAGCTTAATATTTCGCCATTTTTATTTAATAATTGAGCTTCGAAATTATCCACAAAACCATTCGTCTCAATTTCATTTATGAAGCTCATTCTATCGGTGTAATTTGCAAATAAATCTCTGATATTTATTGTTTCAATCTCTTGTTTTTCGTAGCCCAATAATTTAAGCATTGATTTGTTGCATCCTTGAATAACACCGTCAGTATTTGTATAGAATATTGCATCGAGGGAATTTTCAAATAGTTCGTAATATCTTTCTTGTGCTTGTTTGAGAGCCCTTTGGGACTCTTCTAATTTACTCTCAACTTGAATTCTATTGACTGTATTGAGAACGACTGATGGAAGGAAATCTAAAAAGTTCATATCTTTTACAATGTAATCTCTTGCGCCTCGTTTCATCATTTCCACTGCAACGTGCTCATTTCCAAAAGCAGTCATAGTAATGAATTCTACGTTGTAACCTTCTCGACGAAGTTCATCAATTACATCGAAGCCATTCATATCTGGAAGATTGTAATCAAGGAGAATCAAAGGATTGTTCAGGCTTTTGAACATTTCTATTCCTTCCTTGCCAAGCATTGTGGAATGAACTTCAAATCCCAATTTTCTTAATGACTCTTGAATTATTATCAGTTGATTATCATCATCCTCGATTACTAATATTTTTATTTCTTGATTAACCAGATTATTGCTATTGTTTTTCATAATAAGATAAAATAAATCATTAATAATAAAATAAACTTAAATTATTCAAATATAATAAAAAAACAATACTGAAATATTAGATTTTTCTTTTTTTGGAACAAATTTTGTTAATAGTAAATAGATATAAGGAGAAATTATGAAAAACGAGAGAATAAACGTAACAAAGCCATTTCTTCCACCACTGAACGAATTTATACCATTTTTAGAGGATATCTGGGAAGAAAAATGGCTTACTAATAATGGCAAATATCATCAACTTTTAGAAGAAGAATTAGCTCGGTTTCTTGGGGTAAAGTATATTTCACTTTTTTCGAATGGGACTCTGGCATTGATAACAGCTTTGCAGGCACTTCGAATTAGTGGAGAAGTGATAACAACACCATTTAGCTTCGTTGCAACAACCCATTCATTGTGGTGGAATAATATTAAACCAGTATTTGTTGATATAGAGCCAAACTCTTTCAATATAGACCCGCACAAAATTGAAGCTGCAATTACGCCGAAGACTTCCGCTATTTTGCCTGTGCACGTATATGGCAATCCTGCGTATGTCTATTCAATTCAGACTATTGCGGATAATTACGGTCTTCAGGTTATCTACGATGCGGCTCACGCCTTCGGTGTGAAAATCGACGGCAACTCTATATTGAACTTTGGCACACTTTCAATTCTAAGTTTTCACGCAACCAAAGTATTTACAACTTTCGAGGGTGGTGCTATTATTTCGCACGACATCGCAATGAAAAAACGCATAGACAATTTGAAAAATTTTGGATTTGCAGGCGAAACAACTATTGTCGCGCCGGGAATTAACGCAAAAATGAATGAATTTCAAGCTGCATTGGGTCTGCTGCAACTTAAATATGTTCCCGAAGCAATAGAAAAACGCCGTATTGCCACAAATCGTTATCGCGATTTTTTAGAAAAAGTTGCGGGTGTTTCATTTCTTAGAGATTTTCCAAATGTAGAGCATTGCTATTCGTATTTTCCTATTTTAATAAACACTGAAATTTGTGGGAAGACAAGAGATGAAGTATATGAAAAATTAAAGGAATTTAATATTTATTCACGCCGATATTTCTATCCTTTAATTAGCAATATACCAACATATCGCGGGCTCGAATCAGCAAAACCAGAAAATCTCCCAATTGCAAATATTGTTGCAAATCAAGTATTATGCTTACCTCTATACTCAGAAATTGGGGATAAAGTTGAATACATTGTTGAAAAATTAATTGAAATATTAGAGAAATAATGAACATTTTTTAAAATATTTCTTTTATAAATACTTCTAAAAATTGCTGTTTAGATTTTCTTCGGAGGTATATTATGCTAAAACTCACTTATGTTAGCCATTCCACTTTTATTCTGGAAGATGGTCAAAATACGCTTATTATTGACCCGTTCTTCACTGGAAATCCAACCGCAACTATATCTATCGACAGTGTCAAACCAAACTTCATTGTCCTAACGCACGCTCACGGGGACCATCTGGGAGATGCATTGTCATTAGCCAAAAAGCACGATGCTCTGATTATTGCGGTAAACGAATTAGCGAATTATTGCGCAGCCAACGGTTGCAAAGCGCATAATATGCATATTGGTGGTGCTTATAACTTCCCATTTGGTCGGCTGAAATTTACAATTGCTCATCACGGTTCTTCCACAAATGACGGGCAATATATGGGCGAACCTGCGGGTGTACTAATAAATATGGGTGGTAATTTAGTATATCATACTGGTGATACAGGTTTGTTTTATGATATGAAGCTAATTGGCGAACTCAATCCTATTGATATATTATTAGCTCCAATTGGCGATAATTTCACTATGGGTATTGACGATGCGGTTCAGGCAACAAAATTTGTCGACCCCAAATTAGTAATTCCAATGCACTACAATACATTCCCTGTAATTGAAGCTGACCCGAACGAATTTAAATCGAAAGTTGAAAAAATTGGGAAAAAATGCGTCGTGATGCAATATGGAGAAACAATTGTATTTGATGAATAAATAGGAGTATTTGATGCAAATTGAGGCAATTCAAAACGCTTTGAAAGAAGCAAATATTGATGGATGGCTTTTCTATGATTTTCATAATCGTGATGCAATTGCTCACAGAATATTGAAAATAGACACAAATCGTTTCACATCCCGCAGGTGGTTTTATTATATTCCAGCAGAAGGGACCCCCAAGAAATTAGTTCATAGTATCGAGACTTATAAGCTTGCTCACCTTCCAGGCGAACAATTTGTATATTTACCCTGGGAGCAGCAGCACGAATATTTGCGGAAAATTTTAGCAGGTGCTCGGAAAGTTGCGATGCAATATTCGCCAATGAACGCTATCCCCTATGTTTCGATAGTTGATGGTGGAACTATTGATCTTATTCGTAGTTTTGGTGTGGAAATTGTATCCAGTGCTGATCTTGTTTCTTTGTTTGAATCTCATCTTTCCAATGAAGATTTTGAATCTCACAGCAAAGCAGGAATTATTATGCAGCTAATTAAAGACGCTGCATTTAAAGAAATAGCCAATAGAATCAAATCCGGGAACCCACCAAAAGAATATGAAATTCAGCATTTTATGCATAATATGATGCGAGAATACAATCTTATTTGGGGCGATGGTCCAGTTGTAGCAATAAATGAACACGCTGCCGACCCACATTTCGAACCAACCCCGGAAAATAGTTACTCAATGCAGGTGGGAGATTTAGTTCTAATTGATTTATGGGCTAAATTTAACAAACCTGGTAGCATATATTATGATATTACCTGGATGGGCTATATTGGAGAAACAGTTCCCGAGAGAATTCAGCAAATATTCTCGATTATTGCTAATGCCCGCGATACAGCCTATAATTTAGTAAAAGAGCGATTCGCAAGCAACACTGCTGTTTATGGCTGGGAAGTTGATAAAGCCTGCCGTGAAGTTGTCGAAAACGCCGGTTATGGCAAATACTTCATCCACAGAACCGGTCATAATATCGGTGAAGAAGTGCACGGGAACGGCACTCATATAGATAATTTAGAAACAAAAGATTTACGCCGTATTATTCCAGGTTCTTGTTTCTCAATTGAACCAGGGATTTATATGCCTGACGAGAAAATTGGTTTCCGAACAGAAATCGATGTCTTCGTTACAGATGACGGAAAAGTAGAAGTAGTGGGCGACATCCAACAAAAGGTAATTCCTATTATGACATTATGATTTGCTCGTGCTATCGCAAAGTCTCTATTTTGAACCTTCGGAAGGTCCCAAGCCTTTCGAAGGCTTTCTATTATTTTACGCAAATATGTTCAACAAGTTTTAACAAAATATTTATTGAAATCGGATTATAAGATAGCTCAAAGCTTTGGTAAAGAAACTGTCGTGGCTATGCTATGTGTAACACTATAAAAAAGAAAAAGGCTGCCTGTTTGGCAGCCTCACTTCTATTAGTTTTTGTGAATATCTCTATGCATAATACGGCGAGATTCTTTGAGTTTTTCGTCGTCGGGAAGAGACAACAGACGTTGATTTAAGTCTTTGTCGTTTTCATTTTGCAGTTGAGCTGCGACATACGAAATAACCTGCGGTGGGAAAACATCGTCGCGCTCGTAAAGTTCGCGATGTTGGAGCAATTTTTCGCTTGATTCGACGCAGCTAGTAGCAAGTTCGGGTAGTTCGTTTTCGATTGAGGATTTATGAATATTAGTGCTGACGTAGCTATTTTTAGCAATATCGAGAGATTTTTCTTTGTTAGAAAGCCCCCATTCAGCAGCCATAGTAATACCAGAAAGCAACAGATGAGCGTTTGCGCTGCCATCAGGGCTACGAATTTCAACAGTTTGGCGATAGAGGCGTTTTTCAAGCGGCTCGACGGGACAATCATTAACAACCGAAGCAAGATTTGAAAGGTTATTCCAGCCGAGTGGGACGCGGATAAGTGCGCTTCTGTTCATTTCACTCCAACAGACACGAGTAGGTGCTTCCTGATGTGGAACAAGCCTTAGATAAGAAGCAGTAACCATATTACCAAATCCAGTTAGGCTTGGAGCGTAATTGCATAATCCGCCAATGAGCATTTTAGCGTGTTCGGTAAGTGCCCCGTTTTCGTCTGTCATAATATTTTTGCCATCTTTCATAAGTTGAAGATGGAAGTGCATTCCATTACCAGCGTGACCAATTTCCAATTTTGGAACAAAGGTAGCAGTAAAGTTATTTCTATAAGCAACATTTCTAATAATCCAGCGTGATAGAACAATAATATCGCCTGTGTCTTCAATAGGAGTAGGCAAAAATTCAACTTCAACTTGTTCGGCACTCTTTCTATTCAGTTCAGGATAGTCGCTTTCGATGCGTTCAAGGTAGCCAACTTCGAAGTGAGCATATTTAACGTTACCGGAAATTTGAGCGATATAGCGAACCATTTCGTTCAGCACGGAAGCACTTTTGACGAAGGGTTCCGAAGCGTGATAGCCGCGTTGCTTGGGCATCGGGAAAAGTTGATTATTAGTATGCCCGATAAGGTAGAATTCCAGTTCGCCAAGAGCCCATAGTTCCAAGCCTGTTCGTTCTTTAAGCAAAGAATGAGCTCTATGGAGAATATTATCGGGAGCAAATGCGGCGCGTTCGCCATTTTTGTTCAAGAAGCGGCAAACAAAATCAATACTCTTATTGTCGAAAGGATTAAGAAAAGCAGTTTTGTAAACGGGGAGGACATACATATCGGAAGAACCCGCATCAACAATACCTTTGAAAAGGGACGAACCATCGACACGTTCACCTTCGGTAAGTATCATTTCAGCCTGACGAGTGCTGCAAATTGGAATTCTGAGCTCTTTGATTTTTCCATCGATACCGGTATAGTGGAAGGTAATACGTTCTAACTCTTTTTCTTTAATAATTCTAACCAAATCATCACGAGTAAAATCCTTTGGTTCCTTGCCTAAAATCACAGAAATGGGGTTACTTAAAGCAAAATTTTCAAGTTTAGTCATAAATCACCATCAAAAAAATTATAAAATATATAGTATCAGAAATTTAATATAATAAATGTTCATAAATTTTTCATATTTTTATTTTGTTAAAAAGTGAAATTACAATAAAAAGTAATATAAATGGAAGAAATAGTATATCATACCAATTATAGATTAGAGAATGAATATTGGTGGTTTGTTGCAAGAAATGAAATAGTTAAAACTTTAATATTGCAAAAAACTGACATACCACAAGGAAGCTACATAATAGATATTGGTTGTGGAACTGGTGGTTTTTCAGAAAAAATATCGCATCTGTATAATCCAGTTTGCCTGGACACCTCGAATTTGGCGATTGAATATTGTCAGAAGCGTGGATTGAAGTATGCTTTTCAATCGACTGTGGAAGAATTTGATTTCGCTCAGTTTCCTATTAAAGCAGCAATTATGCTTGATGTAATAGAGCATATTGAAGACGACATTGGAATAATGAAGCAAGTGTATGATAAATTGCCCAACGGTGCGTGGTTTATTACCACTGTTCCTGCATATCAATCGCTATGGAGCCGACACGATGAAATTCACCAGCACTATCGCCGATATAACAGGCTCGATTTTAACAACTTACTTCGGCAGGTGGGTTTCAATATAGTATATTCATCTTATTTTAACACATTGCTGTTCGCGCCGGCGGTGCTAAAAAGGTATATCGACAAACTCACAGGAGCGGAGAAAAAGCAAAATGAACCTGTCGAGAATGTTCCTCCAATTGTGAATAAAGTATTTAAAAACGTGTTTTTACTGGAAAAATTTTTGTTAGGGAAGATAATTTTCCCATTTGGGTTATCAATAATAACAATTGCAAGAAAGTATAAATAATGTTCAAAAATGAGAAAAATAATATGGAGAAAAAACAATTATTTGACAAAGTTCAAGAAAGCGTAAGCTACTTAAAGCAAAGATTAGACATAACCCCAAAAACAGGGATAATATTAGGGACAGGCTTGGGCGAATTAGCTACGAAAATTCAAATCAACAGAGTATTTGATTATACAGATATTCCGCACTTCCCTACTTCAACGGTGGAAAGCCATAAAGGAAAATTAATTTTTGGGAAGCTGGAAGGCAAGGAACTCGTTGCAATGCAAGGACGTTTTCATTATTACGAAGGCTACTCGATGGAACAGATAACTTTTCCCGTTAGAGTAATGAAATATTTGGGTGTAGAAAGATTGATTATTACAAATGCTTGTGGCTCATTAAATCCGTATATTCCTGTAACAAGTATCGTTGTAATTGACGACCACATTAATTTGATTGGGGATAACCCACTAATTGGTGAATACGACCCAAGATTTGGGGTTCGCTTTGTTGATATGAGTGAACCATACAGCAAACAAATGATAAAATTGGCAGAAGAATTAGCGCTGGAATTAGGAATAAAATTACACAAAGGTGTATATGCTGCAATGAGCGGACCGAGCCTGGAAACACGTGCTGAATATCGCTTCTTGCGGATAATTGGGGCGGATTTGATTGGAATGAGCACAATTCCCGAGTGTATTGTTGCTAATCAAATGGGAATGAAAGTGCTGGGATTTTCTATTGTAACAGATGAATGCTACCCTGATGCACTGAAACCAGTATCACTGGACGAAATAATCAAAGCTGCACAAATAGCCGAGCCAAAATTAACCAGATTAGTAATGGAAATAATTAGTAAATTAGATTAATCATTTTGGGAAAAGAATGATTATTCCAGATGAAATATTGAACTTTACTTATAAGGATATGTATTATGGGTTCGCTGAGTGTTATGGGAATTTGGTCGTGGATGATAATTTTGTAATGATAGAGTATTTTGTGAAAGATAGCATAATTGGAGTATTAAAATCGAACATTAAGAGAGTAAAAATAAATTACTCTGAGATTATCAATACAGAAATAAAGAAAAAGTTTTATAAGAGATACTTTTTAATTATTCGGATAAAATCACTTAGGAACTTAATCGAACTTCCATTTATTGATGAGAACGCTGAGTTGAAAATAAAGATTAACAAATCGTCGTTGCTGACAGCGGAGGCAATATCATCATTCATTAATTACAGAATTGCCGAAAATAATCTTTCTAAAATTGATAATAATTATTAAATTGGAATAATATATATCGAATTTCGTGAAAGTGAGATATGGAAAACAAGGGGAAATTATTAATAGTTGATGATGAAACGGCATTTTTGAAAATACTGAGTATAATGTTTTCGAAGTATTACGATGTAAGAATTGCAGAAAGTGGCGAAGAAGCTTTGGAAATATTGAAAAATGGTTTTAAAGCAGAGGTAATATTATCAGACCAGAGAATGCCGGGGATGAGTGGTGCAGAATTTTTAGAAAAAAGTATGAGTATAGTACCAGATGCAACGCGGGTAATACTGACAGGATATACAACACCCAAAGATATAATCCCAGCGATAAACCAGGCACACGCTTATATGTATTTGATAAAACCAGCCGATGAATTATCATTAGTACAATCTATTAAAATTGCTTTTGATAATTACAACAAAAACAAGAAAGTTAAACAACAAGCCGCTGAACTTAAGAAAACAATTGAACAACTGAAAGAGAAAAACGAGGAACTTCAGCGCTCTATCAGTGAAAATACAGAATTACTAAATCAAACTATACAGGCAATTTCGGGGATTGCAAGTTACGCCGAACGGTTCTACTTCACTAATCACACGAAATTTGTAGCTGTTACAGCAAAATTATTTGCGGAAGAATTGGGATTATCAAAAGAAAGGATTAATAATATTGTATTAGCTTCTCTTCTTCATTCAAGCGTATTAAATGGAATGCCAATAAATTACATATTGACAGACCCGCACGATTTGACTGACGAAAAAAAAATGGAATATCTAAAATATTTCAGAACTGCGTTGGACACAATTTTAAAAGTAAAGAAGCTCAAAAAATATGCAGATATTATTGCCAATATATGGGAACACCACGATGGAAGTGGATTTCCGGCTATGCTATCGGGACCAGCAATTTCCTATGAATCACAGATAATAGCAATAGTCAATTTTTACCATAACAACGTTTATCGAATGCAGTTGCACGAACTACCGCACTTTTTTGAAATTGGGTATGTGTTGCAGGGACCGGAACGCACAAAAAAAAGACACGAAGAAGCAATAAAATCGCTTTATCGGCACGCAACCTGGTTCGACTACGATTTGTTTCATCATTTTCAGGATGTTGTTAGAAAAAAATCAATACCAACATTAGTTCCAGAACAAGGAGAATTGAGAATAGTAAATATTGATGCCTCTGTTGCTAATTTAATTCAACCTAAAATTCAACCAAAAGAAGAAGCAAAAGATGAACAAGAAGAACAAATTGAAGCAATTGAAACTTCGACCGGACAAAAAATGCGAGAAAAGAATGTTTTTGTATCCCAGCTCGAACCTGGAATGATGATGGGACAAACTTTATTTACCAAAAATGGGATGCTTGTTGTAAAAAATGAGACTGTTCTTGACGAAGCAACAATAAAGAATATCAAACAGCTTGAAAGCACTGAAATGATACCTTCGAAAGTAACTATTTTGGTCCCACTGTAATTTATGGATAATATCATTGTTATGAAATTTGGCGGAAGTTCGGTAGCAAATGCTTCCGCAATGCTAAATGTTTTTAATATTATTACCTCGCAGAAGTGTAATAAACTGGTTGTGCTTTCTGCTTGCAAAGGAGTAACCGACTTATTAATTGAAGCGGCTAACTTTTCTTTACAAAATATTACGAAATCGATTGAAATTATCAATGAAATTTCAGAACATCATAAGAAAATTATTGAGAATACAATAAATAGTGAATTAAAATGGAAGGCATTAGAAAAAATTGACGTATATATCAGGCAAATCAGAGAGTTTAGCGAAGGAATACATTTACTGCAAGAACTAACAGCAAAGATGATGGATTTTTTTGTTTCGTTTGGGGAAAAACTATCGACGACGGTTTTTTATTATATTTTGCTTGAAAATAAAATAAATGCTGTTTTAATTAATTCTGAGAATTATATCATAACAAACAGCAAATTTGGTGAAGCAGAACCAAATTATTCGATTATTAAATTGAAAGTACAAAATGAGTTGAAACCAGAATTTGACAAATACGATACAATAATAGCACAGGGGTTCATAGGTTCAGATTTAGAGGGAAGAACAACTACATTAGGAAGGGGCGGTTCGGATTTTAGTGCCTCGATTTATGGGCTGGCTCTTGGTGCAAGCGAAATTCAGATATGGACAGATGTTTCGGGAGTGAAATCGGCAGACCCACGTATTGTTGAGCAAGCGATTACAATAGATGAAATGACAATAGATGATATTCGCGAGCTTTCATTTTATGGAGCAAAAGTTCTGCATCCCGACACTATAAAGCCGGCTATCGAAGCAGGTATCCCTATCAAAGTATTAAATACTTTCTCACCATCCGAACAAGGAACGATAATCAAAGAAAATAATCAAGGCAGCGAGCCCAAATTGCATTCGATAAGCGTATTGAGCGAAGTTACAAAATTGCATTTCTATCTTGATACCAAGCGAAATAGTAGTTTGCAAATAGTTGATATACTGAATTATTTAATCAGAAGAAATATAAAAATCTTATCTTCATCGCAATCAGAAACATCATTTGTATTATTTGCAAAACTGGACAATCAGCAAATCAATAATATCACAGCAACATATACGGATTATCAAGTCGAAGCAGTTGAAGGAGATTTGATTTGCTTAGTTGGGAATAATATTTTACTTGATAAAGAATTATTATCCAAATTAACAAAGCAAATAGAAAATTATCAAATTGATTATATACAATTTGGAATAAATAAACAATTATCTCTCTTGTTTTCGAAGGACAATACAAGAGAGATAATTGAGAGAATACACTCAGTAATAGGCAGTTAGTTTTTAATTTCTTTTAAGTTTTCAAAGTATTTTCGAATAAGTTGCTCATAATCTTTGGTATATGTGCGTCGAGCATTATTTATCATTTCTTGGATATACTGGTTTTGGCGGATAAATTGCTCGAAATCGGCAGAATTAGGGCTATCGCGGTAGATGTCCTGGGCGGTGCGACCCTGGCGACGTTCTTCGAAGTCTCTATCATAGATAGATTTAGTAGCGTCGAGCAGACGTGAGAGAATTCTTTCTTGCTTGCGACGTGTTTCGGGGGTGATATTTCCGCTTTGAATGTCGCGAGCAACTTCTTCCATTTCGCGGGCAATTCTATTTAAATCGCCCAAGGCTAATTTATTACCATCGGGTGCATTTCTTTGTTCTTCTGCAAGTTCTTGAAGAGATTTTTGAGCTCTACCCTGGCGGTCAGCAAGGCGTGCCATTTGAGCTCGTTGTTCCTGGGAAAGGGCGCCGGGGTTGTTGCCTTCGCCGAGTTGTTGCATAGCCTGGTTAATAGCTTGCTGTTCGGCAGCTAGTTGTTGCAAGCGTTGCTGGAAAGCCATTCCCTGTCCCCCACTTTTGCTTTGTCCCTGTCCCATACCACCGCCGGCATCACAGGAACTTTGCTTGTTTTGCATCTGGCTGAGCATAGATTGCATTTGTCCGATTGTAGAGTTCAGCGATTTCATTGCTTCAATTTGAGATTTCGCTGCCTGGGACATCTGACGATTGGCAAGATATTCGACAGTTGCACGCATCTGAATAAGAGCATTTGTAATTTCATTACCCATTTGAGGGGTAACAGCGAATGATTTTTCAGCAAGTTGAGCCATAGAATTGGCAACATTGGAGACACTTTCAAATAAATCTGCCTGTTCTTTGGCAAATTCGGGGATTTTGGTAGAGTTGAAATCAGATTTTTGAGTTTTATCTCTTAATTTTTCTTGTTTGTTTGAAGTTGTGAGCAAATCTTGAAGTGCTTTTTGCATTTGGCGTTGAGCTTCGCGATTGACTTTATCGTTCATTTTGTCTTTAAGTTCATTCATTTTTTGAGAGAAGTTCTTAATTTTTTGGGAAGCTTTTTGTTGTTTAGAAGCAGACTTTTTGAAATTACCTTTTTCAATGGAAGAAGCTGCTTCCTGCATATCCTGAGAAGTTTCTTCGTAGTTGAGTTCATCGGCGGCTTCGTTAAGTTCGGAGAGAGGCATTTCGTTTTCGCCAATTTCTTTCATAAGATTACGGAGTTCGTCGAGTTCTTTATTGACAGATTTGAGCTCGTCGCGAAGTTCCTGCTGTTTGCGAGCAAGTTCTTTTCTTTTGTCTTCGTCGTTAGGATTAGTATTTTTCAGTTGATTTTCAAGTTGATTTTGTTGATTATTAAGTTCTTCGGCACGTTTAGCAATAGCATCGGCTTTTTGTTCAGCCTGAACGCGTTTCAGTATTTTCATAGTGCGTTCGATACTGCGGCGGAATTTTTCTTCATCAAATTGAATTGACTGCATTGCTTTTTGTAATTGGTCGGGGGTCATATTTTGAAGTGCCTGTTCCATTTGCCTTTGCAAACGTTCAAGTTCGGGTGAACGCACTTCTTGCATTAATTTTTGAAGTTCAAGATATTTTTGCAATGTTTCGGGGGAAAGCAAATTATTCTGTTGGAGTTTATCTGTTGTTTGAGACAACTCTTGCGATAAATTCTCAACTTTCTTTTGAAGTTCTGACTGTTTTTTTAGAATATCTTCGACTTTTTTCTTTTCTTCCCAGGTTAGTTCCTTTTTGTCTTTTTTGAGCAATTCGCGGTTAATTGCTTCCATTTCTTTTTTTAAGTTATCAGATTCTTTGGCAATTTTTTGAAGTTCTTTTTCGACTTTTTCGTGAACTAAATCTGTGCGTTTCATTAATTCTTCGGGGGAAGGAAGCCTAACGGTAATTGTTTGAGTGCGTGCGGATTTGGGACCATTGACGATGTCGTTATCGAAGACTTCAACAAAGAATTCGTATTTATCTTCGGGAGTAATACTCAGTTTCTTCAAGTCCCAGACATAGGGCAAATCTTGAACGGTAGAATTGCTTGCAGAAAGTGGAATAGAAATCTGTTTGTAATTTTTTTCAGGCGAGGAGTATTTCGATTCGATAAGTTTATAATGCAATTTGACAGAGCTAAAACCATAATCATCGCTAATTGCAATGCGAATAGGAAGAATAGCATTTTTATCGAGTTCGACATTCATAGTTGGAGATTGAAGAGAGATTGTTGGGTATTCATCTTTTCCGGAGACAACAGAATAGCGAATTGGTTCGGGATTAGTCTGCCCATCGATGTCGATAATTTGAATTTGGTAGAAACCGTTAAAATTGCAGGTAAATTTGCCTGATGCAACGTTGTCTTTGACCGACATTTGAATATAGGTTGTGTCGAGATTAGCGATTGTATCTTTTTCACTAAATCTATTTTTTTCAATTACTATTTGAGCAGATTTGATATGCTTATTGGAAAGCACAGAGATATTAACAGTAGAACCGTTAAGAGCAGAAATATCGGCATTTTGCTCATCGAAATCTTTTGGGGCAAGCCCCGTATAGGCTGGATAGATAACTCTACCACTTAAAGAACGGATTTGGGGCAAATCTACAACTTGAATAGAACCCAATTTTGTGATGACATTGGTGGTGAGCCATTCGGCAGAAGCGTAGAATTGTAGATTGGATTTGACGGCAGCGATTGAGTAGATATAAACATCGCCTGTATCGAGACGAAGAATGTATTCATCATAATTTTTTTGTTTTTCTTCTTTAATAAGCAATTTTATAGTTTCAGGAGCTTGACCGCTCGCTTTAATTACAATTTGGGCGGGTTTACCACGCAAAATTGTTTGTTGCTCATCGGCTAACGATAGGCTAAAAGGTGGAGGTGGAAGATAGGATTTATTCCAGTTCATTATTCGTTCGAAAGCAAAACCGAATGAAGATTGAAAGACAAAGAATGAAAAAAGAAAAATCATCAAAGAAACTGCAAATCTAAGAGCTGAATTTTTAAGCTTTTTTGTATCTAAAATAACGTTATAGTCTTTGTCTTTGGAATAAGAAGTAATTTGGTCGAATGCAGCTTCGATAAGTTCGGCAGACATACCGTTGGGTTTGTTTCGTTCTTGATAAATCTGAACTGCATTGCTTAATCTATCTTTAACATCAGGGTAATGAGAGCCAACTCTGAGTGCTATCAGATGCAATGGAGGACGACTTTTGGGCATAAGAAACCGCGCCAGGCCATCTTTCAAAAAGAAAGACAGAATCATTATTGAGGAAAAGACTATAAAACCGAACAAAATGCCGCGGAAGAAAACGTCGCCCTGGGCGAAAAGTTCGATTAAGGTAACAGTAAAGAGGACTGAAACAATAAAAGTAAGGGCATTGAAAAGCCCTGAAAACAAAATGATGAAGCTTTCTTTTCTGCGGGTAGTGCGAAGCTTCTGAATTATCTCTTTATATGTATCTCTTTTCATATCAATCAATTGGTTAGTGCATAAACAATAATATTAGTACCAATTTTCAAAGCAGCTTCCCTTTTTTCAGGTGGGTTGTTATGAACTTCCGGGTCAGCCCAGCCGTCCGTTGGATTTGATTCATAAGTATAGAAAACGCACATTCGACCATTATGGAACATACCAAAGCCCTGTGGGGGTTTGTTGTCGTGTTCGTGAATTTTAGGAAGACCGTTTGGAAAAACAAAATGACAGTTATAAATTTTATGATTAAAAGGCAGTTCGACAAATTCTTTATCGGGGAACACTTTTTTCATTTCTCTGCGAATATGTTCATCTAAACCGTAATCATCATCAATATAGAGAAATCCACCATTTTCTAAGTATGCACGTAAATTTCTGGCTTCTCTTTCAGTAAAATTAACATTCCCGTGACCAGTGAGAAAAATCACGGGATAAAGAAACAAGTTGTCGTTAGCCAAATCAACGTAGAAGAAAGTAGGATTAACATTTAAGTTGGTATTTTCACGAACGAATTTGAGCAAATTCACTTCGGCGGACTGGTCGTTGTACCAATCTCCCCCACCTGAATATTTTACACGTGCAATTTTGAATGCACTTTTTTCTTGCGAAAGTGCAATAGAATGGATTGATAATGCTAATATTATCGATATAAGAATTAGTTCTATATTTATTTTTAACATACTGTATTTCATAAATTGACTAATATACTTTAATAAAAAAAGACGTTTTAATGACAGAAATGTTACAAAGTTAAAAAATAATCCTGATG